>WRAC01000018.1 GCA_009780415.1 Defluviitaleaceae bacterium | reverse complement strand
TCTTGCCAAAGCACGCGCCCTATCCGGCGAGAAGGTTTCATAGAGCGACGAAATGGTATGGGTATTGAGGTTATCCATAACCAGACAGATTTTTGGAGCGTTTGGGTAATGAATACCCCCTCTTAGGCGTAGTATATCACAGTTATTGAATGACGCAAGACACTAGTCCATTGACCGCGTTAAATTTTAGGGTGTTCAGCGCATCAAATACTTATTAATAGAAAGCAATTGAGCGCTGAACATTAAAATTTAACTAGGTCAATGGACTAGAATGAATCCGTATAAATCCTTTCTACTACGGCCCTATCATTATTAACGGGGGCGCAGCCGATAAGGCCCGCCAGTCCGGGGGTTTCAAAGGCAAGCTGTACAAGTCTGGGGATGTCCGCTTTAGTGAAGCCGATACAGCCCATTCTTTCCGTTACTCCCACGGAGTCCAGCCAGTCCCTTACGCCTTTTGAGGCTTTCGCGGCTTCTCCGGCGTCGCCGGTCAGACCGGGAACGATGGGGCTTAATAAATCAGCCAGCACGGCGCCTACTGCCGGATAGGCTTCTTTCACAACGGCGGGGAGGAGTATCGCCAATCCAAGGCCATGCGCCAGTTCCGGCTTCATTCCGCTGAGGGGATGCTCCAGCGCGTGTGTGAAGTGCAGCAACCCATTATCGAAGGCGGTGCCTGCTATCAGCGCGGCATAAGTAAGGAAATATCTGGCGGTTAAGTCGTTTGGATCCTTTAATGCCGCTGGAAGATACTTCGCAACTAACGCCATGACTTCTCTGCCCAAGGTGACCGAGAATGGGTTGTTCAAGATTGTCGTCGCGCCTTCCACTACATGGTTTACAGCGTCGATTGATACATACCGGGTTTGATTGGCGGGCAGCCCGGCCATCAAGGCGGGGTCGTCGATAGAGTAGAGGGGATAGATGCAATCGTACGCTATGGCGGGCTTGTACTCTTTCTCAGGGATGGTTACTACCGCGAACCGGTTGGTTTCGGTACCGGTTCCGTGTGTTAGATTGATGGCGATATTCGGAACGGCCTTCTCAGGGGTAAAGCTCATTTCATAAAGCTCCTGGCAGGTTTTGCCGGGATACGCCAAAAGGATTGCCACACTCTTACCTGCGTCAATGGGACTGCCGCCGCCGATGCTGATAACGGCCTTTGCCCCGGCTTCGCGCCCAATATTCACCGCTTCGTCAACCTGCTGCGTTTCCGGGTTGGGCTGTACCTTATTATAAAGCACATACCTTATACCCTGACCGTCCAGCGCTTTGGTCACATAATCCCACGCGCCCGTCGTTGCGTATGCTGCCTTGCCGGTCATAACAATCACACAGTCAACGCCGCGAGCCTTTAACTGCTCTGCGATAAAATCCATCTTCTTAATGGCCCCAACGCCCAAAAAAACGCGGCTTCCGCAGATAATGGTGCTTACGTTGTTAATATTAATACCTTTCTCCCAAGACATACAAACCCTCCTCGTTTGGTTTTGCTTCAATTATAACAGAAAAAAACATCTGGGGGAAGCAAAAAATCAAATATGCACAAGTTCTCCTTAAAAAGAAAAATAACACTCTGACTAGACAAGGGTGAGACTTGTGAAACCAGATATGTGACTTTTCAGGAAGACAAAAACCAAACGATTGAAAAAATTAGATTTTCCTTTTGGGGGCAGATTTACTTGTTATTTCCTTTCATGCGTTTGCGTGGTTTTTACTGTCAATAGCTTGACAAATAAAGGTTTTTGTGTTATTGTTTAAAAAATAATTACATATCTGAGGAGGAAAAAAATGAAACTTAAACGTGTTTTTTCTATTTTACTGGCGGCGCTCATGTGCATTTCTGTTATGACAGGATGCTTGAGCGGGGGCGATGAGGGCACTGACGGCGATATAGTGCTCCGGTTTTGGAATATTTGGGGCGGCGGCGATGCTAACCACGAGGCCGTCAGGAAGGTTATTAACGATTTCAACGCCAGCCATCCCGGTGTAAGGGTGGTAGTTGAGTATTTCGAGAATGAAGCTTATAAAACAATGATCAGGACAGCCGTTGCAGGGGATGAGGTCGCTGATGTGTTTTCGACTTGGGGCGCCGGCTTCTCCCGTCCGTTTTATGAAGCGGGTAAACTCCTTAACCTTGATGAATACCTTAACGACGGCACTCTTGACAAGCTGTACGGCGGCGCGCTGAATTACTTTATTTACGACGACAGCGTGTACGGGCTTACTATCGGCAGAAACGTCAGCGGTTTTTTTGTTAACACAAAAGTGTTTGAAGATGCGGGCGCAGAAATTCCCGCCACATGGGAAGAGCTTGTTGAAGCCAGCGAAAAAATACTTGCAAGCGGCAAAATCCCGATAATGACATCAAGCAGGGAGCGCTGGGTTATAGGCATGTTGTTTGAAGGCATGGTGACAAAGGCCGTTGGCGCAAGCAAAGTCAACGCTACGATAAACAAGGAAGCCGATGGAGGATATTCCGATCCATTGTTCCTGGAAGCCATTAATCGTTTGGGAGAGTTAATTGACAACGGCTTTATCAACTCGGACCGTGCCGCGCTGACCCGTGATGAAGCGCTGGCAAGCTTTATTAACGGCGACGCGGGCCTGTATTACATGGGTTCGTGGGAATGTTCCGCGTTGGAGGACGACAGCTCATTAATAAAAGGTAATGTCGACTGGATACCCTTCCCGACTATCCCCGGCGGAAAAGGCGCCCCGACCGACTTTAACGGCGGCGCTATCGACGGGCTTGTCGTAAGTGCCAATACCGCACATCCCGAAGCCGCCGCCGCATTCGTAAAGTATTTTACCGAAAACCTTTCGCGGGAAGGCGATTATATGCCCGTGTGGAATACCGTTGAGATAGACATGGCTATCCGCCCCGCCGTGTTCGCCAGAATTATCGAGGCTACCGAAAATGCTACCGACTACGTCATCTGGTGGGACACCTTCCTTGACGGCGACGACGTTACGATATACCAGGATGCCCTCGACAGATTCGTAAACGGCACTATAACCGCCGAACAGTTCCATGAAGAGCTGAAGAAGATTCATCCGTAACTAATTGCAAATCAATAAAACCAGTAAGCGCCGGGATTAATTCCCGGCGCTAATTCTATCAGGATGTGAGTATTTATATGGAACGGGTAATGAGAGATAAAAAAGCCGCCGCGATATTTATCCTTCCTGCTTTTATGTTGTTTACACTAATAATAATTGTGCCTGTGGTTATGTCTATTTATTACAGCACCCTTGATTGGAACGGTATCGGGAGGCAGACCTTCATAGGTTTTAGCAATTACATAGAGCTTTTAACGGACAGGGACAGGTTTTTACCCGCCGTTTACCATACATTTATTATCGCGGCGGCGTCCGTTTTCATCCAGCTGCCCCTTGCGCTGCTGTTGGCGCTGATATTGGCTTCAAAGGTAAAAGGCGAACGTTTCTTTATTACGGTTTATTTCATCCCCGTCATACTCTCGGCAGTCGTTATCGGCCAACTCTGGATGCGGATATATTTCCCGCGCGGGGGCTTGCTGAACACGCTGCTTATAAATCTTGGTTTTATGGACCCAACAAGGCCAACGGCATGGCTTGGCGATGTAAATACGGCGCTTGGGGCGGTTTTGGTGCCGATACTTTGGCAGTATGTCGGATATCATATGCTTTTGTACTATTCGGGGATAAAATCATTGCCGCCTGAAATATACGAAGCGGCGCGGATTGACGGAGCGGGGTTCTGGCAGACGGCTTTTAAAATTACCATACCGTTATTAAAGCCGGTTTTGCAAGTCAGCCTGACTTTCTGCGTGGTAGGCTCGATGAAGGTGTTCGATTTGGTGAGGGTAATGCTGACCGACGGCGGCCCGTCCGGTTCGGGAGAAGTTATCACTACACTGATGGTCAGAAGGATGTTCTACCCTTCGAACCGCTATGGTTACGGCAGCGCGATGGCAATCATATTAATTCTGATGTGCGTCATCCTTTATCAATTTGTCGCGCATATCTTTCGTGACAGGGATAAAAACCGGAAAGGCAAGGTTCGTTATGAGTGATGCCAAATTAAAAACAGCGTTAAGGCGGACAGCGAAGGCAGGGCTATACATTTTTCTTTTAATATGGGCGTTTATTCAAATATTTCCATTGTATTGGATGTTTTCTTTTTCGTTAAAGAGCAATCAGGAAATTTTTGTGGATAACCCAATCGGCCTGCCCAGGGACTGGCTGTGGGAGAACTACCGGGACGTTATCCAAAACGCGAACATGCTGCGGTATCTTGCGAACAGCCTTATTGTTTCCGCGGTCACAATTACTATTGTAACCATATGCGGGCTGATGGCGACCTACGCAATTACACGCATGGTTTGGCGGGGACGCGGCGTGATGAGGAGTTATTTCATGCTGGGACTTGCTCTCCCCATTCACGCGGCATTGCTGCCAATTTTTCTTGTTTTAAGGAACATGAGGATGCTGAACAGTCACTGGGCCTTAATTCTGCCGTATTCGGGGTTCGCGCTGTCTATGTCGATATTAATATTCATTGGGTTTATCAACGGGATACCCAATGAGCTTGAGGAATCGGCCTGCCTTGACGGCTGCTCGGTCTATGGCATTTTTATAAGGATTATTATGCCGTTAATGGCACCCGCCATATCGGTTGTATCAATCTTTACGTTTTTGCAATGCTGGAACGAGCTGCTGTTTGCAAGCGTCTACATTACCGACGGGCGTTTCAGGACGCTTACAGTTGGAATTATGAGCATGACAGGGCAATACCGCACAAATTGGGGTCCCATTGGGGCCGGGCTTACCGTAGCGACTATACCGACGCTTGCTATTTATTTCGCCCTAAGTAAAAAAGTCCAGAGCAGCCTGGTGCTTGGCGCGCTAAAAGGATAATTAACGTATTGCGATACTAAGACGGTTTGCTCCGCCGCAAAAGATATTGTTGACAGTAAATGCGCCGACAAGTTCGGCATAAGCTGGAACATCTGTCAGGATTAATGTACTTGGCAATATTCTTTTTCACTTATTCTGTCCAGGTTTTCAATAATCTCCTCCGCCGTCGGAATTGCGGGAAGGGAGCCTTTCCGTGACATGGTCAGTATCGCGCCCGTTAACGCGTAACGGGTGGCTTCCGGCAATGTCTTCCCTTCCGTCAGCGCGACAGCCAGCGCGCCGCAAAAACAGTCTATGCCGGCCGTATGACTCATAAAAACGAAATCCGCGGCCACAAACCTGGTCCATTGCTTTTTATGTATTAAAATGCATTGCCCCTCGTCTTCCAGCGTGATTATTATATTCTCGCAATGGTGTTCCAGTAATTTATTAACTTTCTTCTGCAAGCTGCCTCTGCCGGGTACGAGGATGTCAATGTTGAGCAAGCTTGATATTAATACATACGCGCCGATAGGGTTTGCATCCAATTCAAAGGCTGGATTAATGCTGCTGATAAGCTTCACGCTTTTTTGCTTGCAAATACGCGCGGCATAATAAAAGATATCGCGGGGTACTTCGGTGGGTATCAGGCAGAATGCCGCGTCGCTGAACAAATCAATGTACCGCTCAATATCCCGCCCCGAAAGATATACATTGGCCCCAGGCTCAATATCGAAACTGGTCTTCCCTGTTTTTGGCACATAAATAATAGCTTTTCCGGTGGGGTTGTTTTCATCAAAAATGATTCCGCCTGTTTTTATATTCATTTTAGAAAGCTCGTTTTGGATCTTCTCGCCGTTTAAGTCGCTGCCCACACGGCCCAGCACATAACAGTTCCCACCAAGCCTGGCCACCGTGGCGGATTGAAGCGACGCCTTCCCGCCCGGCATAATCTGCACGTCGCTTGCGTTTATATCGGCGTTATTGCGCCCGTCCGCTTCACCCGGCGTATAAATAATCGTATCCATATTTAAATAGCCAATTACCAGGATCTTTCCGCCGGACTTGCCTTGACCGGTATGGCACGCCGCAATGCCCGCTCCCCAATACACGGTTGCCTCGATAGCACCTCCGGCATTGGGCGGCGAAGAACCGCTGGCCTCATGAATCAAATCCAGCACCGCCCGGTATCCAATTTCATCATAAGCTGTCTTTATCACTGCGGGTTCGGGGAAAAGATAAGGATATACGCCATAACCGCCGAAGCATAAAACCGAGATATCCTGCGGTACGCGCAATGCCTCTTTTTGCAAGAGATGATATATGCCTGAAGCGATTACATCGTCAAAAGCCAGTACCGCCGATACATCCATGGATAAAAGGTATTTCATGCCCAAGCCGCTTGATTCGGAAGTGCCGTCAGTTTCGTATACCAAACTTATATCGTAACTCCGATTTTCCTTTAACACCGCGTTTTTATATGCGTCCAGTTTTTTTTGCGTGTCCGTACGCTTTAAATCGGAAGTAATCAGGCCTATCTTTTTATGCCCTTTGTCAATGAGTTCTTTATACGCCTGATGTACGGCGGTATGATAGCTGACATAATATTCCAGAATACGCACCGGATAATTCTCCCTTGCCAGCGATTCCAATATTTCCAGCCCAAAAGACTTTGTCCGGCTAAGGATAACACCTTCCGCTTTCTTCCTTCTGAGAGAATTCAGCCGGTTTTCCAACATACTGGCTTGTTCGCCTATCTTGCAGATAACGATTTCAAAATCATTTTCAAAGGCGGCTTTCTCCGCGCCTTTTATTATTTGCGCATGCATAGCGTCGATATCGGATACCAGCATTCCGATTAAGCGCCCGTTGGCTTCCAAACTATTGATTACATTTTGATAAGGGACGTAGTTGTATTCCCTTACTACATCCCAAATGCGCTTTTTTGTCACTTCACTGATATCATTTGCTTTATGATTAATTACTTTTGAAATCGTGGTTGGCGACACATTGGCAATTTTAGCTAATTCCCTTATGTTCATAACCTACAAAACCCCTTCTAAAACCTCAACAGGCAAAACCACTTCGAGCTCGCGTTTTAACCGGGCGGACGTTACGATTGCGTCAATTATCGCCTGGTTAATGAAAATCTCTTTAGAAGGCACCGGCGGCTGCGTATTACTTTTTACCGCGTCGGCAAAGGCCCGTATCTTTTTGTAAAATAAACCCTTTCCGCCCGGTTTTTCCATACGGAGCGGGATCTCCATCTCCACTTGCTCGCCCGCCACATCTTTATATAGCTTCATGGGCGCGGTAAAGCCCCCGTTCCAGCATTCCGTTGAAGGTATGCGCAAAGCCGCCTCAGTCCCCATAATAATTGTATCCCCCGGCGTGTCGATATGCGATGCCCACGAAATGCGGAAATCCAGCACAATATCACCTTCCAGCCGGATGAACGCCGCGGCGAAATCGTCCACATTAAAACGCGCAGCGTCTTGCGGGTTATTATATTTAGGGTTCGCGCCAAAAAAAGCGGAGGTATAGCCGGAAACCGTCAAAGGCTTGGGATATCCGATGGCATAAAGCACCATATCCAGCGAATAACAGCCTATATCCCCCAGCGCGCCGACACCGGCCGTCTTTTTCTCGATGAAGGTGCTGTTGGGTATGCCGCGCCGCCTGCCGCCGCCGGTTTGGATATAATAAACTTTTCCCAGCTCGCCGGATTCGACGATTTTTTTTATCATCTTCACATTTTCATCCATGCGCGGCTGAAAGCCAAGGGAAAGCAGCTTGCCGGATCTTTTTTCCGCCGCTAGGATATCCGCCGCTTCCTGAATTGTTACGCACATCGGTTTTTCCAGCAGCACGTGTACGCCTTTGTTCAGCGCGTCAATTGTGCATTCCGCGTGGGTTGTGTTGTATGTGCAGACGCAAACGGCGTCAAGCTCCTCGTTCTCCAGCATTTCAAGATGATGGTTATAAGTACGGGCGCCTTCTGCCTTAAAACGCTTAAAAAACGCATCCGCTTTCCCGGGTATAAGGTCAGCGCCTGATACAATTGCAATATCCGGCATTTGCTTTAAGTCTTCAATGTAGTACTCCGCGATCCAACCCGTCCCGATTATTCCTACACGGAGAGTTTTACCCATGTCAATATCCTGCTTATCCGGCAATCCCGGTGTAAATTGTTTTAACACAGCGTCTGACATATTATGCCCCCTGGATAAGAGCGAACACGGTTCGCCCTTACGTGATTATAGAAATATGTGAAATCCTCAGTCTGCCTTTTTCGGGCGGCATAACGGCAAGGAGCTTGCCGTCCGTGTCTGCCGCAACGCCTTCCGCGCCCCTGCCTATAATATATACATTGTTGCCTTCCGCTCCCCAGACGCATACGCGGCCTTGCTCATCGCGTATGTGCCTTTGCCCTTCTATTATTACCTCTGATTTGGGCTGTTCGCCCCCACTATTGCGGTATTCCCATGCCCCGTTTATGAATTTTCCTATTAAGCCATCTGAGGTATCAAAGGCTGTTTCAATGCGGAGCTTAATAAATGCCGTTTTTATTCCGGGCAGGCTTATTTGTTTAATTCCCCTGGCCCCGCTTAACTGCCCTTGTTGAAACAGAGTATAACATATACCGTCGTCGCTTGTATATAAAGAATAATCCTTGGCGCGGTTGTTGTGAGGGGCCGCCCAGCCGCCTTTTGTGATGGCCGATGTATCGTCCTGATGCAGTAAAATGCCTTGTACGGGTTTATCTGTTTGAATGACGATGTCTGCGGGCAGCGGCTGCATGTATTGTTGAACCTCATGCTTGCACGGATTCGGGTAAACGCAAGGTTCGCCACTGCGGTTTATGACTAATTTGATGACTGTGTCCCCGTCTTCGTCGCAATGCCTGCGGAATTCGCCGGCTATATGCAGCAAGCCTTCTTTTTGTGAAAATGGGACGCTTTGTCCCGTTCTTATATTAATCGCTTCGGAATATATTCTGCCGCCGTCTTTTATGATAAGCACATTACCTTTTGGCGGGAGAAGAACGTGGATGTATACCGCGTTGTCTTTTTGGCAGGCTAAGGCGTAGGCTCCGCCGTTCAAATGCCCCGTTTCAAGGCCGCCCGCTGCGGTATCGAAAACCGACTCACCGGCCCATGTCAGGAAATTATCAAACTCATTAATAAATTCCCCCATTGAACCGTTGAAATTACCGCCGATATCGGGACCTAAGCCGATGTGCGCCGCCCATCCGTTCGTAATGACCGATATAAAATTCCGGATCGCGTTGTTTTTATCGTACTCGCCGGGTTCATATATCTGGTACCAGTCGCTTAATCCGGGGATGACGTAGCAATATTCCTTGTTTCCGGGCGGATGCCACGCGCCCGAAGCGTAGTCGAAGGGCGGATCCAGCTTTTTGCCAAAGCATTCTATGCTCATTACATCTTCGCCAGGCCCGGGCTGGTCGCCAAAATTATTCCTCATAGTAAGTAACGCGGGGTTTTTGCTGTGGATAAAGCTAAACAGCATTTCGTTTGTTTCAAGGTTGTTCCAGCCATCAAACCAAAACCCCGCCAAATCAGGATAATTATCAATAACCTCGCCTATAATATCCTTGCAATAAATACTCTGCCAGTGCCGGTCGGTTGAAATATCAACACTTGAATCATTTTTATACTCGGCGTACTCATCAGGAAAAATCCACGGCTGTTCCGCAAAGAACTTATTACCGGTGGTGTCGCCGCTTATGTAAAGAATTACTTTAATGTCATATTTATTTGCTTCCTCAATTAATTCCCCTAAAAAATCCCGTTTGGTTGTGTATGTTCCCGGAATATTGGACTTCCACGCTTTAATATAACCCAGGCAGCTATGGAAAATCGCGAATGTAATGTATGAGGCTCGCATTTTCCGCGCGGCATCCACCCATTTCTCAGCGTTCCAGCCGCCATCGTTCACGGCTTTTTCAAATGCGTCAAAAGTCTCGTATTGCATTATTTTTTCATGATACTTCATATTCCCGGTATTTATCCCGAAATGTATAAATAAACCTACTTTTGCTTTCTTAAACCAGCTGTTCATAATAATCCTCTTTCGAAAAAATAAAGTTTTGAAGGGGTGAGGGTTTGGGAGAGGGGGAACTTTTTCAAAAGTTTCTCCTCTCCCAAGGCCTTTATTACCTATTAGTTAAAAACGCATCAACTTGCCTCTGAATCTCTTCTTTGATCCTCTGGCCGCCGGCAGCGTCCAAGCGGGCGTTGCGTTCCAAAATAGTGGCGCGGACATCGGAGTACATACCGTACATCAGGCCTTGTTCGTACTCCTGTACAATGTCGGTAACCGCGGCGACTTCCGCTATTACGGCGGAACTGTTGAATACGAAACCGGAAAGGGGCATGGGCATGGCTTCAAAGTTGAATACGCCGGTCATGTACCTGTCATACCCGGGATCTACGCCCTGTGTGGCATACGCGTAACGGGTGTTGCCTATGGCCCATCTGGGAAGCGCATAGGATACGTCGCCGCCGGTAGCGTGCCCGCCTGCGTAATCGTAAGTCTCAATAATGCCGTTTTCCCTGTCCGTATAATCCCAATGGATGCCTTCAATGCCGTAAGCAAGCATGTTGTAGATGTAAGCGCCTTCCGCGGAATTTAATAAGTTCAGGAACTGCATGGCGCGTTCGGGGTTACGCGCGCCGTGCATAATGCTTTGGGAGGTTGCGGTGGGATTGGCGCTGGTGGGAGCCATGGGGTACAGGTAGGGAAGGGCGATAACCTCGAAGCCGTGGCGCGCGCTTTGCGTCTCGGCTTGGAATACGTCGTAGTTGAAAGTGCGGAAAATATATCCGTTGCCTTGGGGGAAATTATCGAAATCAATCTGCCAATCATCGACGGTCAGCGCGTCCCTGCGGATAAAGCCTTTTTCGTTCCAGCTTCTGATGCGCTCGAAGTAGGCGATTTCCTCTTCGACGATGTCACTGTAGTTATAGATTGCGCTGGCTGGGTCGTGGGCTTTGGCAAACCCGCCCAAATGCTCGACTCTGTCGCCTATCCTGCTGTTGAACCAGATATTTCTGGCGCTTGTGTTACCGACAAAATAATGGATGTTCATACCCAACATAATTCTTCCGGCGTCCAGGCATTGTTGCGCGTAATCCTCAATTACATCCAGAAAATCGTCTGGCGCAAATATTTGATCGGATGCGGCCCATGCCTGTGCTGCCCGCTCAAAAGCCGCGGCATCCAAATACAGGTCGGCCAGCTCCTTCGGGGCGAAAAATCCGCCTGCGGGCCTTGCGGCCACTTGGTTGTTGGCGATTAAGTATATATTGCCGTCTATGGTGTTACAGTCAAACATAAACGAGGGCAGTTCCTCGCGTAAATTCTGCCCGTAACGGTCAATCAAATCGTTCATGGGCATCAGCGCGCCGTTAGCGACTTCGTTCGACAGATGCAGCATCCATCCGAACCACGCAATGTCCCATTGCCCGCCGGCAGCCGCTTCCAATTGAAAGCGCTGCTCGTACTCGCCAAAGGGGATGACGGTTATGTCTAAAACGGTGCCCGGCAGAAATTCCTGCAATGCCTCGTTTACCGCGGCCCATACCTGGGCGCTGTCCGGGGTGTTGTCGCCGCCCTGCAGCCATCTGAGAACGACAACATCGTCGCCAAAGCCGGCGGCCGGATTGTTCTCCGCAGCGCACGCGGCAAGCGAGAACACGAACACAAGGGCGAGCGCGATACCGAGCAGTTTTTTGATACGCATACTTCTCTCTCCTTTAAAATTATATTCGGGCGGTCACAGACCGCCCCTACACATCAGCCTTTAATGGCGCCGATGGTTAGGCCTCTGGTAAAATATTTCTGGAAGAAGGGGAATACAAGCAGCATGGGGCCGGCCGCGATAACGGTCATGGCGTAACGCATGCTTAGCGTGGGCAGCGCGCGGGAATCGATCATAATGCCCGGTACGTTCAGCATATAGCTCCTGGCGAACTCGGCCTGTAAAAGGAGCCGTTGCAATATAAACTGCAAGGTATACAGCCTTTCGCTGCGTATATATACCAGCGTGATCATCCATTCGTTCCATCTGCCCAGCAGGACGAAAAGGGCGATTGTGGCAAGCACCGGTTTGGATAACGGGACTATAATGGCAAAGAAAATCCGAAGCTCCTTCGCGCCGTCCATTTTTGCGGATTCAATCAGTTCGTAAGGAAGCTGCTGGAAGAACGTGCGAATGATGATTATATGCCACGCGTTTGCCAGGTGCAGCAGCAGATAAATCCATATAGTGTCATCCAATTTCAAGATTTGCGTATTCATGATATAGCTGGGAATAAGGCCGCCGCTGAAAAGTAAAGTGAAGAAGATGAAGAATGTGATGGCTTTGCGGTACGCGAAATCCCGGCGGGATAGGGGATAGGCCACCAGAGCCATAACGGTTACCGACATAATTGTGCCTACGATAGAAGTAAAAGCGGTGATTATGTACGCGTCAAACATCCTCTGCGGTATCCTGAAGATGGCCCTGTACGATTCCAGCGACCACTCACGCGGTAAAAGCGAATAGCCATACAACCTGATTTCGTTGTCATTGGTAAAGGAGGAGGTTATAACCAGCAGCATGGGTATAACAAAAAACAGGCAGCAGATGAAAAAATAACCGTTTAGAAGGATTTGCTCTACTCTGGCTTGCTTTTTGTTTTCGACCATTTAGATTCCTCCTGTCCTGTTGGGTGGGTATAAGGATACGCCGCGGATTAAAATAATGAATTTTCCGGGTTTATTTTTTTAACGATAAGGTTAGTGACAACAACCATTATAAAACCCATCACCGATTGCAACAGGCCCGCCGCCGTGTTCAGGCTGAACCTGCCGGCCCGCAGGCCCCGGAAAATATAAGTGTCCAGCACATCCGTAGTGGAATAGAGCATACCCACATCGCGGGGCAGCGAAAAGAACAGCCCGAAATCGCCCCGGAACAAGTTGCCCATGGCAAGGATCGTCAATATCGTCATAAGCGGTACCAGCGCGGGAAGGGTTATGTAGCGCAGCCTCCCCATTTTTCCGGCGCCGTCAATAGTGGCGGCCTCGTACAGGGAGGGGTCGATGCCCATCATGGCGGCGTAATACATGACGCATCCCATTCCCACGCTCTTCCATATGTTCATAAAAGTAAGGATAAACGGCCAGTAACCGGGATTTGCGTACCAATTTATGTCCTCATATCCCAACGAGAGGTGGATGCTGTTGATAAAACCGTAAGCGGGGTCTAGGAAAACATAAAGCACAAGGGATACGACAATCCACGACATGAAATTAGGCAGGATCATGGTGGTTTGATAGACCTTTACTCCTTTTCTGCTTTTCAGACCGCTCATCAGAATGGCGGTAAATACGGCTGTTACCAATGATAAAACGATAAAGGCCATACTGTACAAAACAGTATTCCTTGTTACGCGGAAGAGATCGCCCTGGAAAAAAATACGGAACCACCTTAGACCAACGAATTCGCTGCCAAAGATACCGTCAACAAACCTGTAGTTTGTAAAAGCTATATAAATTCCGCCCATAGGCAGATAGTGGAAAACGGCAAAATAGACAAGCGCAGGCAGTGTTAATAAAAGCAGCTCCTTGTTCTTCAAAAAAATCTTCCAGTAGGATTTTTTCTTACCCGTACGCATATGCCGCCGCCCTCCGCTTAACGAAACATGTTTAGCTAACGTGTATAGTAATATTTTCAATATTAATCCAAACTGTCATTTTTGTCAAGACATATTTTGACGGCTGTGATATAATCATGCAGTATTGACTAAAAATATGAACCAAGGGAGGCAAAAATGTATAAATCAAACACATCCGGTTTCCATGAATTGCGGGAGTACCTGGATAATAAATATCTTGACAAAACCGCAAAATACGATATAATTCTATAGTAGTCGAATAATAAATGAAGGTGCGCGTATTATATACGCGATAATAGGGAATCAGGTTGGAATCCTGAACAGTCCTGCTGCCGTGTTGACAATCTAGGTATAAGAATCTAGAGACTGGGAATTCAAAAGCCATTGAATGAGTTGATGTTTGAGAAGGCGAATTCCCAGGTTAAGTCTAAGTCGGAAGACCTGCCTCATTTTGCGGTTTTGCACCGTATCGTAGCGGCTCCACAGAGAATGGAGGGCTATGTGCTAGAGACTGGAAGCATGCGGCGAAAGACTGGGTACGCTTTTGCTTTGTGATTTTGTCTTGATGTATATATCCTTGTTCTTGGCGGAATTCCGCTTTGAACAAGGATTTTTTATTTATCGGCATGGGGAGGGCGTGTATAGTTGAAGATGTTAGATACGTACATATCGCAAGTTAAAGGGCTTGACACCTTGGCAATGGAAAAAGCGCGGGTAAGGGTTGACGGCTTGGTAAAGCCTCCGGGGAGCTTGGGTAAATTGGAAGAAATAGCCGTACAATTGACAGGCATCGGCGGCGAAATGATTTATGACGTAAGCAAACGCTGCGTGGTTATCATGGCTTCGGATAACGGCGTTGTTGATGAGGGCGTGGCGAGCGCGCCGCAATCGGTAACGCATATGATGACGCTCAATTTTTTGAAGGGAATCACGGGCGTTTCCGTTTTGGCGAAGCAGTTTAACGCCGATTTGATTGTGGTTGATATGGGCGTAAACGCGGATATTAACCATCCCCTTATTAATAATAAGAAAATCCGGAAATCTACTTTTAATATCGCAAAAGGGGACGCCATGACCCGCGATGAAGCTGAGCAAGCTATTCTTACCGGCATTGAAATTGCCATGGAAACGGTTAAGAACGGATATAAGCTCATAGGCGCGGGTGAGATGGGCATTGGAAATACAACAACGTCAGCCGCGGTTTTATGCGCATTGACTGGAATACCTGCCGAGCAAGCCGCCGGAAAAGGCGCGGGGCTTAGGGAAGACGCATATAAACGCAAGGTTGAAGTGGTGCGGATGGCTGTGTTGAATAACAAGCCTGATCCTTCGGATCCCATAGGCGTTCTCGCCAAAGTTGGCGGATTTGACATAGCGGCCCTCGCCGGTGTTTATATCGGCGGTGCCGTGATGCGCGTTCCTGTTGTTATCGACGGGTTTATCTCAATGGTCGCGGCTCTTGCGGCCGCAAGGATTTGCCCCTTGGCAAAGGATTATATGATTGCTTCCCATGCTTCATATGAGCAAGGATTTTCTCACGCGGCAAAAGCGCTTGGAATTGAACCGTGTTTGAATTTAAGCATGCGGCTTGGGGAAGGGAGCGGCTGCCCCATCATGTTCGCGGTAATTGACGCGGCTTGCGCTATGATAAAAAACATGGGAACTTTTGAGCAGGCGGCAATCGGTGAGGAATATGTAAACGAGGTTAAGGGCGGTGATAATTTTACCGTTTCAAGGGGTATAGGGGAATGAGGATTTTTGTTTCGGGAGGCTGCAAAAACGGAAAGTCATTCTACGCGCAGCACTTAGCAAAAGCACAGAATATGGGGTTTTTGTACTATGTTGCAACAATGAAGCCTGTTGACAGCGAGGATGACGAGCGTATAGTAAGGCATCGGGCTGAGCGAGAAAATTGGGGATTCTTAACGATTGAACAACCTGTGTGTATTGAGGAAATCTTGAATAAATCGGATTCAAGAGGCTCTTTTCTTCTGGACAGCGTTACGGCTCTTTTGGCAAATGAAATGTTCCTGCCTGATGGCTCTGTAAACGAAAACGCGGCTGATAAAATAATCAACGGGTTTTCGCAGCTTTTAAAGAATATTGAAGATATTGTGATTGTTTCCGATTATATCTACAGCGATGCGGTAATCTATGACCCGCTTACGGAGAAATACAGGGAATCGCTTGCCGGAATCGACAAATATCTGGCAAAATTGTGTGATGTTGTTATTGAGGTTGCATTTACTAACGTTATTATACACAAAGGCGGCGGTAAATTTAATGAACTTTATAAAACGTTGTCTTAGAGGCTTTTATATGTCGTTGGGGATGTTTTGCGGGATTCCTTTGCCCTTTCATATTTGGGATGAGGAATTGGTGTCTGTGATGGTCGCTTCCCTGCCGTTGGTAGGGCTGCTTATTGGGGCGGTGTGGTGGGCGGCGGGCTTGCTGCTTACCGCTTTAAATCTTCCGTTAATGCTGGCCGCGGCTTGTTTGGCGTTGATTCCGTTCGTTGCTGCCGGGTTTATCCATCTGGACGGATTTATGGACACCAGCGACGCGCATCTTTCGCGCCGTAATCCGGAAGATAAACTGAGGATACTTAAAGACCCGACTGTTGGCGCGTTTGCCGTTATCATGCTTGTGATTATAGTTTTATTACAATTCGCGGCTATGTATACGGTGGCGGAAAACGCAAAGTACTTAGCATTATTAATAAGTACCTGTGTCCTTTCCAGAAGCTGCTCCGCTTTGTCCGTCCTTGTTTTACGCCATATACCGGGAAGTAATTACGCGGCGATGATTGCGAAAACCAAAAGCTCAAAGGGTAAGGTTTTTGCCGTTGGCGCCGCGGCGGCCGCGGTTGTTCTGTCATTCCTGTATGCCGGGGTTTCCGGGTTGATAGTGTCCGCCGCTGTTGTTTTAGGATACGCCGCCGCTATGAGGGTGGTATATAAAAGCTTCAAAGGCGTATCTGGGGATTTGCTTGGGTATTCGATGGTAATCGGTGAGTTGTGCGGTATTATCGCTTTGTCTGTTTTGCAAGCCGTTTGACAAAGTCAAACGAATGGGGGGTTATGATATGATATTAGTTTTTGGCGGAGCTTATCAGGGGAAAACGGAATATGCCTGTGAGCGGTATGCCGGAATGGAAATAATTACGGAATTTCACTTAAAGGTATTGGAAATGGTTAAAAACGGTATTGATGCTGTTGAAAATATTAAGATATCTTTGCCGGAATACGCGGATAAGGTGATTATCTGTGACGACATATCCTGCGGGGTGGTACCTGTTGACGCTGCGGCGCGGAAATGGCGTGAGGAATTGGGGCGCGTTTTGGCGATACTTTCAAAAGAAAGCGATGAGGTTGTCCGGATGTTCTGCGGTATACCTACAAGGCTGAAATAATGGAAATCCATTTAATCCGCCACGGAAAAACCCTTGCCAACGAAAAACGGCTCTACTGCGGCAGTACTGATTTACCGTTATCCGAAAATGGCAGGGTTGAAATCATACGGTTGAAAGAACAAGGTGTTTACCCGTCCGCTGATATGCTCTTTACAAGCGGGCTTCTACGGGCTGAGCAGACACTGGAAATAATTTACGGCTATGTGGAAAGTATGGTTATTCCCCAAATTACTGAGTTTGATTTTGGTTTGTTTGAAATGAAAAGCTACGAGGAACTGAAAGAAGACGCCGATTATCAAGCATGGATAACCGATTTGACCGGTGATGTAAAATGTCCGGATGGAGATAGCAAAATGATGTTTGAGCGACGGGTTGCTGACGGATTTAATCAAATCATTAATAAAGCAGAAAAAGACGCGGTAATTATATGCCATGGCGGCGTGATTGTTTCCATTATGGAAAGGCTTATGCCGGGAGAAAGGAATTTTTATGAGTGGCAGCCAGAACCGGGACGCGGATATACTCTCTTGTATGACAACGTTTCGGAAAGGCTTAAACTATATAAACCAATATGAGGAGAGAAGCAAATGAAGAAGAGCGTCACTATATTTTTAACCTTACTCTTTATGCTGACAGCTTTATCGGCTTGTACCAGCGAGGCATCACGGGCAGCACTTCCAGAAGCTGAAATAATTGCGCGCCGCCCCATCGTTGACCGCGAAGGCTATACCGTTTACTTGCCGGAGATTATCGAAACAATTATTTCCATCGGCCCTTCAAACACGGAGATTCTTGTTGATTTGGGATTTGGCGGCCAAATAATCTCAACGGACATGTTTTCAAGCGATGTTGAGGGTATCGCCGAAGGAATCTCCGTACTTGATATGATGTCCCTTGATGTTGAGTTCATTATTAATTTACAGCCTGATATCATTTTTATAACAGGAATGACCAGAGTGCACGGGGACGATCAGCTGCAACTGGTTTCGGATTTGGGTACGGCTGTGGTTTATATGCCTATCAGTGCCAGCATAGCGGATATAATCCTGGATATAAGCTTTATCGCGGCGGTAATGGACGCGCAGGAGCGGGGCGAAGAAATCATCGCGGAAATGGAAGCGGAAATTGATAATGTACGCCAAATTGCTGAAAAAGTAACTGAAGAAAGAACCGTATATTTTGAAATATCCCCTGCGCCATGGATGTACAGCTTCGGTACTGGCATATTCCTGAACGAAATGATTGAATTGGCGGGCGCGGTAAATGTTTTTGCGAACCATGAAGGATGGCTTGGCGTTTCGGACGAAATGCTTTTGGTATTAAACCCTGACGTAATCCTCACCTCAACAAATTTCCTTCCCGACCCGATTGCGGATATTACGGACAGGCCAGGATGGGATGCCGTCACCGCCGTCCAAAATGGCGATGTATTCTATATCGACGCAAATTCCAGCAACCGCCCAAGCCACAATATCGTCAGGGCTTTAAGGGAGATAGCAAGCGCGGTTTATCCTGAGTTGTTCCCCAATCCCCATCAATGAGAATAAAAATAACCGTGGCGGTATGTGCGGCTTTTATTGCGATTGTTTTAGGCATCGCCATTGGCAGCGTGTATATACCGCCAACCGATGTGCTGCGCATACTGGCGCATAATATTTTCGGGGCGGAATTGCCGGAACGCGTTGCGCCTGCTCATACGGCAATTGTTTGGAGCTCGCGTCTGCCCCGGGTGCTGCTGGCTTTTTGCGCGGGCGCGGCTCTATCGGTAAGCGGTGCTGTAATGCAGTCGGTATTACGAAATCCCCTTGCATCGTCTTATACACTGGGCGTTTCATCGGGGGCATCACTCGGCGCTTCATTTGTTATATTTTTGGGGTTTTCGCTGCCGTTAATACCGATGATGACCCTTCCCATTTTAGGTTTTACATTTGGCCTAGGCACCATCCTTTTGGTTATGGGTATATCCTCAAGGCTTGACACCCGTATGGAGAACCATACAATTATCCTGACCGGGATGGTATTTTCCCTCTTTATCAACGCCATAACAACGCTGATGTTCACCTTTTTCCGCGAAGGCACGCAGCGGATGATTTTATGGCAAATGGGCAGCTTTAACGCAAGGGGTTGGACGCCTGTGACTATCCTTGCGCCGGCTGCTGTTATTGGTGTCTTAATAATATCCCGTTTCAAATGGGAATTGGACGTTATGACCTTTGGCGAGGAACAGGCGCATACCGCAGGCGTCAAGATAAAATCCGTAAAGTTGATGCTTCTTATATCGGCAGCCGCTTTAACCGGAAGCACCATTGCGTTTGTTGGAGTGGTCGGGTTTGTGGATTTGTTTGCCCCGCATATTGTGCGCAAGCTGTTCGGAGCGGCGCACCGTTATGTGATTCCCATGTCCGCCGTTATAGGCGGCACATTTATGGTGGCGGCTGACCTTGCGGCAAGGACGGTTACGGCGCCTGTCGATTTACCGGTTGGAGCGGTTACAGCCATTATCGGAGCGCCTTTCTTTGCATATATTTATTTTGGCGGGAGGAAAAAAAGTGCTGGCGCTTAAAAACGTAAGCGCCGGATATGGCGGCGCGGATGTAATAAAAAATATTACGGTTGATATAAATAAAAATGAGAATCTGTTAATAATCGGGCCAAATGGGTGCGGAAAGACAACGCTTCTTAAAACGGTGGCGAAATTATTGGCGTTCAGTGGCGAAATTGAGATAAACGGAAAAGACATTCGTAAAATGAAGCAAAAGGAAATCGCCCGCAAAGTAGCCATGTTAAGCCAAACCGCCGGGATTTATTTTACGTATTCCGTATATGACACGGTTATGATGGGGCGGTATCCGCATATAAGCGAGAGTTTATTAAAGCTGCCTTCTGATAGAGATAAGGAATTTGTATTGCGATGTTTAGAAGCCGTTGACCTTATAAATGAGAAAGATAAGGAAATAACCAAGTTATCGGGCGGGCAGCTTCAAAGGGTATTCTTGGCGCGGACATTGGCGCAGGACCCTGAAATAATCCTGCTGGATGAACCGACAAACCACCTTGACCTAAAATATCAATTTGAGCTTGTCGAATATCTGAAAAAGTGGTCAATGCAAGAAAACCGTGCCGTGGTTGGGGTTCTGCATGATTTAAACCTGGCCATGCGGCTTAGTGATAACATAATGATTCTGAAAGACGGCGGAATACAAGCTTGTGGGCGAACCTCCGATGTTTTAACAGCCGGCCTGCTTGAGGACGTATATGAAATGGATGTTGCCCGATATATGGCGGATTCCTTGAAAATTTGGGAAGGGCTGCGAAAATGAATCACTTAATAAACAAAGCGCTTGCGGCGGGATTTACCCGCGCGGTTTGGCTTGATGGATTAAGAATTGAATGTGAGGCGCGGTTAAGGGAATATTGCAACCCCGAAGGATGCCCGCAGCATGGCAGCAATTGGGTATGTCCGCCAGGCTGCGGGAGTTTGGATGAATGTGCCCAAAAAGTCAGGCGGTTTGACAAAGGCATATTATTACAATCAGTTTCTGAAATGAATCCTTTAATAAAGGATTTAGACAGATACAAGGAATTGAATCGTATACATAATTTTAGGCTGCGCGGTTTTCTTGAAGCGCATTGCAATAATGACATGGATGTTCTCGCGCTTACAAGCGGAGGCTGTGTGTTCTGCGAAGGATGCTCCTTTCCGGCCCCCTGTATAAAGCCGGGATTAAGAATGAACTCGTTATCCGCATACGGCATTGATGTAGGCAAGCTGTGTGAGATGGCGGAATTAGAGTATTCATTCAGGCCGGATAAGGTTTACTATGCGGCGCTTGTTTTAGTAAACGACTGGGTCTACTCTTTTAATACCGGTCCCTGCCCTACAAGAAAAGTACCGTTATAATAACGCTCCCGAATACATGACGATTCCTCAATCCACTTGTCCAGTCCAATCAGTTTCATTCTGCTTAGATTATAGACTTTCATGTTATGAGGATAATTAGCCCCTTGCTTAGTAGGCATTAACAATTCACACGGGAAATAAACGCATTCGTGGCAAAAAGACACTCCCTTTTCTTGTACACATTCCCATGTAGCGCATTCCTTGTTAGGCGCAAACTTACAATGACCTTTTTCATCTCTGCAGCCTTTACATGGCAATTCGTCAACTGGTATTTTTAAGAACTCGGCAGTTTGAACCGCCCATTCTCCAGTAATATCAATATTTCCCTCATATGTAGGACAGTTAAAACAGTCTAACCCGCATGGCGCTGTCAGTCTTTGTTTATCCACTTAAAACCCTCCGTTTAATATAAAATTTCGTTACTCCCCAACTCCCGTGCAGCAACAGGTATCAGTTTGACAACAAGCGCAATAAGAGCCGGTATTATAGATTGTGTGCTAGCTTCAAACTGTTGACCATTCGTCATACAATGATGCGATCTGCTCTTCAATATGATGCTTTTTTTGATATAGCTTTTTAATTTCTTGATAATTAGAATCGGATAAAAACGCCTCTATTTCCTCACTGACCTTACTTAATTCGGCTTCTGCTTCATAAATCAGAGTTTCATACGAAATTGGCTTCTTAGGCTGTTCCGCCGCTTTAGCAGGGAGAGTCTTCTTTTTCTTACCGGCAATGGGTTTATTCGGATGATTTCCCGCGCCCGCAGCCAACTTCAGATATCCGTCAAAAGCACCGTCAAACTCGGTTATCCCGCCATCCTTCATGCTCCAGACCTTTGAAGCGAATTTATTCAAGAAGTAACGGTCATGCGATATAAACAGCATAGTGGCGCCCCAATCGGATACGGCGTCCTCTATCCATTCCCTTGATTCAATATCAAGATGGTTCGTCGGCTCGTCAAGTATCAAGAAATTTGCCTTGGTTTGCATTAGCAGGCACAGCTTTAAACGGCTTTTCTCGCCGCCGGAAAGGTTGCCGACCTTTTTCAGCACATCTGCCGCCATAAATTTAAACTTCGCCAGAATACTCCGGATTTTAACTTCGGGAAGGCCAACCGCGTCGCGTAAGGTTTCAAGAACAGTCATGCCGTCATCATCAAACCGGATAATCTGGGGCATATAGGCAATTTTTACATTACTGCTGACCTTAACGGTTCCTTCACCGCAGGATTCCTCGCCCATTATCAGCTTTATAAGCGTGGTCTTTCCGCAGCCGTTCGCGCCGATTAAGGCTATGCGGTCATTTCTGGCGATGCTGGCGGTCACGTTATCAAGCAGTATATTGGCGCCATAGGCTTTGTATACCGAATCGAGCGAAACAATTACCTTTGCCGCGTGGCCCCCGCTGTTAAACTCTTCCGTTATCTTCATTGACGTGCCGGGTTTTTCAACTTTTTCCATGTGGTCGATCCGCGATAGAATGGCGTGATGTTTTGTGGTGAAGCGGTTTTGCTCGACGAACCATCTTGCCCTGTCCTCAATCCGCTTGATTTCCTTCTTATGGCGTTCGTAAAGCTCCGATTGGCGGACAAACCTGCGCCTCTTCTCCTCGGCGTACCATGAGTAATTACCGCTGTAGAAATGCGCTTTGCCATCGTCAATCTCAATAACCCGTGTGATGACATTATCAAGAAACGACCTGTCGTGAGAAATCACCGCAACAGTACCCATAAATTCCCTAAGAAAATTCTCAAGCCACTCAAGAGATGTTAAATCAAGATGGTTTGTCGGTTCGTCAAGCAGGAGTATGTCGCAATCGCGCAGAAGGATACGGGCCAGATTCACCCGGGTCTTCTCCCCGCCGCTAAGCAATCTGAACGGGCTTTCCCTCATCCCTTCCCCGATATTCATCCCGTTGCAGATTTTTTCGATTTTGACCTCTACATCGTAACCGCCCAGCCGTTCGTATTCCTCCATCAGCTTTCCATATCGTTTCAAAACCGTTGGATTGCCGTCACCCTCGATTTTTTTCATAGCTTCGTATATTTCCGTTATTTCCTTAAATGATGAACGGAGAATATCCTCCACAGTATCGCTTTCAGCGAAAATAGGGATTTGTGCGAGAATTTCAACCTTTTTGCCCGATGCCTTGGATACGCTCCCGCTGTCATAAGTTTCATCTTCAGCTATTATTTTAAACAGCGTAGTTTTGCCGGAGCCGTTTTTGCCCAGCAGTCCGATTTTTTCACCGCTGTTAATTTCAAAGGTGATACCCTTAATCACATGGTTAGAGCCGTAGTGTTTATTTAATTCATGTACGGATATATCAATCATTGTATATTCCTTTATATTTAGACGTAAAAAACCCTGCGCGACTGTTTTGGCTGCGCAAGGTTACCAACATAAAGGAGCGGAATTATGCCGCTATATCATGCGGTGACAGGCATTCAAAACAATCTTTTCCCGAAAATGGGCATAGCTATCCCATAGGTTAATTGTTTTGAACGTATACTTACGCACTGCATTGCTTCCGGGGAATAATTCGCTAGAGCGTAAAAAATAAGATTGTTTCATGCCTCTCACCACCTTTCTTTTAAATATTACATATAGTCTAACATATGCGCCGTGATTTTTCAAGCAAAATTTAAAAAATAAAATAAATGTCTTGACTCTGCCTTTGGGGAAGCGATTATTATATATAAGACAAGAAAAAATCTGAAAATAATAATTAAGGAGATGTAATAATTATGCAAAACCTTATTAAAATCAAAGATGTATCAAACAAGTACGATATTACGGCGCGCACATTGCGCTACTATGAGGATATGGGCCTGATATCAAGCACCCGCAGCGATGACTATGCCTATAGAATGTATGACGAAAACGCCATCAGGAAACTTGAGCAAATACTTATTCTGCGCAAGCTAAACATCAGCATAAAAGATATTCAGCGTATTTTCAATACCTCCGGTTCCGAAGTGGTTATTGGGGTGCTTGAAAAGAAAGTGCAGAACATAGACGATGAGGTTGCGCTCCTGCACGAATTAAAAGGAATAGTAACGGAGTTCATCCGTGAAATCGAACGGGTGAATTTTGCTGATAATTCCGATATAAAGCTGTTGTACGACAAGGCTAAGGAGATTGAAACGCAGTTTGTAAACGTCGACTATATCGGCAAGCCTTCAAATATAAACCGCCTGATGGAGATAACGGAAAAGCTGGACAAAAAAATACCCGATGTTATAATAGTCAGAATACCGGAATTCCGCGCGGTAACGTCGGGATGCGGCAAATGGGACGAATGGGGAAAGCTTATGGATTGGGCCTGGCAGGAAGGCCGCCATAATTATTTTAGGGATGTAATCTTTGACTGTGCCGATTTTTTGATAAGAAAGGAAGGCATGTTTGAATATATCATGGCGGTTAAGGATAATATTACCGCGGCTGAGACATCTCCCTTTGAAATTATTGAATTTACGGGCGGCTTATATGCCTTGGCAATGAGCATAAATGATGATGACGAGAGTATACACAAAGTAGAGGATAAAATTTGCAAATGGCTGAAAACCACCAACTTCGAGTATGACGAAAGCCGGGGCATTATGGGGCAGATGCCTTATTTAAACGAAAGTGAAGATGATGAAATTAAAAAAGGCCTTGGCTATTTTCAACTGGCGAGGTATGTTCCAATCAGACTGAAGGATGGTAATAACTTATGCTGATACCTATTTTACATTTTTGCGGCGATTGCGAGGACGCTATCCGCTTTTACGAAAATGCGTTTGCGACAAAGGCGGAGAATGTCGAGTACAGGGATGACAATAAGATCGTCCATGCCGAAATGATTATCCGCGGGCAAAGGATTTTTTTAAACGACAGATTCGGCAATAAGAATAAAACGCTTGACTGCGCCATGCATATGATAATCACGTTTAATGATGTGGATGAATTGCTTGAATGTTATGGGAATTTAAAAGAAGGCGGCAGTATTATTGACCCGTTCAGGGAAACGCCGTATAGCCCGTTAGTCGGTAATTTCATGGATAAATTCGGCGTTTTGTGGGGCTTTATGGCGGTTAGCCAATAAATTATTCAAAGGAGATTTATATGGATTTTAACATTGAACTCACCAATTTTCCTTCCGCAGTGCATTCGGCCATATACGCCAAAGGCCGGGGCATAATGCCTTTGTCCCGGACTCTGGATGCGGTGACGGATCCTATCTTGCGGGAATCCTGCGAAGATCTGCATGGTTTTGTAATGAATATGTTATCGGATATGTACGATAACCCGGAAGCCTACCATCTGCCTATTATGAAGCTGGAGGAATTTCTTAACGGCAGGGATATTCACGATGTAAAGAAAGAGTCTCATTCAAAAATTAAAAGCCTTGATACGCAAGTCAGGCACGCCGCAAGTACATATATTGATTTATTATGGCGGATTGGGCACGGCGGAAAGGCCGATGGCGATACCCTCCTTGTTTCCGAGGAAAATTTGCAATATATAAACAAACGGGTCAGCTCAAGCTCAAGCCCCATTACGCTTTCTAAACGGCTGGAAGCTTTGAACCGTATCGGCTTAATAATGGAAACCTTACAAACAAATGAATACCGTTTTACTTCCGATAATCACCCCGGTATGTTCCTGGCGATTCAAGCCCTGCCATGGGATAATTTTGGAATGCTTGATTTCCGTAATATAAACGGTACGTATAAATCCACCCATGACGATTATTTTTACCCGTTAGTAACAAAATATCGTGATTTGGCTTACGAAATCCATAACTTTGCAATGAAATGCAAAATGCGCATTAGCACCAACGCAAACTGGGGCGTAGTTTACCATTACAAGAGCAAGCATGTAATGACAATTTGGACAGGCTGTGATTTTAAGAGGACGGGGCCCGACGCTGACCGCACGTTATGCGTAAGCGTTATCGGCAAAGGTAAAGAAGACGCTTGTACGGTGGTGGACAAGTACTTGGGAAAGGAATCACAGGATTTCCAAAACCAAACGTTGCAACGGATGTCGGGGTGTGGCGCAAAGCAATGTTTAATGTGTTCAACATATTCATCTGGAAAATACGTTACTGTTCTTGGGAAGAAACATCAAATGTGCGGTGAGGAGAGGATTTTTTACGACTGGCATGAACCGGGGGAAGCGGATATGGCGATGATTAAACGGCTGATCGAAATCCGGTGTGAAATCATTGATGAAGAGCAGACGGCGAAGAAAGCGAAATCGTAGGAATGTGGTTTGCAAAACATTATAATGTTGAAAAGCATCTGGAAGAATACGGTAATGAACTATAATGACCTTGAATTTATTATCGCATAAATGGAGCTATTCTATCGAAAAACTTAAACTATCAAGAAAAATAGCGGAAATAGTCTAAGGAACATTTCCGCTGCGCCTGTAGGAACAGAAGAACTGGCGCACCTTGAAATGGTCGGCACAATGGTTCATCAGCTTACAGAAGGCGCAAGCCCAAAAGAAATGGCAGCCGCGGGCCTTTCGGCTGATTATGTAAACCATGGATTGGGTATTTATCCCCAAAGCGCTGGCGGGATACCTTACAGCGCCCAGGCGATGCAGTCCAAGGGGGACCCGATAACTGATTTGTACGAAAATATGGCGGCAGAGCAAAAAGCCCGTTCAACCTATGAATATCTGTTGGATCTTATAGATGATCCGGATGTTGCCGCCCCGATATCATTCCTGCGCGAACGTGAGGTTGTTCATTTCCAGAGATTCGGCGAGGCGCTGAGGATCGTTGAAGATTATTACGACAGCAAACGTATGTTTGTATTCCCGCCGCATTTAGACGCTTCCAAAACAGGGACGGACATTTAATATGGTATGGAATGGAGACGCGGATATTTATGCCGCCACCGCCGGTTTGGCGGGAATGATTGCCGCTACGGACGAGTTTGCCGCATTGCGAGCATCGCGTAAAAAGATAACCGGTGACGACAGGCTTCGCCCGATGCTTGAGGATTACGAACGAAGCCTGCGCAAACTTGAGTCTGATATAGATTCTGACGCAGACGGCAGTGTTATGGGGGCGGTTCGTGATCATTACAGGCATTTATGCAAAATACCTGAATTTTTTATGTATTTTAATGCGGAACGTGAATTTAGCGGTATATTGGGCAATGCCTGGCAGCAACTGCATGATTTGATTGAAAAATTGATTTGTGAATGAAAGTGAGGTGAAAGCAATGTTTTTCTTCAATCCTTTTTTTTCCGGCTCATTCCGTAGGAATTGGGGCGGTTGGTACGGATTCCGAAATCCGTGGTGGGGTCATAGGCGCCGCTGGTGGTAAAATAAAATAAATATAAAATGCCTTGGGAAACTTTATAAAAAAAGTTTCCCTTGTTCTTTCAATCCTGTAAAAGATGTTGTATAATGGTATTATAATACACGGACAGGAGCCTGTGATATGGTTACTAAAAAAGGTAGAGTCGGGCCGGCTGCCGCCATTGTGATATTAGCAACAGGCGTTATATTAATAACGGCGATAATCGGATATATGTACATGGAGAACCGTAACAGGCCGCAGTATTTCTTTTTTGAAAGACGCGCCATCGGGCAGCGTATGCTGGATGAGATAATGACATACGATCTTGTGAACGCCTATCCGGAAACGCCGGAGGAAGTTATCTATCTGTACAATCTGCTATATCAGATGATTTATGGCAAGATTGTGCAATCCGAGGAATTGCTATGGGATCTGGTTGTTATGCAGCAACAGCTTTTCTCAAGCTTTTTAACTGAAAATAACCCGTATTATGACCGTTTTGAAACGCTTTTGGGAGATACGGGCATTTTGTTTGATTATAATGTTTATGTGTGGGACATTCAGGTCGGGCTTTTTTATGAAAGCGACGATTTGGAGATGGCAAGCGTCCCCATAACGATGACCCTTACAAACTATCCCGAAAAGATATATTGGAATTATTTCCTCAGGCTGGAAAACGGGCGCTGGAAGATTTACACATTCAGGCGCATGGACAGCACATTCAGAAACCTCTACGGAGAATAATATGAATATTCATTGGTATCCCGGCCATATGACCAAATCCAAGCGGATTATAATGGCCGATGTTTCCCTGTGCGACGTTGTGGTGGAGCTTTTGGACGCGCGTATACCCCTAAGCAGCCGTAACCCCGATATCCGCGAAATTACGGCGGGTAAAAAGCATATTATTGTTTTAAACAAGGCTGACCTTGCCGAAGAAGGCGTAACGGCGAAATGGGTGAATTTTTACGCGTCCCAAGGTACGCATGCAATTGCCGCGAAATCGAATTCATCCAAGCACCAGACAGCCGTAATCCAAGCCGCCGAAGCCCTTATGCGAAAAAAACATGAAAAACAGAAAAGCAAGGGCAGGGTAGGGGTTACCACCCGCGCCATTGTGCTGGGCATACCGAACGTCGGCAAATCAACGCTTATAAACCAATATGCCAGACGGCAGGCGGCGGCGGCGGCGGACAGGCCGGGCGTCACGCGCGGACGGCAATGGGTTCGCATAAGCCCGGTTTTCGAGCTTCTGGATACACCGGGCATCCTCTGGCCCAAGGTTGACGACCCGGATGTTTCCGCGCTGCTTGCATTAACCGGAGCTGTAAAGGAAACCATACCCGATATGACGGAACTGGCGCTCTATGGCTTGAAACTTTTACGCGATATAACTCCGGCGGCTGTAAAAACCCGGTATAAGGTTGATTTTACGGAGGACGAATCTGACTTCGCCTTACTTGAAAAAATCGGTGCGGCGCGCGGCTTTAGGCTTACGGGCGGCGCTGTTGATTTGGAACGTGCGGCGGTAACCCTCGTGCATGAATTCCGTGACGGCAAGCTGGGAAGGGTTTCGCTTGAAAGGCCGGAAATTATGGAACAATAAGCTTCGCCGCCCCTGATTTAATAGCCGCGATAATGTCAAAAATACTTTCCGCTTTCTTATCAAGCATAATACCGCTGGTAAATGGAATATTCACGTAATGCGAATCACTGCCGGCTTGCATGGGCAGATTGTGAAAAGCGGCGAAATCCCGGGCCTTATCATTGGTTTTATCTTGATCGCTGGCATTATATATTTCCACGGCGTCCAAAAGGTGAGGCTCCATCGGGAATTGGTTCGGAATCCACCAAGCCTTCCTGAAAGGATGCGCCTGACATATATATCCTCCGTTCCTACGCACTAAAACGCTGTATTGCTCAATATTAAGCCTATCCAGACCGGGATTTGCCAAAAGAAAATCAAGCGTCAACCCGTATGTCAGGAAATCCGATCCGTCTATACAAAATTCCCATCCGAAAAAAACGTCAACACCGCATTTATCCCCCGCTTTTTTAGCTTCGTGATAACCCGACGCGATATACGCCATTTTTTTAATCCAAGGCAGGTTAGGGGGACAGCTTGAATTACCGTTTATAAAGTGATCGGTAACAATGATCCCGGCGTACCCTCTTTTTTTATAAGCGTGCACCTGCGCGGCAGGCGAAGCGCCCGCGCACGCGCTGACCGGCGACGTATGCAAATGAGTCTCATATAAATACATATTTTATATTATACATTATTTAATATAACCTTTACAACCTCATTCGCAGCGTTTGAAACAGGAGATTTTTCCATATTTAAAATAAAGTCATGGCGCTTGCGGTAAAGGCTGTCTATGTTTGCGGTCAACGCGTCTGATGTAAGCGCTTGTTCATCCAAAACCATAGCGAAACCCCGTTCGGCAAAACTCCGCGCGTTTTGTATCTGATCGCCGCGTGTGGCGCGTGCCAGCGGTATCAGAAGGCTGGGTTTGCGCAGCGCCAGAAACTCATTCAGTGCGTTGGAACCTGCCCGGGAAACGATAACATCCGCCAAATCAAGCACATCGCCCAAGCCGTTTCCAAGGTACTCAAAAGCGGCGTATCCGGTTTGTTTCAAACCGCCATCCATCTTGCCGCGTCCGCAGATATGGATAATATCATACTTTTGCAAAAGCTTGGGCAACGCGGATATAAGCGCGTTGTTTAACCTTTCCGAACCCAGGCTCCCGCCCATCATAAGGATCACGGGCTTATTTCCCGCAAAGCCGCACAGAGATCTCCCTTTATCCGCGTTGCCCGCCAAAAGCTCCTTGCGTATAGGATTCCCGGTTAAAACCGCCTTTCGCGGCGGCAGACTTTGCATTGTTTCCGGGAACGAGGCGCATATAGCCTTCGCAAAGCCCATGCTTAGGCGGTTCGCAAGGCCTGAGGACAAATCGCTCTCATGCAGCACAAGGGGCACGCGGCGCATTCGTGCGGCAATGGCTACGGGCAAGCCGACAAAACCGCCTTTCGAAAAAATAATATCCGGTTTAACCTTTTTCATAACTTTAATCGAATCCCCCACACCCGCCGCGGCTCCGAACATATCGCTCAGGTTTTTCAGGCTCAAAAGCTTGTCCCGGCGGAGTTTGCCCGTTGAAATGCCGTGGTAAGGTATACCGGCCTGTTCAACCAGCGCCCTTTCCATCCCGTTTTTACCGCCAATATATTCCACATCGAATCCGGCTTCGCGCAAAACCGGCGCCAGCGCAAGGTTAGGCGTAACATGCCCGGCAGACCCTCCGCCCGTTAATATAATCTTTTTCATGCCAATCTCCTAATTTTTTCTTGAATCCCGCGAAAAATGTGCTATACTTAATGATACGACAAGGGAGGCAGGAATATCAATACAAATAAGATGAAAATTTTAATATGCGCCTTAATCACTGTTTTGGCTCTTAACCATGCGGTTTATTTGCATGCCGCCGTGCAGGAGCCGCTGATACGCAACGAATATTCCATATCGCTGGAATATTTCCCGGAAACGCGTGATATAATAGGATTTCAGCGCGTAACATATACAAACAGGACCGGAAGCCCGCAAGCCAGGGTTTTATTTAACCTTTATTTCAACGCTTTTGCGGAAGGCTACGCTCCGACGCCTTATTTCAGACGGGATTTTGACGCGATTTTCCCTAAAGGCATCGGCTATGGCGGTATCAACGTCATCAACACCTTTGTAAACGGAGATATGAGCAGGCACAGCGTAAACGGCACAAGCCTCACGGTTTTCCTGCCCTTCGTTTTGGAAAAAGAGCAGGAGGTATCCATCAGCGTTCATTTCGAGGCGACTATCCCCGAAATATCGCACAGAACCGGCGCAAACGGCAATACGGCGTGGTTTGGGAATTTTGTACCGCTCCTTTCGGTTTACAACAGGGCCGAACAGCAATGGCGCGCCGATCCGTATTACCCGGCGGGAAGGCCTTTCTTTTCAAACATCGCCAACTTTAACGTAAAAATCACCACCCCGGCGGATTATATAGTAGTGGGTACGGGCGACGCCTCCGTTTCCGAAGCGGGCGACCATAAAACCACGGCTTTTAACGCGGTATTGGTGCGGGATTTCGCTTTCGCCGCCAGCAATGAATACCGCGAAACCACTTTTATTTCTGAAAGCGGGGTGCATGTAAAGACCTTCATGCTATCCGATATTGATGAAAATACAAGCTTTTCTATAGCAATCGAAGCGCTTGACTATTTTTCGGAGACAATCGGCGGTTATCCCTATAAATCCTTTAAAATAGCTGAAAACGGCAACTACGCCGCCACAGCCATTTACCCGCAGCTTATCTTCGTAAACACGGAAACGGTACAGAGTGCGGATAAGGATGAAGCCGCGCTGCAACTGGTTTCCGCCGTCGCTAAGCAATGGTTCTACGGTGTCGTCGGCAACGACCAAATCAGGGAAGCCTGGCTGTGCGACGGATTGGCTTACTACACCGCCGTCAGATTCTTAAACCGCGGGGACGAGGAGGGCTTGGAGAGGCATATGACGGATTTGGCCGCCGGGGTTAAGCGTGAAATCAGGTTAATGGAACATTCGTCAGCCATTGCGGGACATATCAGCGTTTACGCCTCAAACGCCGCGCATACGGCAATTCAGACACACAAAGCGGCATTGATGTTCCATGCCTTGCGCGGATTAATCGGCAGCGAAGCTTACGACGAATTCCTGCGCATATATTACCGCACCAATTACCTTGCTATCGCGAACGAGGAAAGTCTGATACGGGCGGCGGAAGAGGCTTATAACGGCTGTCTGCGCGGTTTTTTCGATGCTTGGCTTCATGGCGAAGGGCTGCCGGAGGGAGGCGACCGATGAAAATAGCTGTAATAAACGCTTCAGCGGCAGGTTCCGCCGCAGATGCGATGATGCGGATAGTGACGGAGACGCTTGCCGAGCTGGGCGAGGAAATCGTTCACATAAAACTGGATAGGATAAAAATACCATTCCATGGATCGTCGGAAAAAGCGCCGGAGCCTGTCATAACGGCTGTTCACGACGCGATTTACGAAATTATGGGTTCGGCGGGCGCGGTTTTTGTTGCGCCGGCGGCGCTTGGCGGGGTTGCGGCGCAGATGCAGGCGTTTTTGGAACATTTTTCACAGCCGCAGTTTTCCCACGCGTTGCTGGATAAGAATTGCATGGTTGTAGTATCGGGCGAAGGCAGATACGCCGGCACACGCGAAGCCCTGGAAAGCATGTCCCGGATTATCGGGCATTTGGGCGGCAGCGACAGCGTTCGGATCTGGCTGCCGGGCGGTGCGCTTGAAACCGATGCCGACGCGCGGTTGTTTGTGGAAAAACAGACAGAGGATTATTACCGCATTTTACGTCAGGGGCGCAAGTTCTACCCACTTGAGACCCACACGGTTGACATCGCGGCGCAAAACGAGGAAGACACCCCCGACGTTACAGTCGAAATAGGGGACGAGAGCCTCTACAACAAAATAAAAGAACGCGCGCAAAACCAGATTCTGACGGATGAGCAGGAGCAGGATATTTCGGATATTACACAGTTTGTGGCGCAAAGGCTGGAAAACCCCGTAAAACCCGAAAAGCCGGCGCTGCCCATAAAACCGCGCAATAAAACCAGCAAACAATTAACCGCCAGTATGCCGCATTATTTTAATCCGCAGCTTGCCGCCGGCATCCGCACGGTTATTGCGCTGAATATAACCGGGGACGAAAACTTCGGCGCGACGGTAACTATTGATGGCGTGCAATGCCGTCATGACGAAAGCGCGTCCACTGACGCTGAGATGCAAATAACAGTGGATTCAAAAATATGGACAGATATTTTAACCGGTAAGCTGTCCGCGCAAAAAGCCTTCATGATTGGACAGCTAAAGGTACGCGGCAACTTCCTTCTTCTGACAAAAATGGATCAGCTTTTTACAAAGATGGAGCTATAAAAAACCCGTTTCCGCATATAATAATATCAGCAAGGCATATATTTAAAACAACTTAAAAAATACGTTTATCGTATCTTATATGTACCTTGTAAGGAGGCGGCTGAGACCGCCTCCGGTCTGTTTTTCCCATATATCGGCAAAAACCTCCTCCTCGGGCCTGTCGCCATCTATCCGCCACACTTCGGTATCTGGCAGCATCTCAAACGCCCGCAGATAGTTTTCTCTGACCGCACGTAAAATATCCTCACGCTCAAACAGCTCAATATTTTCACGTTCCCTATGTATCCGCCGAATACATAAATCCGGCGGGGTGTCAACAAAAACGGTTAAATCCGGCATTAACAAGTCAAGTGCGGATCGGTTGTATGCCAGCACCTTGTCCATAGGCATTGCCAAACCCTGAAACGCGAGGTTTGAGAAAACGAACCGATGGCATAAAACGGATACGCCTTTATTTAATTCGGGCAGAATCGCTTTGTTTACATGCTCAAAACGGTCAGCCGCAAAGAGAAGGGCAAGTGTTTCCGGCAGAAACTCCACATTCTTCCTTAATGCCTCACGAATTAAAACCCCGGTAGGAAAATCGGTAGGTTCCTGTGTGGTTATGCATTTAACTTTCCTCTGTTTAAGCATATCCGCTAATTTGCTTAACTGCGTGGTTTTGCCGCTGCCGTCTAGGCCCTCGAAAACAATAAACATTCCGCGTTTTTTCAATATTTTCCCTCTTTGCTATTCGTTATGATTTTTAGACATTGCAATCTCAAAAACACTGCCGTTGTTCAGAATTTCAAAATGATCAACTAAATACCGTATCTTTTGCAAGTTGTTATCCCCGTCCGTAAAAGATGTTATATCCCCGGATGGGCAGCTCATACTGATTGATATATGCCCGCCGGTAAGCCTGAACGTAATGGTATACGCCTTTGCCGCGCCGCCCGCAAGCCCTTTTATAAGGTACGCGCAGGCTTCGGAAACGGCTGTCTTGATATCGTGCTGTTCCTGCGCGTCGAAACCCATCCTGCCGGCCACGGAAAACGCCGTCTGTTTCGCGGCGCTGATATAGGCCGCGTTTACGGGAAGCGAAAGCTCAACATTCTCTGTTTCATGTAATATATCTTCAGCAAGTATTCTCTCCGCCATATCTGATCCGCTCCTAATGAAGTTTATCACATATAGCTATTCGTCCTTTCGCTTCATCTTATTCATTATACACGTCTTTTCATTTTTTTCCAACATTTACGTTTTCTTTTATTAAAAGCTGTCAAAACTCATTATTGTTGAGGTGAATATGTGAGCAGGTTGATTATTGAAGAAAGCCCGCCGTTGGCGGGCCGCGTCCGCGTCGGCGGCAGCAAGAACGCCGCGCTTCCGATAATGGCGGCGGCGCTGATGGCGCGGGGTAAATGCGTAATACATGACGTTCCGGCGTTGTCGGATATTTTTGTTATGCAGAACATTATCGAAAGTTATGGCGGGGCGACGGAATATGATTGCAAAAGCGAACGCATGATTATCGACGCCTCGGAACTTGGCAGGCATACGGCGGATTATGAGCTTATAAGTAAAATCCGCGCGTCATTTCTTATCCTCGGGCCGCTGCTGTCACGGCTCGGAGAGGTTAAGACCGCTATGCCCGGAGGATGCGCCATTGGCGGGCGTCCGGTGGATTTGCATTTAAAGGGAATGGCGGCGCTTGGGGCGCAAATAGGCCTGAATCACGGTTATATAGAGGCTTCCGCCGCGAAATTGCGCGGGGCGGAGGTGCATCTTGATTTCCCCTCCGTTGGCGCGACGGAAAACATAATAATGGCGGCGACCTTAGCCAAAGGCCGTACTATTATCGGCAACTGCGCACTTGAGCCGGAAATCACCGATCTATGCAATTTCCTCGTCTCCATAGGTGCGGATATCTCCGGCGCGGGGACAGACACCATTACAGTAAACGGCGTGGACAGCCTGAACGGCGGTGAGTACCGTATTATACCCGACCGCATTGAGGCAGGCACGTTTTTAGCGGCTGCCTGTGCGCGCCCGGGCGGCGATGTTTCCCTAGAAAACGCCGATACCGCCCATCTGCGCCCGGTTATCGCAAAGCTTCGCGAAATGGGTGCTCAAATAGAGGAAAAAAGCGGCCCGGGGCTTTTGAGTATAAAAACGGATGACCGCCTCAAGGCAGCCGACGTTAAAACACTGCCATACCCAGGCTTCCCGACGGACATGCAAGCACAGTTCATGGCGCTTTTGGCCGTCTCAACGGGGCGCGGCGTTATGACCGAAACGGTTTTTGAGAACCGCTATATGCACGCCGCCGAAATGTCCAGAATGGGCGCCTGCATTAAAATAGATTCGCGTACCGCCGTCGTGGACGGTGTGAGAAACCTTGCCGGATGCCCCGTGAAAGCGACGGATCTCCGTGCCGGAGCGGCTCTCATCATCGCCGCTCTGGGCGCTGACGGCGTTACCGAGATATTCGGCGTCCACCACCTGGAGCGCGGATACGACCGTATCGACGAAAAACTGCGGCAGCTTGGCGCAAGGATAATTAAAATCGGATAGGAGGACATATTTTAATTAGTGGGGTAATATTATGCCATTGACAATTGCCTAAAGGCATGTCACTATAACTATATAAAAAATAAGGGGGAGATTCTGTGTACATCATCATCACGGCAAGCCCAAACGCCGGCGGGCTGACTGCCGCTTGCGGCAAAGCGGCTTATGACGGAATAACCGGTGCCGGCGGGGAAGCGGAATTAATCGACATTTGCCGGTCCGATTTGGAACCCTGCCGTATGTGCGGCGACGGCTGGGGAACATGTTACAAAACGGCTGTATGCGCTATTGACGACATTCTTGCCGGGTTGCGCGTTAAAATCCTTGATTGCGAAGGCATCGTCCTTGTTACGCCGGTTTATTTCTGGCAGCCCAGCGAACGCATGAAGTATTTCCTTGACCGTTTCCGCAGGTGCGAATGTTTCAACGAAAACGGCAGCGCGGCGAAGGGCAAGCAAATAGACCTTATCGCGGCGGCGGGCGGCAGCGGCAACGGCACGGCGCAATGCCTTGTGGAGATGGAGAACTGGTGCCGCCACGTGGGCGCGGTTCCGAAGGACCGCATCGGCATCACGCGTTATAACAGAGAACCTATGTTGGAATCCATAACGAACGCAGCGGCAAGGCTTGTAAAGGGTGAATATTTTAAGGGGTTTTAATATTAGAGGGGTGTTACTGTGCAAAACATAAAAATAGGGACGCTTGTACCCATCGACAGAATCGGGCTGATACCCAAATTGATCGGATATGGCTTTGAATCGTTCTCGATCATGTTCTGGGAAACGGCAAAAGGCTTTGACTTGGTTAAAATAGCGGATGAGTTATCACAAATGCTGCAAGGGTCTGACGCCGTTATCTCTTGTTTATCAATTTTCGGCAATCCGCTTCTGGACTGCGAAAGAGGGGGCGGGGCGCGTGAAGGCTGGTATGGGCTGATAGATATGGCGGAAGGGCTGGGGGTGGATCTGGTCACCGGCTTTGCGGGCAGGCTAATTGACAGGCCGGTTCCCGAATCCATACCCAAATTCAAGGAGGTTTTTACCCCCATCGCTGAAAAGGCAAAAGAAAAGGGTATGCGTATAGCTTTTGAAAACTGCGATATGGGCGGAAACTGGGAACGCGGCGATTTCAATATCGCGTTTACCCCCAGAGCGTGGGAAATGATGTTCGAGGCGCTTCCATACGATAACGCGGGCCTGCAATGGGAACCCTGCCATCAGCTGATACAGTTTATAGACCCGATACCGCAGCTGCGCAAATGGGTACATAAGGTTTTCAACCTCCACGGCAAAGACGCAACCATAGCATGGGATATCCTCCGCGATACCGGAATACGCTCGGGCATACCGTATTGCTGGCACCGAACCCCGGGATTCGGGGACAGTAACTGGACGGATATAATCACGATTCTACGTATGGGAGGATTTAAAGGAAGCATTGATATTGAGGGCTTCCACGACCCTGTTTATATCAACGAGCTGGAATATACAGGACAGGTACACGCTTTGAACTATTTAAAACAATGCAGGGGCGGGGATTTTGTATGTTTAGGGTAATAATCGCGGGCTGCGGCGCCATGGCGCACGCTTGGATCGAACCGATGGTGAAACGGGACGACTGCGTTATCGTTGGCTTAGTTGATGTAAACGAGAGTAGCGCTATTGAACAAAAATCGAAATATGCTTTGGAGGCAAATGTATACACATCTCTATCCGAAGCCATTAAAAATGAAAAAGCCGATATCGTCGCCGATATAACGCCGCCGCAGTTCCACAAGCAAATAGTGACGGAAGCGCTGGGGGCGGGTTTGCATGTCTTTGGCGAAAAACCTATGTCCGATAATCTCGCGGACGCGGAATTAATGGTGGAATGCGCCGAAAATTCGGGCAAAGAATATTTTGTTTTACAGAATTACAGATACAACCCCCAAATACGCGCGTTTAAGGAATTTATCGCGTCGGATGCGCCGGGGACTCTTGGGCGTCTTTCCGCCGATTTTCTTAGGGGAATACATTTCGGCGGTTTCCGTGAGGAAATGCCCAGCCCGTTGATCGCGGACATGGCGATCCACACGTTCGACGCTGCGCGCTACATTTCGGGCAGCCGCCCCGAAGCCGTGTACTGCCACGAATTTAACCCCGAATGGTCATGGTACAAGGGAAATGCCAGCGCAAACTGCATTTTCGAGATGGAAGGCGGACTCGTCTTTGACTACAGAGGGACTTGGTGCGAACAGGGATTCAATAATAGCTGGAACTCCGAATGGCGTGCGTCCTGCGCTAACGGTACCGTCGTATGGGACGGCCACGAAAAGTTGTTATATCATGAAAAACAATTAAACAACAATGAGGGCCGGAAGATAGAAATACCCGTAGGCCCGGCAAGTAAGGTTTCATCACATGAATCCTGTATCGACGACATGTTCGCGGCGTTGAAAACTGGTACGCGCCCGCAAACCGACTGCCGCGACAACATTCACAGCATACGTATGGTATTCAAATCGATAGAAAGCGCAAAGAATAAAGCCAGGATGGTAATATAAATAAGGGCGGGCATAAAAGTCTGCCCTTATTTATGCATAACAGGATGGCAAAGAGCAGCGTACCGGCTTATAAACCAAACGCTGGTGTACGTAACCGTCGAGTAACGGCGGCGAATGAACAATTGAAAGGGGATTTAAATGGAGAAGGTAATTTTTGGTAAAACAGATTTAACGGTGAGCCGCACAGGCTTCGGCTGCATTCCCATTCAGAGGGTATCTTATGATGAAAGCACCGCCTTGCTTCGGCGTGCCTACGAAAACGGCATAACGCTGTTCGATACCGCCAACGCCTACACGACCAGCGAAGAGCGCATAGGCATCGCATTGCAAGATGTCCGTGATAAAATCGTGCTTTGCACAAAGACATCCCCGCTGCAGCCGGACGATGTCATGGCTAACATTGACAGCAGCCTGCGAATGATGCAAACAGACTATATAGACGTGCTGCAAATACATAATCCCTCATTCGTACCCCGTCCCGGCGGCGGGGACGGGGTGTATGACTGCTTTCTTAAAGCTAAGGAACAAGGTAAAATCAGGCATATCGGCATTACGTCACACAGCAGGGATATCGCGCGGGAAGCAGTGCTGTCAGGCTTGTACGAAACACTTCAGTATCCCCTTTCATATCTTTCCGCCGATGAGGAGCTGGAGCTGATAAAATTATGCGGCGAACGCAATATCGGCTTGCTGGCGATGAAAGCGCTGTGCGGCGGCTTGCTCACCAACGCGAAGGCGGCGTTTGCGTTTCTTAGGCAGTATGAAAATGTCATCCCCATTTGGGGTATACAGAAAATGCCGGAGCTTGACGAATTCTTAGCTTATGAAAAAGAACCGCCGATATTGGACAAAGCTATGCTGGATACAATTCAAAACGACAAAGAAACGCTGGCCGGTAATTTCTGCCGGTGCTGCGGATACTGTCTGCCATGCCCCGCGAACATCCCCATCCCGAATGCCGCCCGCATCACTCTATTACTTCGCAGGATGCCGGCGGATAAGTGGAGCACCCCGGAATGGCAGGATAACATGAAACGCATTGACAACTGCACGGGCTGCGGCCATTGCAAAGCGCATTGCCCTTACGGGCTGGATACCCCCGAACTCTTGAAGCGCCAGCAAGCGGAATTTTTCGAAATGCTTAATAGACCTGTCCGGTAACCTGCTTTCGGTGGATTTTCGCGCAAATTTTTCGTTGTGCTAGAAATGAAAAACCGCGTGTGCCCAAAGGCACAGAAGGTTTTTTGTGACGACGCAGAACGGAAAATTTGCCGGAAAGACGCCGGAACGAGGTTGCCGGACAGGTCTATTATGTAGGAGCAGGCCTTGTGTCTGCCTTATGACCTCCATTTCGCGAATAAGTTCGCCAGCCCCTCCTCCAACGATGTCTGGGTAAAGCTGATATCGGCAACGCCGTCCAGACCGGATAATTCATGTAGGAGCTTACCCGTGTCCTGATAATCAATTTGCCTTTGCGTCCCGTTGTTAAAATTGACCACGGCGCGCTTTGTGCAGCCCAATTCGTTGCGGAGGGCGGCGAATCCCCCGTCGAACGCGATCTTGCCGCCCGAAATAAGCAATATCCGCCGCGCCATTTCTTCAAGGTCGTCCATATCGTGGCTTGTGACGACTATTGTAGTCCCGCTGCGCTCATTTAATTGCTTTAGGAAACCGATCATCTGCCGCTTTGCCATAACGTCAAGGCCCAGGGTCGGCTCGTCAAGCAAAATAAGAGAGGGGCTGTGCAGCAGCAGCATCGCCAGATCGGCCCTCATGCGCTGCCCCAGACTCAGTTCACGGGCAAAGGTTTTAAGCAAACCGCCGATGTCCAGCAGCTCCGTAACCATTGCCAGATTCTTGCGGTACTGCGCGTCCGGGATATCCCAAACAACCTTTTTCCACTCAAAACTCTGTATAACGGGATGATCCCACCAAAGCTCGGTGCGGTTGCCGAACAGAACGCCTAAATTGCGCATAATAGCGCGGCGCTGTTTCTGCGGCGACATGGCCAGTACGGAAATGTCGCCGGAGGTCGGCAACAGCATACCGGACAGCAGCTTCATCGTAGTGCTTTTACCCGCGCCGTTTGGCCCGGCGTAGGCGAGGAATTCACCTTTCCCTATCTCGAACGATACATTGTCGAGGGCCGTGACGACACGTTTTTCCGGTTTAATGAGGTTTCTTAAAATACCTTTGCCTGTGTTGTCGCGCTGCCACTGAATAAAAGTTTTTGTTACGCCTTTTATGCTAACGGCGGAATCCGTGTGATAAATATCTGTTTGAGCCTTTTTGAACATAGTGTCTTAGTCCTTTCTTGAAAATATAACTCGCCGCCAGCGATATCGCCAGCGCGAAAAACATCGGGTAATACGCGGTCAGGTTTAGCGGCGGCTTGCCCAGCAAGCATAATGCCGGGAACCAAGCCATAAGCCCCTCCGGCAGTATAGTCAGCATCGGAAATTGTATATATTTAGGCATTCCCGACAGCGGGAACGTACTCATAAACCACGTGCCGTCAATGGCGGTGCTGGAAATCTCCTCGGCGGCGGCGGGCGCGTAGAACGCCATGCTGGATACAAGGTACGAACGTGCGATGATGATAACCATAGTGGTGATCAGGTAGGCAATCAATTGCGCAATCCACCAAAGCGTGATAACAAGTCCCAAACGGTTTACCGCTAACGCCATCAGCGCGGTTCCGACAACCAGGTTGCCGCCGCCCGTGAACGGGTTGAAGCCGCGGGTCATGAGCTGAACCCCCAAAGGCAGGGGCTGGATAAACAAATGCTCAAGCTGTCCGCGCCCGATAATACGGCTGATGTGGATGCTGTTACCCGCGCCGAACATGATGAAGATACCGGTAACCAGCGTGGAATACGCCATCATAAACATAACTTCGTCGGCGCTCATGCCGCCGATCCCGCCAAACCGCGACGCTATCAGGAACACCCCGGACACCGTAGCGACGTTGTTGACCATATCGCCCGCGATGCCAAGTATTGCATACTTTGTGTCGCGCAGAAGCCATACAAGATCCATTTTAGCCGAAATCGCCAATAACCGCAGTATCCGCCCAATCGTGATTTTATCCGCCATAGCTCACCATTCCTTCCTGTGATTTCTTCCATACATACAGCGCAAAGGGCCACAGAACAAGGTTCCAGACAATTTGCAGAAGGATTGTTTCGCCCGCGTCCCCCACACCGGTGAATACGGATAAAGGCGCGCCGCCTAGGCTGGCGAATGGCTGGTATTTCATTACCTCAGCCATGCCGAAGGGCAGCAGCCTTATTGGAATGACGGTACCGGAGAATATCGCCGCAATCGCCATCCGCATACGGCCGATAAGCCAGTTCATACTGCGCAGTTTGATGGACAGGCAGGCGAACAGAAAATCTACGGCAAAGCCAAGGGCAACACAAAGCAGTAAGCTGACAAAGAACAACGGTGAGGCGGGAATCAGCCGCACGCCGAATAAAGGCGATATAAGCGCCATCGGCAGTGAAAACAACGCAAGCATAGGCAGCCAGCCGCCAACGGTTTGCGCGGCAAGCTGGCTCAGTACCGGTAGCGGGCGCCCGTATAATCTTTGCAAAACGCCTTCGGACAGCCAGCCAGACGCGGCGGTTTTAACAACCAGCATATCCGCCAAAAGTGCGCTGACATAAGTGTAAGTCAGCATTTGCCCAAGGCTCATGCCCGCATCGGCACCCGAGGACATAACCACGCGCCACAGGTAAACAAGCGGGATGAGTGTGAAAATCTTTATGAGAATATCGGGAAACAGATATATTATGCCGCCGTTCGTCTTTTCCGAAGCCGATAAATGGGCGGTTTTTAAGTATTTTTTCATGTTATTATTACTCCTGGCAAGGTATTCCGGGCATTAAAATACCCGGGTATCCGTTTGAACACCCGGGTAACTCAATACGTGATCAAGCCTGTTGTAATCAGGCAGGGCAGTTTCGAGGCAAGGGGCATTCAATACGGTTCATATAGGCATAACTATCCCGTAAAAGCCCAAAACCTACGCAAATAATGGGTAAATTAGCGCATCTCACCCAAAAATTAACATTCATACCTCTCACCGCCTTTCATAAACGCTTTGCCAATTCTAACATGAATATAACTGAAAGTCAATAGTATTTTAAGGATTCCTTATAATGCTCCGCGAAGAGTTCCGGACATTCCGCATGTTCGCTAAGCCAATGCCGGATGTGGAAGCAAAGCGCACAGCCGGATGTATAACCGGAGCTTTCCCTAAAACCCAGGTTTTTTGCGTATGCGAGGAGCCCGGCAACGCCTCCTGACAAGAGAACTTCCAAAACCGGGTATTTCCCGTCCGGGATGCCGTTAACCGCTTCATCCAGAGGTATCGCGATCCCGGTGCAGCCCGGCGGGATAAACCTGCCGTATAAATCAACATGGAAATGACCGGATGACAACAAATTGCGGCATGGACGCGCGTTAATTATATTTTCGGCAGGTTTAACCGCCGCGTATTCCGCTTCAATGTTTATGGCACGCCCACCCATGTGCAGCCCGTAATTCTGAGCCGTTTTGAGGATGTAACCGGGCGATATCAAACGTTCCAGCTCCGCGCGGCTGCACGCTTTGTCTATACCGGACAGCATCTTTGTAAATTTATCCTGCCATAAAAAGAACCTGAAACCCGTGCCGTTGCATATCTCCGCAAGCCTGATGGGCAATTGGGGAGATACATACTCCGCGTGGAAAGGATCAAGGGAGATGCACAAGGCATCGGCCCCGGAACGTTTCAATTCTTTCAAATATCGCCGGGATTGCACTTCATCTGCTGCCCAAAACGCATTGGTTTCTATGTATTCCACGGTTATGCCCGCCCGGGTTACTGTCCTTATAAGCTCCAGCAGCCTCTCAAAATCAAGGAAAGGTTCCCCTCCGCCGATATGCGCGGAACGGCAGCCCCCGTCGCGCAGCAGTTTGCCAATGCTTTCCGCTTCCGGTTTTGATATATACCCTTCGCTTCTGTCCGGCGAACAGGCATATAGGCAATGGCGGCAGGCGGCGGTGCACCGGTAATTTGCCATTATACCGCCGTGACGCAGTCTTTCAACGGTTATCATACGCTCTCCCGTTTAATTTAGGATGACTTTAAACTATATTATATAGTATAATAGCAAATATGGAAATCAAATTAATTATGTCAAGACATGAGCTGACCCAATACATACCCGCGCTGAAAAAGGCGAAGGTTATAGCAGTTGACACGGAAACCGCCGGGCTTGAACCGTATGCGGACAGTATCAGGCTTATCCAGCTTGCGGCGTCAGGGTTGCCGGTTTTTATTATTGATTGCTTTGCGTTTTTACCGGAAGGCATTGATATAATCAAGGATATACTGGAAAGCCATGCTGTGAAGGTCTTTCAGAACGCCAAGTTTGATTTGCAATTTTTATTGGGCTTGGGCGTATATCCCGCGCCCGTGTTCGATACGATGCTGGCGGGGGAATTGCTGCGAAGCTCAGGAGGTCCGTCCCGCGTGAATCTGACGGCTTTGGCGCGGCATTTACCTTAACGAGGAAATCTACAAAGACGAGCAAAAAAGTGACTGGAGCGGCATGTTAAGCGAAGCTCAGCTTATTTATGCGGCGCAGGACGCGGATGTGCTGCTCCAGCTTCGTGAGGTTATGGTCAAGGACATTTTCAAGCATGATTTAGCGGAGATAGCCTTAATTGAGCTCTCATGCGTCCATGCCATGGCATTGGCAGAATATTCGGGTATTACGCTTGATACGAAGCGTTGGGACAATCTGCTGGAGCATACCGAATTGGCGCGCGGCAAAGCGTTGGAGGCTTTATATACATACACCGGGAAACCTGTGGCGCAAATGAATCTATGGGGAGGGGAAGTAACCGGCAACCATAACTTCGACAGCACCCCCTTCATTCTAAGGCTTCTGAAAGCCAACGGCATCAGTACGCGCTCAACATCAAAGCTTCGCATGGCGTAACTGTCGTATATGCTGTCCTCTACAGCTTCATCTGACAATGTGAACCATATTTGAAGGAAATACATCCGGACCATTGTTTCTATGCCTCTGGGTGGACGTCCCCGCTCTCCTTTGAAGTATATCGGCTCTATCAGTCCTATGAATTCCTTCCAAGGCATTTTCTTATCCATCATGGATAAAAATTCTTCGCGCCGTGTTCTTCGTTTGCGTTTACTGTATTCTATATCACTAAATGTTATCTGCTTTTTCATCAAAATCACACGTGTTTAGTATATCACATC
>WRAC01000017.1 GCA_009780415.1 Defluviitaleaceae bacterium | reverse complement strand
TCATGCTTCGAGTTTTTTTCTATTGCTTGCATTTCTTCTTGAAGCTTGTTTAATATCTCCATTCCCATCACCCAGGAGATAGTTTAACATGATTTGTATTTTTTTTAAATTAGATTGCCGTGATAAAAACGTATTTAGAATGAAAAATACTCTTTTGCGTTCCCATATGATATATTTCTGGCTATAGCGGCTAATTTGTTGAAATCGCCGGGGAATTCGCCGCGCCAGGCAAATCCGGCTATCAAGTTTACCATTATACGCCGGAAATATTCGTGCCTTGTGTAGCTGAGGAAGCTCCGCGAATCCGTAAGCATACCGATAAACCGCGCAAGCATGCCTGTGTTGGCAAGCACGGTCATCTGCTTTTCCATGCCGGACTTAGTGTCGTTGAACCACCATGCCGAACCGAATTGAATCTTGCCACGCACGCCTCCTCCCTGGAAATTCCCGGTCAGAGTGCCGATTACATCATCGTCGGCGGGGTTCAGGCTGTAGAGGATAGTCTTTGGTAAGGAGTCTGTTTTTGCCAGGCTGTCCAGCAACTTGTTTACGGAAACGGCCACCGGCACATCCAGAATAGAATCATATCCCGTATCCGGGCCCAGCTTTTCATACATTAACCGATTATTGCTGCGCGCGGCATTCAAATGCAGCTGCATCGCCCAGCCCAGCCCGGCGTATTTCCGGCCCATGTCCACGAACAGCGCAGTCTTGAGCTTGTTTATCTCAACGTTCTCAAGTAATTCCCCGTTTAAGGCCTTTATGCAAATATAATTTATCTCACTGTCCTCATAATCTTCAAAAACCGGCGGGTCAAGGGCATTGTCCGATACCCGGCACCCCGCCTCATGAAAGAATTCAATCCTCTTATAAAGCGCCGCCCTTAAAGTCTCATAATCAGAAATTGAAACGCCCGAAACCTCCGCAAGCTTGCCGGTATAGGCGGGAAAACCGGGTGAATCCACCGCCATGGCCTTCGATGGCCTGAATGTAGGCAAAACCTTTGTTTTTAATCCGCTTTTTGCCAAACTGATATGATATCTTAAATCGTCGGCAGGGTCATCCGTCGTACACAGTACCTCAACATTAAATCGTTCCAATATCTTCCACACCGAAAAATCCGCGCCCTGGATAACGCTGTTGCAATGCTCCCAAACCTCTTTTGCCGTCTTCGCGCTCAAGCATCCCATATATCCGAAATAACGCCGAAGTTCCAAATGCGTCCAGTGATACAGCGGGCTGCCGATCAAATCCTCTACCGTCTCGGCCCACTTATAAAACTTATCGCAATCATCGGCTTCGCCGGTTATGTACTCCTCGCATACGCCGTTCGCGCGCATAAGCCGCCATTTATAATGATCGCCGCCCAGCCATATTTCCGTAAGATTCTTAAAACGCTTGTCCTCCGCTATCTCAGCCGGGTCAAGGTGACAATGGTAATCCAGAATCGGAAGCCCTTTAATCTCGTTGTACAGCTTAATCGCAAGTTCGTTATCCAATAAAAAATCATCGCTTAAAAATGGTTTCATGAGTACCTCCCTAACGTTATCGGAACGCTTTAAGCATGTTCCCCCAGCCGTTTCAGCGCGTATTCGTATGCCAGCCTGTAGTTGCCTTTCAGCCTGTAACAGTCCTCCAGCACGGCGTATATGTCGTTATGCACTTCTTCCGGGTAATTCACGGGGTCAACCCCCTCCATCATGGAAAGCGCCGCGTCAGGCCGCCCCGCCGCCAGCCTTGTCCTTGCCCGGATGCACAGCGAAAGCGCCGGCAGATTTTTTCCCTCGCAGTCCAATACCATACAGGCCAGATCGTCTATTTCGCGGAGCTGCTCGGTGTTTACCGGCTCCCTGTCGCTTCCGTCCAGAAAATAACTGACCGGCACGTCCAGCGCCACGGCTAAAAACTCCAGCGTCCGTACGGACGGCGCGGCGGAGCCGTTTTCGATCTTCGACAGCATATTGCGCGTCATATAATCGCCGACGACATCGGTCTGCGTCAGCTTTTTTTGCAACCTGACCTCGCGGATGCGCTGGCCTAAGCTATAACCTGCTCCCATAAAATACCTTCTTTAAATAACAAGTGTAACTGATACTTACTATATTATAACATATATATTTACGTTTTTCAACCATAAAATGTTTAGAATTGACATTCTGATATTTGTGTTGTATAATAAAGTAATTAAAACTTACATATCGGGGTGACTGTTTATGTCTGCTTGGTTTGAGAATCTACATATTATGCAGCAGATATTTTTCTTTATTGCGCTGCCCTCAACGTTAATTATGCTGATACAGACGGTAATGCTGTTCTTCGGAACTGATGGCAGTTCGCACGGGGTAGGCATGGATTCGGAGATTTCAGGTGTTGAGGACGGCGGCGACGGCGGCATGGGTTCTGACAACGGTGACGGCGGCGACAGCGAATCGGGGGCGCAGGGGCTTAGGTTTGTCACAACACGCGGTGTTGTCGCGTTTCTAACCGTTGCTGGCTGGACGGGGGTATTGTGCATAGAGCTGCTGCTGCCCCCTGTGCTTGCAAGCCTTATCGCGGCGGTCTGCGGATTTGGCGCGATGGTCGGCATAGCTTATCTTATCCAGTGGCTGATGGGGCTTTCGTCCATAGGTAAAATGGACTACCGCACGGCGCTTGGCAGCCTTGCCGTGGTTTATCTGCGCATACCCGGCGACGGCGGCATGGGCAAAGTCAATGTAACCATAAACGGCGCGTTCCGCGAATGCGACGCGGTAACGGAGGACGGTTCGCCCATCGGCACTGGCCAGACCGTACGCGTAACGGATATCCTGCGTGAGGGCGTGCTGGTGGTGGAACCCGCCGACGCCGTAATTACAATGCCCGGAGCGGGCAAAGGGCGTGAAAACTAATGACTGCAAACATTGCCGCAGCGCTTGCTCTCCTTATAACCAGTCTGGGATTATGGATTATGGCGGCTGTTTGTATGAAAGGCAGTAACAGGATTTTTCTTTCTGGATATATCTTTTTACCAAAAGAAGACAAGGACAAGTTCAGGGAGGAATATGATGTAATTGCGATGAATAAATTCATCGGAAAGGTTATCCTGCTTCCCGCGTCGGCGATTATAAGCTTCTCTGTGATTTTTTTATTTTTGGATGAGGGATATACGTTTTTAACCGCCGCATTTACCGTCGCTGCCCTTGCCGTAGCCGGATTCTGCATCTATGGCGCTATTCAAGTTATGGGCGGTCGTTTTAAGAAAGATAAAAATGAACCTAAGCGAGATTGAAAACTATTGCCTTGCCAAGCCCGGCGCGTATTTGGATTGGCCGTTCGGGCCTGAGTGCGCGGTTGTGAAGGTGAAAGCGCCGTCACAGGATAAGGGGCGCATTTTCGCGCAGTTGTTTATGCTCCGCGGGAAGCCTGTTGTGACGCTGAACTGTGATATGATGATGGGTGAACTTTACCGCTCCATGTATCCCGGGACGGTTGTTCGGGGATACCACTGCCCTCCCGTGCAGCAGCCGTATTTCAATACGATAACGCTTGACGGCGCCGTTACCGGTGAGGAGCTGATAGAAATGATAGACCATTCTTACGCGGCAGCAACAAGCAAACTCCCAAAAAAGTATCAACGGGAGCTGTTTAATCAATAAATGAAAGTTATTTAATCATGAAAGGTGGATGTCAATGTCCGGAGGCACAATGTTATTGATTTGGGTATTTATTATTGTCGGCGTGTTTTTCAGCGTTGCGGCGGCTATTTTATCGAGGTACAGGAAATGCCCGTCGGATAAGGTTTTGGTCATTTACGGGCGCGTGAAGGAGCCGGGCGGGAGTATCGCGGCAAAGTGCCTGCACGGCGGCGCGACTTTTATCTGGCCCGTTATACAAAGCTACCAGTATCTGGATCTGACGCCGATCTCGATTGGCGTGGATTTAAAGGGCGCGCTGTCGCGGCAGAATATCAGGGTTGACGTGCCCAGCAAATTTACGGTAGGTATCTCGACGGAGCCGACGGTTATGCAGAACGCGGCGGAAAGGCTGCTGGGGCTTAAATCGGCGGAGGTACAGGACCTTGCGCGGGATATTATCTTCGGACAGCTGAGGCTTGTTATCGCCACCATGGATATTGAGGAAATAAATACCGACAGGGACAAATTTTTATCCGCGGTTTCCCATAACGTTGAAAGCGAATTGAAGAAAATCGGCCTAAGACTTATAAACGTTAATATGACGGATATTACGGACGAGTCGGGATATATTGAGGCGCTTGGCAAGGAAGCCGCGGCAAAAGCCATAAACGACGCGAAGATAAGCGTTGCCGAGAAGGATAGGGACGGTAATATAGGCGCGGCAAACGCCGAACGTGACCAGCGCATACAGGTCGCCAGCGCGAACGCCGAGGCGGTTAAAGGCGTAAACGAGGCACAGATGCAAATCGCCAAAACAGACGCCATGCGCCGTGAAAGCGAAGCCGAAGCCAACCGCAAGGCTATTGTCGCCGAACGCGTCGCCGAAGCCAAGGCGCTTGAGGAAAGCTACGCCGCCCAGCAGGAAGCGGAGCTTGCCCGCGCTAAACGCGAACAGGCCCTTATGGAAGCCGATGTAATCGTAAAAGCTGAAATTGATAAACGCCGTATAGAAATCGACGCCGAAGCAAATGCGGAAAAGCAGCGCCGCCAAGCCCGCGCCGAAGCGGACGTTGTGCTTATCCGCGTGGAGGTTGAATCCAAGGCCGCTGAAGCCAACGCGGAAAAAATGCGTAAACTTGCGCGAGGTGAAGCGGACGCGAGCCTGTCAAAAGCCGAAGCCGAGGCCAAAGGCGCTTTTGCCCGCATGGAAGCCGAGGCGCGCGGCGCGGAGGAACTCTTGACAAAACAGGCGGCAGGCCTTATGAAAATCATGGAAGCGGCTGACGGCAATGCCGAGACAGCCGTGAAGATGATGATTGCCGACAAGCTGGAGAACCTTGTAAAAACGCAGGTCGAGGCCATCAAGAACCTCAAGATCGACAAGGTCACAGTGTGGGACGGCGGCGGCGAAAAGAATGCGGCAGCGGGTTTTGCCAGCGGTTTGATGAAGTCCCTTCCGCCGCTTAACGATCTGCTGAACATGACGGGGCTAAGTTTGCCCGGTTTTCTAAGCGGCGCACCGGTTACGGAAGAGCCGGAGATAGTGGAGAAGAAAGAACAATAAACAGTACGGCAAATGTATTTATGTAATCAAAAAAACAGCCTTCGGATTCCGGCTGTTTTTTTATTTAAGTACATAAAGCACAAAAACACACAAAAATAAACCGTACGTTTTTGAGCGAAAAAGCTATTGCTGTATGGTATAATTTAGTGTATAATGAAAAATATGCAACAAAAAAATGTTGAATGGAGGTATTTTATGAGCAAAAGTTTCAAACGGTTCGTTGCGCTCCTTATTGCGGCGATGATGCTTTTCGCGGCATGCGCAACCGACGGTGCGGCACCCGAGGTGACCGGCACGCGTGATTTCGTTCCGGTGCCTGCGGGCGATTGGAATGTTCCGTATGAAACCACCGTACACGTCACATCCGTGGCGAATATGGGAAATGACTGGGTTTTTGAAACCGGTGACTCCATGCATAACCAGCCTTGGACAAGGGCGTGGAAAGAGGACCTGAACATTGAAGTTACGTGGGATTGGCTTACAACAGGCGACGCGGAGTATATCACCAGATTGAACATGGCCATTGCTTCCGGCACGTTGCCTGACGTTTTCCGTGTTAACTATCTTCAATTCCTGCAGCTCATGGAAGCGGACCTGTTGATGGATATCACGGAATATTACGAAAATAACCTCTCACAACGCATACGGGATTATGAACTGACCGATCCCGATACTATTAAAACCGTAAGCAGGGACGGCAGGATTTACGGCGTACCGCAGTATTATTACGGCGTTATCGACGCTCCCAGATTGATTTGGGTCAGAAAAGACTGGTATGAAGCGGCCGGTTCCCCCGAGATGAATACAGTGGCTCAGTTTGAGGAGCTTGCCAAAGGCTTTATGGCCGAATACGGCGGTTATGGTATGGCTACATGCAATACCCTCGAGTTCCTGTTCTTTACGGGCCCGATGTTTGGCGTATATCTTGGAAACCCCCAGCTAAGCGAGTATTTCTGGTATCCTGACGAAACCGGACGTATAAAGGCCGGCGTAACCCATCCCGAATTCAGGACAGCCCTTGAATATTGGGCCAAATGGTATCAGGAAGGCATTATAAGCCCCGACTTCGCCAGTATAGACAACAACAGAATGCATGAGGACGTCGTAAACGGCAGAACCGGCATTCAGCCCTTCTGGCAGTGGCATGGCTGGATGAACGGCCCCAACCTTGTAGCCGTGCATAACGAAGACGCTTACATGATTCCGCTCCCGTTTCCCACGGTTGACGGGTCGCAGGTTTTGGGCCAGGTAGTATTCCCCAACGTTTACATCACGGTAGTTAACAAAGACGCGCAGAACCCTGCCGCCGCCATGAAACTCCTCAGTTATACCGACTACATAATGTTTGACCCCAATACCGTTCTGACCGAGGAACAATTCCGCGGGTTCACGGACGGGCAGCGCGAGCACGCTTGCGGTCCCTTCGGCATCATCGACCCGATGGCCGATATGCTTCAGTACCAGAATGTGAGCCACGCGCTGCACACAGGCGATACCAGCCAGCTCTTCACCTCCGGGATGCAGAAAAAGCACGGCGACTCCCTTGACTGGATCGAAAACCGTAACCCCGCAGGATTGGGCGCGTACTTGCAACAGGGCCGCCACGAGGGCTGTTCTTACTACCATAATAAGTTCCTTGTAGATAATAACTTCCTCATCCGCACCTCAATGTGGGGCCCGCCTCCGTTGGATTTCCACCAGACGGCCAACACCGGCGATATTATCGCGATGGGTGTAATGGAAATCATACTGGGCAGCCAACCCGTGGAATTCTTTGACACCGTCCTTGCCGAATGGTATGCTAACGGCGGACAGATTTTGGAAGACTCCGTAAATGCGGAATACGGTAATTAAGCAGGACAATGCCTTAGGGGTACTGATTTATCGGTACCCCTGGGTTTATTTATAAGGTGGGGTTGAGTATGGTAAAAAGGTTGAAAAAAGACTGGCCATATTTGGTTTTGCTGCTCCCAGGCGTCGTATTGACGTTTATTTTTTCGTATATGCCTATATACGGGCTGGTGATGGCTTTCCAGGATTATAACCCGGGGCTGGGTTTTGGCAGGTCTCCATGGATAGGGTTTGAAAATTTCCGGTTTATTTTTTCGCAGCCCCAATTTGTGAGGTCTGTTTATAATACCTTCTATATCTCTATATTTAAGATTATTTTCGGCGTTTCGGCGTCTGTAATATTCGCGTTGATGTTAAATGAGATAAGAAACACCATTATAAAACGAATATTCCAAACAATTGTTTATATACCCAACTTCATATCGTGGGTTATCATGGCGGGCATCTTATACGGAATCCTTGCTTCGGACGGCATTGTCAACAATTTTCTGGGTTTCTTCGGCATCGGACCCATTCAATTTCTATCAAATTCCAGCGTTTTCCCGTGGACGATGGTTTGGACGGATGTGTGGAAAACCTTTGGGTTTGGAACTGTTGTTTATCTGGCCGCTATAACCTCAATAGACCCCGGGCTGTACGAATCGGCCGTGATAGACGGCGCGGGCCGGTTCAGGCAGACAATTTCCATCACACTGCCTATGATGGGGCCGATTATTATGCTTATGACGGTGCTTGCCCTTGGAACGGTATTGAACGCGGGTTTTGACCAGATTTACAACCTGTATTCGCCGGCTGTTTACTCAACGGGTGATATTATCGATACCTTCGTGTACAGGCTGGGCTTACAAAACGGAAGGTTTGCCATAGGCACCGCGGTGGGTATGTTCAAATCGGTGGTATCCCTGGTTTTGATTTCACTGTCTTTGCTTGTCGCTTATAAAGTTGCTGACTATAAAGTATTTTAAGGAGGGCGGCATATGGACAAGATGACACAAGGGCAAAAGCTCTTCCGGGTTTTCAACTACATAATCTGTATTGCCGTTTGTTTAATATGCATTCTTCCCGTCATTAATACCCTTGCCATATCCCTCAGCTCTCCGGCACAGGTCGCTACGGGAAAAGTGGCCTTCTGGCCCAGGGATTTCACCACTATGTCTTACGAATTCGCCATCGAAAACGGCAGGTTTCTGCAGGCCTTTTTTGTCACCCTCCAAAGGTGTCTTTTAGGGGTCAGTATAAATATGTTTATGCTTGTCACCACGGCGTATCCGCTGTCAAAAAGCAGGCAGCGCTTCGCCGCCAGGCATTTCTTCATGGGATTTTATGTTTTCACCATGCTGTTCGGCGGCGGATTGATCCCTTACTATATCCTGATATTGCAGCTTGGGCTGCTTGACAGTATATGGAGTTTGGTGCTGCCGCTTTCGGTGCCGGTTTACTCGCTGATAATTCTGATGAACTTCATGCGGAACCTTCCCGCCGAGATGGAGGAAGCCGCAATGATGGACGGCGCGGGGCATTTCAGGATACTTGTATCCATATACCTGCCGGTGTTAAAACCCGCCCTGGCTACGGTGGGGTTGTTCTCCTTCGTGTTTCACTGGAACGACTGGTTTACGGGCGCATTGTTCATGAACGACCCCGTGAATTACCCGCTGCAAACATACCTGCAAACCCTGCTGATCAATTTCAGGGATCTTTTAAGGATGTCCGGCTCAGACTACCACAGATTGCTGATGCGGATGAACGAACAGACGGGGCGGGCGGCCCAGTTGTTCTTGAGCTTGATACCTACCCTTGTCGCATATCCGTTTTTACAGAAGCATTTCGCGAAAGGCTTGGTTTTAGGAAGTGTTAAGGGTTAATATAAAAATAATAAAGGATGATCAGAAATGGCAAAAATTACTTTTTTGGGTGCGGGCAGCACGATATTCGTCCGCAATGTTATTGGCGACTGCATGTGTTCGCCTGTGCTGGCGGAGAGCGAAATCGCCCTTTATGACATAGACGCTCAGCGCCTGAAAGAGAGCGAAACGATTCTATCCGCCATAAATAAGGGTTTGGGCGGGAAGGCATCCATTAAAACCTATCTGGGCGTGGAAAAACGCAAGGACGCCTTACGCGGCGCGGATTTCGTGGTGAACGCCATCCAAGTCGGTCTGTACGACCCATGCACAATCACCGATTTTGAAATCCCCAAGAAATATGGCCTGCGCCAAACCATCGCGGATACATTGGGCATTGGCGGCATAATGCGCGGGCTGCGTACCATCCCCGTACTGGCGGATTTCGCGCGGGATATGGAGGAGGTCTGTCCCAACGCTTGGTTTTTGAATTATACAAACCCCATGTCCATACTCACCGGCTTTATGCAGCGGTATACCGGTGTTAAAACCATCGGTTTGTGCCACAGCGTTCAATGCTGTTCGAAGCATTTGCTTGAATTTCTGGAAATGCATGATAAGCTGGAAGGCCGCAAGGAGCTGATAGCCGGGATAAACCACATGGGCTGGCTGCTTGAGATTAGGGACAAGAACGGCAGCGACTTGTACCCCGAGATAAGAAAGCGCGCCGCCGCCAAAAACGCCGGCGAAAAACACTGGGATATGGTGCGTTACGATTATATAGAAAAACTGGGCTACTACTGTACGGAGTCCAGCGAGCATAACGCCGAGTACAACCCGTATTACATAAAATCCCGTTATCCGGAGCTTATCGAAAAGTTTAACATCCCGCTGGACGAATATCCCCGCCGCTGCATACACCAGGCCGCCGGATGGGCAAAGGAATACGAGGGCCTGACAAGGAAGGACACGCTGGAGCACAAACGCTCCATGGAATACGCGTCTTATATCATGGAAGCTCTTATTACGGGCATTCCGTACAAGATCGGCGGCAATGTGCTGAACCATGGCGGGCTAGTCGAAAACCTGCCGCGCGAGGCTTGCGTCGAAGTGCCCTGCATGGTGGACAATTATGGCATAAACCCCTGTTACGCGGGCAAACTCCCTGTGCAGCTTGCCGCTATGAACATGACGCATGTTAACGTGCACCTGATAACGATTGAAGCGGCGGTAACCTTGAAAAAAGAGCATATCTACCATGCCGCGATGCTGGATCCCCTTACCGCCGCGGAGCTTTCTCTCGACGATATCCGCTCTATGGTGGATGAGCTGATTGACGCGCACGGGGGTTGGATGCCCAAGTACAAGTAAAAGGAGCTGTCGGAATGAGTTTTAAGATAGCGGTAATAGGCGCGGGAAGCCTTGTATTTACGCGCAACCTGTTTACGGATATCATGTCCGTGCCTGAATTTCGTGATATTGAGATCGCGTTTACGGATATTAACGGGGGTAACCTTGAGAAAGTGACGGGTTTATGCCAGCGAGACCTTGAGGCAAACGGAATAAGGACAAGAATCCAATCCACCGCAGATCGCAGGGAAGCGTTCCGTGGCGCTCGTTATATTGTTAATTTGGTGCGTGTTGGCGGGCTTGAGGGGTTTGAAACGGATATTGAAATACCGCTTAAATACGGTATTGACCAATGCGTGGGCGATACCCTCTGCACTGGCGGCATTATGTACGGACAGCGCGTAATCGCGTCAATGCTTGATTTTTGCAAGGACATCCGTGAGGTTGCGGAACCGGGGGCCATTATGCTGAACTATTCAAACCCCAACGCGATGGCAACCTGGGCATGTAATAAATACGGCGGCGTACGCACGATAGGGCTTTGCCACGGTGAAATTCACGGGGAGCGCCAAATTGCCGAAGCGCTGGGCATTCCCCATAACGAACTGGATTTTATCTGCGCCGGAATAAACCACCAAACCTGGTATATATCGGTAAAGCACAAGGGCATGGAACAGCTTGATAAACTCTTGGAAGCCTTTGAACGCCACCCTGTTTTCAGCCAGGAGGAAAAAGTGCGCATTGATATGCTACGGAGATTCGGTTATTATTCCACCGAATCCAACGGGCATCTCTCCGAATATGTGGCCTGGTACCGCAAACGCCCGGACGAAATCTCCCGGTGGATAAACCTGAACAGCTGGATCCACGGTGAAACGGGCGGTTACCTCCGCGTGACGCGTGAAGAACGGGATTGGTTTGAGACAGAGTATCCTAAAATTCTGCAAGAACCGCCGAAAATATACGACGGCAGCCAGCGCGGCGGCGAACATTGCTCCTATATTATGGAAGGGCTGGAAACCGGGCGCGTCTATCGCGGGCATTTTAACGTAATGAACGAGGGCTGTATAACAAACCTGCCGGACGAGTGCGTGGTTGAGGTCCCCTGCTATGTGGACGGTAACGGCGTAGCGGCCCCCAAAGTGGGTAATTTGCCCCTTCCCTGCGCGGCGGTTTGCTCCCAGTCCGTCTGGGTGCAGAAACTGGCTGTGGAGGCGGCTGTTTCCGGCGACGCGAACCTCCTTAAACAAGCCGCGTTAATGGATCCGCTGACCGGGGCGGTTTGCAATCCCCCGGAGGTTTGGCAGATGATTGACGAGATGCTTATCGCCGGGGAGAAATGGCTGCCGCAATACAAGCAGGCCATAACCGATGCGAAAGGGCGCTTTGCCGAAGGCAATCTGCTGCCAACCAACGATGGTTATAAAGGCGCCGTACGCCGGCGCGTCAAAACCCCGGAGGAGGTTGCGGCGGAGCGGGCGAACAGAGGTATTACGGCGTGAAAGCGTTTCGACGTTAACTGCTGGCGCTTTTGTAATGTTTAAGCCCGAATTTCCAAAACCACAAGGCAAATACCGTGAAGAAAACAACAACGGCTAAAGCTTGAAGCAAACCGCCTGCGGTTAATGTACGGGAAAGTGCCTGTGTGGGCACGGTAGCCATTATGCCGTAGGGTAAGATGAAATAGAAAATGATTTTAAATACGCCCTGATAAATCACTCCCGGGACTTTGAAATTCAACATGATTAACTCGCCTTCCAAGCGGTCTATGGCGCTTGTTCCGATGAAGAAGAACGGTAGGGTACGGAGTATGACTTCCATGTCATAATAGAGCAGCGTCATAAGCAGCGTAAGCGTGATATACCCGGTCAACAGAGGCGCAGTTACCTCCGCCCCTAACACCGATACCCCGTATGCAACGATCACGCCGCTGAAAATAAGCAGCGGCGCGCTGCCCAGATTTACGTTTTCAAATGTAAGGCGAAGCAATGGGTTTACCGGTTTGGTTATATAAAGGTCGAGCCCCCCGGTTCTGATAAGCCGGGGGATATTTGAAACCCCGAAAAAATAAATGAACATATTTAAACCATTAATCATGGAGAAAGTACCGATAAATATTAACATTTCGCCCTGACCCCAGTTCCCTATAGAATCTACTTGGCCGAATATAATCTGAAAGGTCAGTAATTGCACGGCAAACAACATTCCGTCCGCAAAAAAACCGATAAAAAAACTCAGCCGGAACACCATCATATGGGAGAGCTTTAATTTTATCAACAGTAAGATGAATCTAATATTCCTTTTCATATACCCACCCCGTCATATTTTATCCGCAGCCGTTTGTATGCGAATTGAGCCGCCGCCGACATACCTGCTAACCAAACAATCAGCACCCCGGCTGAGAATAAACCCTCCCTAAAATCCATTCCGCCGATAAGCAGCATCGACGGCGTGTAAATAACATGAGGAAAGGGAAGCAGGCGCAGGATGTTTAATACGGTATCGGGCAGGAGGTTAATTGGAATTACTCCGCCTTGGGTGAACTGTACCAAAGCTGACTGGAAATATATGAAAAACCCCACATCATGGAACTTAAACGCATGTATCCCAATAAAAAAGTGGAATGTAACCATAAAGGCCAGCCCCAAAGGAATCATGAGCAGCCCAAGGATTGCGGCGGCGGGCTGGCCGGCATAACCGCCAGCCCCGAAAAGCCAGCCGCTTATAAGCGCCACGGGCAGCACAAACATCGCCAGATATGAGACGACGCCAAGATTTTTCGACAGCCAGTATAACTGCTGGTTGATTGGGATGACCATGAACTTTGTATATAAACCGTTCCTGACTTCGTGGTTGATTTCGCTGCTTACCCCGAAGCATATATCCAATGTGGCGATACAGGAGCTTACAACATAATAAAGCAGCATGGAACGGAATGTAAAACCGCCAACCACGTCACGCCCGGCAAAAACAGCCCCCCATATCAGCCATGCGAAAAGTATCCTTCCAAGGGCCTCAATAGCCGTTACGGCTACATCAAAACGGTATATAATCTGCGCTTTGAAAAATATTTTGGAAAACGCCATATATTTTTTCAACGGTTCATCCCCCCCGCGTAAATCCGTTCCACCACCGCGCCGATATCCTCTTCTTCGGCGGAGATGTCAATGGGCGTATATTCCTGCGCCAGTGTTGAAATTAAACGGGCATCGCCGTCTTTAGGCGCCATAAATACTACCTTGTACGGGCTTTTATCAATAAGCTCACAGTTGTACGGAACCGTAAAATCGGTTTCCGTATCAAAGGCGAGGGTTATTTTTTTACGGGTCTGATAAGAGTCAAACAAGTTATCCGTTGAACCGTCATAGATTTTTGCCCCGCCGCCGATAACGATGCTCCGCGGGCAAAGACTGCGCACATCCTCCATATAATGCGATGTCAACAAAATAGTGGTGCCTTTCTCACGGTTGACCTCCTTTAGGAACAGGCGCATTTGCCTTTGGGACGCGGCGTCAAGCCCGATGGTGGGTTCATCCAGGAACAGAACGCCGGGGCTGTGAAGAAGGGCAACGATTAATTCCATCTTCATGCGTTCGCCCAGAGATAAAGTCCGCACCTGGACATTAAGGAATTGGGATACGCCGAATAATTCGACAAAATAACCGACATTACGCTTATAAAGGTCATCCGGTATGGCGTATAATTCCTTAAACAGGCGGAAGGTGTCGGTTGGGGTCAACTCGAAGAAAAGCTGGCTCTTTTGCCCCATAACCACCGCGTATTGCTTTTTGAACGCGTTTTCCAGCTTATTGGGATAATATCCCAGAACCGATATCTCCCCTGATGTAGGGGCGATAATACCCGTAAGCATTTTTACAAGGGTGGTTTTCCCCGCTCCATTCGGCCCGATAAGGCCTACAAACTCGCCTTTTTCGATGTTTAAGTCGAAAGCTGACACCGCGTGTTTTTCTGTGAATTTCCGGTTAAACAGGCTTTTTACACTACCCTTTAACCCGGCTTCTTTTTCAAATCGCTTATATATTTTGGATAAACCTTGCGTTGTAATAACATTCATCTCTCATTCACCCCTTTTTTAATGACGGCGACATTCCCCTCAACATGCTTCTTATCCATTAAACGCCAAGCCTTCCGGTTCTCCACGCTGTCAAAAACAATGGACATGTCGTAATCGTCGGGATATAATTCGCTTGCCGCTATTTTCAGCTTTATCCGTTTATGGTTCACCAACCGCTTTCTGCCCTTTACTTGAACGCCGACTTCCCCTTTTTCATTGGCGCGGGCGTATACGATCCCTATTTCTTTCTGCGGATACACGGTGACGCTGTCGCCGATATTAAACCGTTGACTGCGCGGGACCGGAACGGGTTCGGCGGCTTCCTCCGCCAATTCCAGAGGTACGACCGGGATTAATCTTTCCATTGCCGGCGGCATCCGCAGGGGCGCACTGTGCGCGCCCGCATACGTTATCTCCCGCGCGCGATTTAATAAATCAACAGGCATACCCAGCCTTTCGGCAATATACAAAGCGCAGCTTTCCCCGGCCTCGCCTATTTCAAGCCTATATAACGGCATCAGACTTTCCTTATCAAAAGCCATCCTCGCGTTTATCAAACCGTCAGTATACGCCGAGAAATCCTTTATTTCGGGATAATGGGTAGTTACGGTAAACAAACAGCGTTTTACCAGCAAAGCTTCCAGAATCGCCATCGCAATGCCCATGCCCTCCGCCGGATCGGTTCCCGAACCCAGCTCATCAAGGAGGACAAGGGAATTTTCAGTGGATGCCCGTAAAATACCTATTATATTTGTCATATGCGACGAAAAAGTGGAAAGATTCTCCGTAATGCTCTGCCCATCGCCTACATCGCACAAAACCGCGTCAAACATACATATTATGCTTTTATCGTTAGCAGGAATATGCAACCCGCTTTGAGCCATTAGCGATAGCAACCCCACCGTTTTAAGAGCCACCGTCTTACCCCCGGTATTTGGCCCGGTTATGGCAACGCCCGTCCAATCCCCACCCAATGCAAAGTCTAACGGCACAGCAATTTCTTCACGCAACAGCGGATGCCGCGCCGACAGAATCCGCATTTCCCTGCCTTCAATCAACCGGACGGGGGAGGCTTTCATGTCCATGCTCAATTTAGCCTTAGCGAAAAGGAAATCCAATGTTTCCATGGCATCGATATTTACGCGGATGGATGGCAGAAAATCATGCACCAAAGCAGTGAGCGTGTAAAGGATGCGGCGCACCTCATTGTCCTCCTCGATATGCAGCTCCCCCAGCTCGTCCTGCAGTTTCCTTACAGATGCGGGTTCAATAAAACAAGTGCCGCCGGTGTTTGATAATTCAACCATAACACCCTCTATCCTGCTTTTGAATTCCCTTTTAACCGGAAGGGTATAGCGCCCGTTTCGGACGGCAACGAAGCCTTCCGAAAAGCAATCCCTGTTTTTCCTCAGCATTTGATCCAGTTTTGCCTTTATCTGTTCGCCTTTGATCTCAATACCCCTGCGCAAGTCATATAGACGCTGGGAAGCCCGGTCGTCCACCTGTATACCGCGTATACAACGGTTTATTTCATCCTCAACATGCGACAAATCTATAAACGACCCGCCGTAAAATGCCACGTCAACATCTGTAAACCGGGCTTTTTGCATATACGTAACCATGCGCCGGCAAGATGTAATGAAAGCCATAACATGGGCAAGCTGTTCCGGGATAAGCATAGCATCCGCACCCAATAGCCCGATAATCTTTTGTAAATCGGTCATAGCCGCAAGGGGCGGCGTTCCCGTCTGTTCAATTATTTGCTTGGCCTGTGTTGTTTCGCACTGGCGGCGTTCGGCTTTCGGTAAGCTCTTTGCGGGATTTAACGTAAGGCAGCGCTCCTTCACCGTTTCAGAAACCGCGCAATGGGCAAGTTTTTCTAATATCTTGTCAAATTCAAGCGTTGTTAAGTGGTTCATGATAATCTCCTTTACAAAATAAAAGCCCACGAAAACACAACCACACCATAAAAAGTGCAGAATGCTCCCGTGGGCATATCTCTCAATATACTACAAAAAAAGGGCATATATTGATGTTCCGAGCAGTCTGTTAGGCAGTGTTTTAAAGGAACAACAAAATAAGCTAATGCTTATGCGTTCCTTACAACTATTATTTAGTTGATCATCACCGTAACAGACAGAACCGACATCAATAAACCACCCTTCAATTTTTTATTATCATAGCATAGTTGATTATTTTTATCAAGTGTTATTTTATCCCGGAACCATAACATTTATGGCATGGGGAACATTTTCGATGACAACATCTTTGCATTCACCGCCAAAATCGCCGTCCAGCGTCCATGCCACCGGCATCGGGGAGCTGAATTCCACCTTGCTTGCCTTCCGAATAATTAATAAATCCGAACCATTTTCCTGTTTGCGGAGGGATGCTATGATCTGTTGGTGGTCCCTTAACGTTCTGGGCCTTTTCAACAATATCACCTCAAACATGCCGTCATCCATCCGCACATCAATGGTACCTGGCAGCCTGAAACCGCCCACGGAATGCGTGTTCGCCACAAGGCCCAGGATAAAGCCGCCGTTTACGGCTTCTCCGTCAAGCATAAACCCGCAGCCGTAGGTTTTAATTGATCCCAGGCGTTTTATTCCCTCAAGCAAATAAGCAAGGCTTCCCAGCACGTTTTTAAGGTTTTGCGGGGTTGAGTAAGCTACGTCGGTAAAAATACCAAAACCGGCTACGTATGAAAAATGACGGCTCCCAAACCGTCCGATGTCCAACGCCTTCGCGTTACCGCCAGTGATTATACCGGCAGCCGAAATAATATCCTTCGGAATACCAAGCGACACGGCAAAATCATTGGCGGTACCCGAGGGAATAACCCCGAAAACCGGGCGTTTCTCAAGTTGCAGAAGCGCGTCGATGCATTCGCCGATTGTACCGTCCCCGCCGGAGCAGACCACATACTCATGATCTTCCGCGTAACGGGCAATGGCATCGCCCGCGCAGCCGTTCGCCCGCGTAGGCAGTACCGTAACAAGAAAACCCGCCAGCGTAAAAATGTTCACAACATCATAAAGATAAGCCGGAAACCTTTGCTGCCCGGCATTGGGGTTAAATATCAGAAGCATTCTCTTTCGTAATCCGTCCATGCTTAAAGTATAACACATTTTTTTTATTTTTTGTGTTTTTTTGCGTTTTTTGTGGTTGAATAATGCTCTTTATTATATAATGTGTTTATGCCGATTTTTCTGTTATCCGATAAATTACATATCTTCCCTCCGCCGGAGCTTGCCAGCGATAACGGTCTGCTGGCCGTAGGCGGCGATTTGAGCGCCGGGCGGCTGTTAAGCGCATACTCAAACGGCATTTTCCCCTGGTATAATCCGGGTGAGGAAATAAAATGGTGGTGCCCGAAAGAACGCTTTGTTATTTTTCCGCAAGATGTCCACATATCACGCAGCATGAAAAAGGAAATGTCAAAAACATCCTTGGAAATCAAATTTAACATTAATTTTAATCAAATAATACATAACTGCCGTACAATGCGGGAAAACGAGACATGGATAACCAGCGAAATGGAATCGGCGTATATAAAGCTGTTTGAATTGGGATATGCTCACTGTACAGGCGTTTACGACGGGTTAGAGCTTGCCGGCGGTTTGTACGGCGTGATCATCGGTAAATGTTTTTTTGGAGAAAGCATGTTCTCAAAAACCGCAAATGCCTCAAAGCTTGCGTTAATCAGCCTTTGCCAAAAACTATCCGACGAAGGGTTCCTGTTTATCGACTGCCAGTTTCACACCGCGCATTTGGAAAAAATGGGAGGCCGGCACATTTCATGGGCGACATATAAACATTTATTGAAAAAAGGACTGGGCACCATATAATAATTACCAATCTGCCAGGTCATCCAGCGGCTTAAACTCAAATCCCTGCTCCCGGATATAATCAATAATGTCACCCAAAGCTTCCGTATTGGACTGCGAAATGGCGTGAAGGAGTATTATACAGCCGTTGTGTATCGTTGATGTAACGCGGTCGAAGGCGGCCTGCCTGCCCGGCTGGTTATTAACGTCATAATCCAGATAAGCCAGGCTCCAGAAAATCGTCTTATAACCCAATTCATTGGCAAGGCTCAAGATCCTGGCTGAGTATTCGCCGCCCGGCGGGCGGAAATAGGGATGCATATCGTATCCGGTTACTTCCTTGAAAAACCGGGCCGTTTCCTCTAACTCGAAAATAAATTCCTCATCGGTCAATGATGAGCTGTTTCTGTGCCTTACGGTATGATTACCCACAATATGCCCTTCTTCTATCATGCGTATACACAGCTCCGGGGCTTGCTGTATATATGGCTTTGTAACAAAAAACGCCGCATGCACGCCCTTTTCCTTCAAAATATCAAGGATAATCGGAGTGAATCCGTTCTCGTAGCCATTATCAAAGGTTAGATAAACGGCCCTTTCGCTTAAATCGCCCAAATAATAACCGTTAAACTGCCTGATATCAAAATACGTGTGGGCGACAGGCGGCTGGAAATTATGGTAATTCGGCCTCATACCGGATTGGCAACTGTCATTCTTTAGCGTGCCGTCGTCATTAAAAGCGTTGGGATAGCTTGATCTGTAAGGGTTATTCATACCTTCGGGCAAGCTCAGCACAGGAGCCGTATACGGCGTGGGTTCGGGGGTTGGGGTTGGTTCCGGCGTAGGCTCCGGGGTCGGTTCGGGAGTCGGAGCGGGTTCTGGTGTAGGAGTGGGTTCCGGTGTATGCGTAATTATCGCATCGGTGCTTGATGGGGACGGCGCTCCGCCATAATTTTTTAATCCGCATGAAGTCAGTAGTATAATCATTACAACATATAGAAGTACTATCTTAACTATAACACGCATAAAACTACCTCTTCTCTTAAGCCGATTATATTTTATTTTACCATATCATACGTAAAAGTCAATTTACCAAAGAAACTTTACTTATTTAACTGACTGTTCTATAATATAAAACAAGCCTAACGAAAGGGGTTTACCATGATTAACCAAAACGACACGCTGTTTTTATTCATTGATTTGCAAGAGAGAATGATGCCCGCAATACATTGCCAGGAAGAGGTTATCAGAAAAAGCTGTATATTAGCGCGGGGCGCGAGGATTTTGGATATGCCTGTGCTTGTTACCAGGCAGTATCCCAAAGGGTTGGGCGATACGGTTCCCGCCCTTGCGGAAGCCCTTGGCGAGCATGATAATACCGATAAAACAGCGTTTAGCTGTCTTGGGGACGATAATGGCTTCAAGGATAAGCTTACCCAAAAAAACATTGTCATAGCCGGTGTGGAGACGCATATTTGCGTGCAACAAACGGCTTTGGAACTGATTGAGAATGGTTATAACGTATTCCTGGCGGCGGACTGCTGCGGCTCTCGCACCGAGGTTGACCGCGGCTTCGCGCTTTGCAGGATGGAACAGGCGGGCGTTACGGTATCGACCATGGAAAGCCTGTTGTTCGAGATTATGAGAAGCGCCGACCATCCCGCGAGGAAAGCCATCCAAGCCCTTGTAAAATAGCGGATGTTTATTTATGCCATAAAACGCCTTGCCGCGCTTGTTTTAACGTTTTTTACGGTGATTGTCCTTGTTTTCTGCGTTATCAGGCTGATGCCGGGGAACGTTTTTGACGACCCCGACCTGACATCGGCCGCAAGAGAGGTCTTGGCTGAGCGCGAAATGACGGGGCGGCCTGTTCTCCTCCAGCTTGCCGATTATATCAGACGGGCTGTTTTTTATGCCGATTTTGGAGTTTCGTTAAAAATCGACCCCGGCGTGCCGGTTTTCAGTGTCTTAAAGCAAAGGCTGCCCATCACGGTTATCATTAATTTCGCGGCTCTGGCTTTAGCGCTGCCGTTGGGGATATTGCTGGGCGTTGCGGCGGCACTTGGGCGCGGCGCTTTTTCCGGCAAAGCGGTAGTGTTCGTAACCGTGATGTGCGTATCCGTCCCGTCCTTCGTTGTGGCGGCGCTGCTTCAATATTTCGCTGCGTACAGGCTGGGGCTTGCGCCCGGATTGTACATGCCCAGCGCCGGATTTTTTGAGAGGTCGCGGTCGCTTGCGCTGCCGGTTCTGGCCCTTGCCCTTGCTCCGGCGGCGATTGTTACGCGATTACTGCGCGCCGAGCTGATTGACGCGCAAAACACCGATTTTATGGCACTAGCCAGAGCCAAGGGTTTAAGCCCCTTCCGTGCGGCGGTAAATCACGGATTGCGCTATGCCATTGTGCCTTTAATACCGGTGCTTACCCTTATGTTTACAGATATTCTAGCCGGATCGCTTGTTATAGAACGTATATTTTCCATACCCGGCATGGGGCGCGTGCTGATCGATTCCATTACGGCAAAGGATCACTCCCTGACCATGGCGGTATTGATTTTTTATACCTTTGTTGAACTGGCGGCGATGTTTTTGGCTGACCTTGCCCTTGGCGCGGCTGACCCGCGTATACGTCTTACGGGCGGTAAAACGGCATGAACAACAGTAAATTTGTTTTCGCAAACAGGGAAGCAGCGCAAAAAAGCGTAAAAACGGCAGGGTCATCACGACATAGCGATATCCTAAGGAGGCTTCTTAGAAGCAAGTCCACACTTTCCGCTATATTTTGCATTTGCCTGATAACCTTTTTGGCAGTTTTCGGGCCGGGAATGAACCGATGGGCGTACAACGAGCCCCGTACGGATCTGCGTTACATGCCGCCCAGGATTGCGGGAGTTGAAAGATTTGGCATTTTTGACGGCTCCCGCATATTGAAAAGACGGCGCGCGGCTAATTTAAACGACACGTCGGTATATCCCGCGGGTTCGGTACTGCGGGTTTATCCGGTTTTCATTGAGCATGGCGTTGAGCTTGCCGACGCAAAAGTTGACGTTTATTTATTAAACGAAGCAAAGAACACATACTTTTGGTTTGGAACGGATTATTTAGGGCGTGATTTATGGACACGCTTATGGATGGGTACGCGGTTATCCCTGTTCATCGCGCTAACCTCCGTGTTCTTTAACACGGTAATCGGCACGGTTTACGGCGCGGTTTGCGGATATTACGGAGGCAAAACCGACTTATTGCTGATGCGCGTTACGGAGATTCTGGACAGCCTTCCGCAAATTGTGCTGTTTACGCTCTTAATCATTATTATCGGGCCGGGCGCGTGGCCCATTATCGCGGCGCTTTGCATACGCGGCTGGACGGGAACGGCGCGTCTTGTCCGCGCCCAATTCCTGCGCTATAAAGGATTCGAGTTCGTCCTTGCCGCGCGTACAATCGGCGCGGGTGACCTAAGGATTATAACGGCGCACATTTTACCAAACGCCATCGGCCCGGTGGTAACAAGGGCAATGGCAGCCATACCCGGCGCGATTTTTATAGAAAGCTTCCTTGCGTACCTTGGGCTTGGCGTTCAAGCGCCGGAGCCGTCTTTGGGCGTGCTTCTGGCCGACGGGCGGCAGCTTCTGACGGAAATGCCTTACCAAACGTTTTTCCCCGCCTTGGTGATTTCCGTTCTGATGATATCATTCAACATGCTGTCCATAGGGCTGCGTGAGGCGCTGGATCCTACGCGGAGGGGGGAATCCTGATTCAAGGAAAAATCATTTTTCATTCCTGAGGCAAAGGATATAATCTGCACTAACGTTATAATACTTACACAATTTAATAAGATGCTCAATAGGCAATGAACGAATTCCAAGTTCATACCTCGAGTAAACTCTTTGGTTAGTATTTAATAATTCAGCAATATCTTTTTGTGTTAAATCTCTGTCTTGTCTTAATTCACGAATCATATCATTATAATGTTTCATTATCTACCGCTCTCCATTCAGATATTCATTTATAAATAATTATATAAAACATCCGAATGGGAGTATTGACATTTAGACCGTTTGGTTGTAAAATGTTTATAGGGGTGATATAAATGAGTATAAAATGCGAATTTGATTACTGTATTTACAACAGGGGCGGCTTTGTTTGTATGCTGAAGGAAATACGGATTAATTGTATAGGAATTTGTCAAAACCGTATAACCGTGCAATTTTCACAGGAAGAGCTTGAAGAACACAAGCAAAATCAATTGCAAAAAAGAATGGGTAAATTTAATAAATTTATATTTTAAAGGGGACGCTAAGAGCGGCATCCCCTGTTTTGGCCCAGCAATCTCAACGGTTAAATCCTTGTACCGCACCGCGGGCAATTATTGCTGTTGGTATAATTGCTTTTCTTCCATTCCTTACCGCATTTGGCGCATATAGCTTTATCACTGTCATACATTTCATCGTTTTTTAAAGCGTCCGCGTGTATTTTTCTCTGAATATCCGCCAATTCTTCCTGTAGCTTTGTTGTAATATAAGCATTATGAGCCGCGTCATATGTATTTTTCTCTATGCAAAGGAACAACTTGATCAACTCGGCAATAATTACGCTTCCAACAGCGGAAGCTATGCCTGTAATAAAAGGAATAATAAACGCGGGAAATTTACCGCTCCATACGTTTCTTGAAAAATTAATCCCTGATACTATTCCTGATATAATAGCTATAACAGCTATTATATATAGAATAATAACAAGCCATTCAAGCACCGGAAAGCTTTTCGGCCTGTTTGACGACTGATAATCGCGCGAATGATCTGGTTTTTTCAATTGTGCTTCTCCTTTATCATATCAAATAATTATTTTAACTCAACAATAGTAACGCCTAAATCACCCTCGCCGAAGGCGCCATCACGGTATTTTTTCACATGCGGATGGGATTTCAAATATCCCTGAACCGCGTGGCGTAACGCCCCTGTGCCTTTGCCGTGGAGGATTGTTACGTTTTGCAATCCCGCGAAATACGCGTCGCCTAGGTATGAATCAATCTTATCAAAAGCCATGTCCGATGTGTTTCCGCGTATGTCCAGGGTAGGGGAGATGTTGCGCTTGCGCTCGGCAACGCCCTTGAGGGAATAGGCGCGTTCGGGGTTTTTGGGCGCGGCGGGCGCGGATTCGTCAAGGGAGAGGGCGTTTACGCCGACTTTTACCTTCATTATCCCGGCCTGAACCATAATACTGCCGGACGAGTCCGCCTCGGCGATAATAACGCCGCGCTGGGATAACGAATGTATATAGACCCGTTCGCCCGGCTTTAACGGACGCTCAATTTTTTTATACTTTGGCGGCGGAACGGTTTCCGTTGCAGTCTGATCGAATTGCGCCGCCATTTCACGCAGTTCCCCGCGCTTTTCCTCAAGCTCCTTGATATTCCTGCCGCTTTCCTGTATTTGACGCGTTTCCTTAATAATGCGGTCAACCTCTTTTTTAGCCGCGTCCGTCGCCTTTTTAGCTTCGTCGCGGGCTTCTTTAAGGATTTTCTCCCGGCTTTCCGCAAGCTTCGCCTTTTGGCTTTCATAGTCGCGTTTAAGCTTTTCGGCTTCCTGACGGAAACGCTCGGCGCGTTCCTGCTCCATTTCAACGGTTTTGCGGCTGATCTCAAGGTTGGTGATGACATCCTCAAACCGCTCGTCCTCGCTGGTCAAAAACGCGCGGGCCGATTCTATGATATCCTCCGTAAGCCCAAGCCGCCGGGAAATGGCGAAGGCGTTGCTCTTGCCCGGAATGCCGATAAGCAGCCGGTAAGTGGGCCGCAGGCTCTCAACATCAAACTCGCAGGCGGCGTTTTCAATGCCCTCGGTTTGCAAGCCGAAAACCTTCAATTCGCTGTAATGTGTGGTTATGGCGGAACGTATTTTGCGATCATGCAGGAATTTAATTATGGCAACCGCCAAAGCCGCGCCCTCTGTGGGATCTGTGCCCGCGCCCAGCTCATCCAGCAGCACCAGCGAGAAGGGAGTAACTTTATCAAGGATTTTCACAATATTACTCATATGCCCGGAAAACGTGCTTAGGCTCTGTTCGATGCTCTGTTCGTCGCCAATATCCGCGAAAACATCGTCAAACACTGCCAGCTCGGGATTCTCCGCGGCGGGGATATGCAGGCCGGCATGGCCCATCAGCGTGAACAATCCCAGTGTTTTGAGAGCAACGGTTTTACCGCCCGTATTCGGCCCCGTTATCAAAAGAATAGTGAACCCGTCGCCCAGCCGGATGTCTATCGGCACGGCCTTTTCCTTGTCCAAAAGCGGATGTCTGGCCCTTTTAAGGTTGATAACGCCGCGTTCGTTGAACTTAGGCTCGAAACCGTTCATGGATAGAGACAGCTCTGCCTTCGCAAACACAAAATCCAAATGCGTCAGCACTTCCGAATTGGTTGTAATCGTCAGCGCATCCTCCGCCACAAGGCCGGACAGCTTGCGTAAAATCCGCTCTATCTCCGCGCGTTCCTCCGCCTCCAGCTCCTTGATCTTATTGTTCAGGGACACAACGCTCATCGGCTCAACAAACAGCGTCGAGCCGGAACCGCTCTGGTCGTGTACCATACCTTGGAAGGAGCTTTTATGCTCGGCGCGGACGGGTACGCAGAAGCGCCCGTTTCTGATGGTTATTACCGGGTCTTGCAGCATTGTCTTGTATGTCTGGGAATGGATGATGGAGTTCAGCGTCTCGCGCACGCGGGCATTTTGGGTTTTTATGTTTTTACGTATGTCCGAAAGCCTGGGGCTGGCATCGTCGGAAAGTTCCTGTTCGTTTAATATGCAACGGTTCAGCTCTTTAGCCAAATGCGGCAAGGTAACGATTCGTCCGAACATATCGCCTATCCGGTCAGACGCAACTGACCGCTCCGCTTCCTTCGCGTAGTTTACGGCCTTCCCGCAGACGTACAGGAACTCCGCCACATGCATCAGCTCTTCAATCATCAAGATTCCGTTCATCTCGGCGCGTTTCGCGGAAGCCCCCACATCCCTGATACCGCCCAGCGGCAGCGACCCGTTTTTTAATATATAGCGCATCGCTTCGCTGGTTTCTTTTTGCCCTATCTCAATATCATAAAGCTCCGCGGCGGGTACCAGCTCACGTGCCAGCGCTTTTCCGGGCTGCGATATCGCCTTGCCCGCAAGCATTTCTATTATCTTATCGAACTCAAGCGTCCGTAAAGCCTTGGTGTTCATTGATTTCCTCCGTATAGCTGTATACCGGGATTATAACATATTTATATCTTTATATACAGATAAAAAATGAATATAAAAAAGGCTGTACCCTATGTTTAATACGGTACAGCTAATTTCTAGTTTTCGTCTTGCTCCGTGTCCCATTGCGCGTCACCGTTATCCTTCGCGCTGAGCAAATCGCGTACACCGGCCAGAATCATAATCAATCCCTGAACACGGTTCGGGTTTATGGCATAAACGCCCTTACTGCCCTGTTCTTCTATAACGACCTTTGCCGCAAGCAGATGGTGCAGGTGGTGGTAAGCCTGTCCCGTGGAGTTAAGGCTTAGGAACGCGACCAGCTCGTTTACCGTCATTGGCGCGTGCAGCAGGGCCAGCAGAATATCCAGCTTCGCGCGGCTGCCAATGGCGCCCAGCGCTTTTTCCGCGTCGGAGCTGCGTAAGCTGGACAGGATATCGTCAAAGGTGCGTTCCCTGGCGGACCAGTAGATTGAGGGGCCGTCATAGGGCTTATAACCGCCCATATAGGTTACGACGCCGCGTACATCCTCATCCGAAAGTTTGGCCTCTATGCTGTCCATCACGGGCTTGAAGCTGAGGTCAACCATGTCGATGTTCACATCCATATCGCGCAGTGATTCCTCAACGCCCTTTAACCCTTCGTCAAGCGCCTGCCTCACCGTTTCGCCGACGTCCAGATCGCGCAGGGTTACTTTAACCTCACCCAGGGCGTCTTTTACCGACGCGCCGATATCCAGCCCGCGCAGGGCATCTTCCATACCCTTCATCCCCTGATCCAGCGCGCGCCTTACCGTTTCGCCGACAGTGTTAAAGCCGTTCCCGTAAAAAACCTTAACCTTAGGCGGCTTAGGCGGTCTGGGCGGTTTCGGGGGGCGCGGCGGTTTAGGCGGCCTGGTATTGTTCACATTGTTATTGTTTACATACATGGAACCGTATTTCTTGTTGTAGTGGTCGGATATTTTCCAGCTGTATTCATTCATTTTTCTGCCGTAATCATCCCAATCCTCGGCTCTTGGGGGGGGATCGGGCTCCGTTCTTGGCGGGGGAGTCGGTTCTTCGGGCTTTGGCGGCAGGGGTTGGGTATTTTGCCTTAATAATTGCCCAAGCATATCCTTCATGGCGGAAAGGCCCTCGCTAAGCCTGTCGATTTCGCCGCCGAAGTCGCGCTGGTTATTATTGTTTTCATTTCCGCGATATTTGTAGCCGTTGTGATTATCACTCATTTTATGATACCCCCCATGTGTATATGATATATCATCTCGGTTCGCCTAATATGTTTTTCATACGCGGCCCTGTGTTCCGCCAGCATATGTCTGGCGTTGTAATCCTTATTGTTCCGCATAAGGTTTTTAAGTTTGGTAAAAAACCTCTCTGTCTTACTTTTTTGATTTCTTTTAGCGATTTCCATTTTATTTACCTCCTATGGATTATGTTATTACGAAATAAAGAATGTCGTAAATATGTAAGTCCATAATACCATAGGCTCTTACCTATGTCAATACGTAATTTCAAATATTTTTAATTTTTATTTATCCATTCCGCGATATCGTCCAAGACAGTTTTTTCAACCGTTGCCGCGGGTCTGTAATCCCGTATATCCGGCCTTTCCATAGTTGACCACATTAACATATGGTTCACGCCTCTGTAAAGACGGAATTCCGCATTATCGTTTTCCGTAAGAAATTGTTGATACAGTTCAAAATCCCTGTCAAAGAATACCTCGAAATCGTTTGTGCCTTGTAAAACAAGGGCAGGGTAATTAAGCTCCAGGAATTCTTCGGGCGCGTTTTCAATCAAAGATTTAAGATAATACCCAGAAATATCGAAAATGCAGATTTCGTCAATTTCCTCAAAAGACATTTCAACCAGAGCCAAAAACAACTCGGCGGCGGCTTCGTGTTCGCTGCGCAGATTATCGCGGTAAGCGCGCCCGCGCCCATCACGTTCCGCCGCGTACATTTGCGTGTCAATTGCCAGCTCCACCAAATTGCGAGGCGATCCCGCCATTGATATCCAGCCATTATAACCGTACAACGCGCAAATAAGCGGCGCCAGCGACCCGCCAAGCCCATGCCCCAGCACAAACACGCGGTCCTGGTCAATGCGTTCGTCTCCGGCAAGCAGCAATCTGGCGTAAGCCGCGTCGTAAACCGTCTCCAGCTCGGCGGTTATACGGTTTCCGTAAACGTCCTTCAATTCGTCGGGATACCTGTAGGTAATTTTATCATAACGCAGTACGGCGATGCCGTTTGCCGCCAGATGGTAGGCGATATCGCGGAAAGGTTTGTTGTCAAAAACCGACGCGTCCATATCCCAGGGGCCGTGGTTATGCACCAGCACCACAGCCGGGAGCCTAGCGCCCTCACCGATGTTTCGGGGCAGCGTAAGCCTTCCGTTTAATGGATATCCCGAAGCCTCGCCCACAACGACATTTTCCTGCACAATACCCTCCGGCGGGGCAACGCGGGCCTCAGGCTTGTAAACGGCGCGGACATCAACACTGTCAAGCTTTACCGTTTCCCCGTCCTCTTTATATGTAAGAGTCCAGAAAACCGTCCTGTTTCTATGATCCGCTGTCAGCACACAAGTATAGTTGCCGGCCTCAAAGTTTGTGTATGTGCCGGATATGGAATTAAAGCTCCCGGCCTGCATCTGTGTTTCAAGCCACATCCATTGTAAATCTCTGACCGTTAAGTCTGCCTTCAATCCGTCCGTTCCCTGGGTGAGCGCGCGCACATAATTTTCGTTTACTATATCCATAACGAAATCCCTTGCCTGCCGGGAGGCGTCATCGCGCAGCGCACGGGACTCGCCGCCGCTGGTACAGCCCGGAAGCAGTATAGCCACAGCTAATGCCGCAAGTAAAATACGTCTCATAATATACGTTATATACATTATATACCTCCTATCAATCAAACAATTCGCCAAGTGATTCCCTGTCGTGTATAATCCTTATGGTTTTGCCGAAAAGCTCCGCAACGGAAAGGATTTCCGCCTTCGGGCATTTCTCGAGATAAGGATTGAAAACGGTATCTGTCGTGTAAAAGGTTTTGATCGGGCTGTCCGTAAGCGCCACCGCGCCCTTTTCGGTAACCATGCCGTGGGTTACGTAACAGTAAATGTCTGGCGCGCCCAGTCGGTTCAACACTTTGGCAACCTCTACGAGGGTTACGCAGCTTATGGCAAGATCGTCTATGATCACCGCGCGTTTACCCTCAACATTTCCTGTAATGCCTAAAATTTCAGCGTTTTCATCATGTGATGACCGCTTTTTGTTTCCGATGGCAAGCGGCACACCAAGCTTGTCCGAATAGTATCTGGCGTTTTTCGCAAAGCCCTCATCCGGCGCGACAATAATGAAATCCTCCAGTTGCAAGGATTTTATATGTTCAACAAAGATATTCGCCGCGTATAAATGGTCTACGGGCTTCTTGAAAAAGCCTTGGATTTGCGGGCTGTGCAGGTCCATCGTCACCACTCTGTCCACGCCCGCCGCCTCAAGGCTGTCCGCGCAAACACGTCCCCGGATCGACACCCTTGGTTCGTCTTTTTTATCTGCTTTCGCATAACTGAAATACGGGATTATAGCGGTGACGGAAGCGACGCTGGAGCGCTTGAACGCGTCAATCCAGAACAAAAGCTCCATAAATTGATTATTTGGGTCGAATCCGATTGTTTGCACAATATAAACGTCTTTGCCGCGCACTTTTTCCTCGATTTTCACATAAGTGTTGTTATCTGAAAACCGGATTACATTGCATTGCCCGACGGAAACGTTTAGAATATCGCATATCTTACGCGTCAAGGCTTTGCTGCCGCTGCCGGCGAAAATCTTCATATCCGAGTCGAAACGCAAGTCCCATTCCACCTTTCCCCCACATTATATCATTTTCCTTTAACAATGTATACGGTTAAAGCAATGGGGTACATTATGTTATAAATGGGGTGAAAAAGTGGCTGTATCTACGGATTTAAACGTGAATAAAGCACGGCTGGAGGAACTTTTCGCCGATTGCGGCGATTTTGTGCAAGGGACTCTGTCTCCATGCCCTGGGGTCGCGCTAAGCTTGGTTTATATAGATAATATGATAGACCGCATGTCAATCGACCGCCAGATTATTATACCCATAATGGATGGCTTGAAACACGCGGTTTTGGAACCGGGCGGCGTTTATGAAAAGGTAAAAGACACCATACGTACATTGGAAATCGCGGACGAGACGGACTTTGACGCAGCGATTACATCCGTTCTGACGGGGGATACGGCTATATTCGTAAACGGTTCCGATAAGATTGCCGTTATTTCGTCAAAAGGCTTTGCAAACCGGGGTGTGCCGGAGACCTCGACGGAAGTGACCGTTATGGGCTCCAAAGAGGCATTCGGCGAAGTTTTCCGCATAAATACCGTTTTGATTCGGCGGCGTATCCGCGATACACGCTTGAAAATAAAGCAATTGAGAGCAGGGCGCAGGAGCAACACGGATCTTGCCATTGTTTACATGGACGATATAGCCCGCCCTGAGGTTGTTAACGAAGTAGAAACGCTTTTATCTGAGATTGATGTAGATTCTATAGCTGATATAGGTGTACTAGAACAGTTAATTGAGAAAAGCTGGCGTTCACCGTTTCCTCAGGCCGAAACAACGGAACGCCCGGATAAAGCCGCCGCTTCAATACTGGAAGGACGTGTCGTGATCCTTGCCGATAATTCGCCGTTTGCGCTGATTGTGCCGGTTACATTAAACTCATTATATCAAAGCTCGGACGATTATTACCAACGTTTTTGGATCATGTCTTTAACGCGCGTGCTTCGTTTCGCAGCCGGACTGCTTGCCGTCGCGCTGCCGGGGTTTTATCTGGCCGCCGCCGTTTACCATCCCGCGCTTTTGCCTTCAACACTTATGCTGAAAATGTCCGCAGCGCGCCAAAATGTCCCGTTTCCGGCGGTTGCGGAGATACTTATAATGGAAACGGCATTTGAACTATTACGTGAAGCCGGGACGCGTATGCCAAACGCAGTCGGGGGCACGCTGGGCATTGTGGGAGGCCTTATCGTCGGCAACGCAGCGGTGGAGGCCGGAATCGTAAGTCCTATTGTGGTTGTGGTCGTCGCCCTGACCGCCATAGCCAGTTTCGCTATACCCAGCAACGCCCTGGTCACGGGCTACAGGATAGTCAAATTTACAGTGATAATATTAACCGCGATGCTTGGACTGCTGGGTTTCTGGGCAGGGATGCTTTTAATCCTGATACATCTGGCAAGCTTGCAAAGCTTCTGCATACCCTATCTGTTCCCCTTTGTGTCCGGCGAAGTAAACAACGGCACGGATTTAAAGGATTCGATTGTCAGGATGCCCGCGAGATTCCAAAAAAAACGCCCCATTTTCGCCAGGCCGGATCAAACCACGCGTATGGCTGATAAAAAGGAATAGGAGGCTCGAATGTTTTCATCAAACGAAAAAATCTCGGCGCGGCAGTTACAGGCGCTTACGCTTCTTTTTCTCTTTGGTACGTCCGCGATTTTCCTGCCTAATATCGCTATTTCAAATGCCGGGCAGAATGGATGGGCCGGTGTTCTTATAGCGGCGATTTTTGCCGCCGCGGGCGTATATCTGATGGCTTCAGTTGGGTCTCTGTTTCGCGGGAAGAGCTTTCATGAATATAGTTGTCTGTTGCTATCGCGCCCATTGGGTAAGTTACTTTGCCTGATACTGGCGATTCGGGCTTTGGCAGGCACAGCGCTGGAACTCCGGATTTTTGGTGAAATCATAAAATCCGTATTGCTGCCGCTTACGCCATACTGGCTGATTGCGGCTGTGATTCTCGCTCTGGGCTGGCTGGCTGTGTACCACGGTTACGAGACAAGGGGCCGGATTGCGGAAATCCTGGTGTTTGCGGTATTCGTTCCGCTGTTGATTCTGTTGGTTCTGTCTGCGTTTGGCGCGGATTACTCTAATCTTTTACCCGTTCTGAATAATACGCCTGAAAGGTTATTGAAAAGCGGCTTTGAAAGCGGTTACGCCTTCGCGGGCATTGAGTTGGTACTGGTGGCGGTTTCTTTTACCAACGCGGCAGGAGAGACAACACGTAAATGCGTAACCGGAGCGGTTGTTTTTATGGGAATACTGCTGTCGGCGATAACAGCGCTTGTCATTGCAAGGTTAACGCCGCAAGGGGCATTAGCTCATGACTGGCCTTTACTCGAACTGCTGTTTACAACCGAAATACCAGGTTCGTTTATGGAGCGTCAGAACGCGATAGTTATATCTTTTTGGATACTGACAGTTTTTGCGCGAGCGGGCGCGGGCTTGTTTTTTGGTTCGTTGCTGCTCCGCGATATGGCAGGCAAAGGCAAGCGCAGAATTTATCTGACTGTCCTTGTGCCGGTTGTCCTTCTGCTGTCGTTAATTCCTGACAACGCATCCCGAGCGTATGAATATTCACGTATTATGTACCGATATTCCGCGCCTGCGCTTGTTCTGGCATTACCATTTGTTCTATTGGTTATAGCACGCCTGAGGAGATTTGATAAATGACAAAACATTTGTGTTTTTTACACTTATTAATAATTTCGTTGATGCTTACCGGATGCTACGACAAAATAGAATTGGAGGAACGCGGTTTTGTGGGGGCGTTCAGCATAGATGCCGAAGATGGCGGAGTTGCGCTTTGCGTTGAATTACTGGCTATCGGTGAAGACGACGGCGATAATGAAAAGAAAGACGTAAGGAGCATAACGCGTCAAAACCTATCCTCGGCGATGTATGAACTGAACGAGGTAAACCCCAGGGCCCTGAGCTTTGCGCTAAGTAAGGCCTGTCTGCTGGGAGAAGAACTCTTGCAAGACGCCTCAAAGCTGCGCGAGGTAATCGGCGCCCTTGATCAAAACAATGAAATAAGCGGTAAGCTTTTAATTGCGGCTGTTCATGGAGAGGCGGCTGACGCGCTTTCAGAGGTGCTGAAGGATGAAAGCTCGTTCGGAGCGTATATTTCAAATCATTATAAACACGCCAGAAAGCAGGCCGGTTCAGCGTTACAGCTTGAATTAGAAATGCTCGCAGTTGCTTTGCATGAGGATGAGGGTGTATTAATCCCATTGATTTCGTATGATGAGAATAATAAATCGCTTATATTCTCCGGTGCGGCATTGGTTAAGGGGGAATTGGCCGGATTCGCTTCAAATGAGGAGCTGGAGGGGCTTGCATGGGCCAAAGGCCTTGGACGCGGACGCTTATTATCAGTTAAACTGGATGATGCACATACGACATTGCGGATTACGGATCAAAATACGCGTTATAGAATCCGTGAAGATTCGCAAGGCATTGTTTGTTCTATAAGTGTTAGAACAAAGGGACATCTTGAAGAATATCCACAGGACCTATATGAAAACGATGAACAATCCGCTTATCTTGAAAGGATATTTGCCGAGGCCATTGTTAACGAGATCAAATCGACATACGCACTGCTTGCATCCTATGACATAGACGGCTACGGACTTAGCGAACGCCTAAAAAAACACGATACGGAGTTATATGAACGGTATGGTGGGCAGGAATCGTATAAATTAGAAATCACCGCGTATGTCAAAATAAATAACTAAGGAGCCTTTATGATGATCCTAAAGTCTAAAAAACTTGTGTTAAGATTAATTTTGGTTACATTTGCCGCCGTTATGATACTGTTATTTAAGGCAGGTCCGGTTGTGGCACAGACGAAAAAATATAAAATACCTATCTTTAGCGTAAACACGCAGGAAAAACTGGTTTCACTGACCTTTAACGCGGCCTGGGACGCTGCCGACACTGAAACCATTCTTGATATATTGGAAAAACACGGGATAAAGGCTTCCTTTTTTTTATGCGGCTCCTGGGTGGAAAAATACCCGGAAATCCTTAAAAAAATCTATGCCGCAGGGCATGACATAGGCAACCATGGCGACACACACGCCCACGTCGCCTCCATTTCTTTGGAAGCAAACAAAAACGAGATAACCGGCCTGCATAAGAAAGTTAAGCACATCATCGGCATTGATATGGAGCTGTACCGCGGCCCGTACGGAGAGTATAATAATACGGTCGTCACAGCCGCAGAGAGCTTGGGGTACACAATGATTCAATGGGATGTGGATAGCTTGGACTGGATGAATCGAGGTGAGCAAGATATTATCAACCGCGTATTACACAACAAGAAATTAAAAAACGGTTCGATTATCCTGTTTCATACGGATGGAAAGTATACTGCGTCTGTTTTGGAGCAAATAATCAATGGCATGGATGGTAAAGGGTACAAATGTGTGCCGGTTTCCGAGCTGATATATAAAAACGATTATTACATTGATGTTGAAGGGCGGCAGCATCGGAACCCTGTTCAATAATTTAACGAAATATTTGTACACGCCGGGTTTATGTGATATAATTCTATATCATGCCTGAAAAGGCCTATAGATGGAGATTACATGAATTATCCTCACAGCGTTTTAATGCGTGTGCAAAAGCCGGCGCGGTATACGGGCGGCGAAACCGGGGCGGTTATGAAGGACAAGAATGCCGTTGACGCAAGGTTTTGCCTGTGCTTCCCGGATGTTTACGAAGTAGGCATGAGCTGGAGCGGCCTGGATGTCCTTTACTCCTTGTTGAACGCGCGCGGAGATGTTTATTGCGAACGCGCCTTCGCCCCGTGGACAGATATGGAAGCGCTGATGAAAGAAAACGGCTTAAAGCTGGTAACCCTTGAAACTGGCAATCCCTTATCGGTGATGGATATACTGGGTTTTTCGTTAAACCATGAATTAAGCTATACAAATGTGCTGAATATGCTTGATTTGTCAGGAATTCCGCTGCTTCCGGCGGAACGGGGGGATGATTGGCCCGTTATCTGCGCCGGAGGCCCGGCTACATGCAATCCTGAGCCGCTGGCTGATTTCGTCGATTTTTTCTATATAGGCGAAGCAGAAGCGGGGCTTGACGCGGTTTTGGATGCATATATCGCGAACAAGAACGGAAAAGAGCGCTTTTTAGCTGAAATATCCGCGCTTCCGGGTGTTTATGTACCAAGGCATTTTAAAACAGTTAAAAAAGCCGTCCCGGATAATCTGGATACCGCTTTTTTACCGGAGAACTTTCTTGTACCCAACCTGGGATCCGTCCACGACCGTGCGGCTTTGGAAATTTTTCGCGGCTGTATACGCGGCTGCCGGTTCTGTCAGGCCGGATATATATACAGACCCTGCCGCGAACGCCCGCCCGAGCTGCTGCTGAACCACGCAAAGCACATGCTGGCCTGCACCGGCTATGACGAAATATCGCTGCTCTCGCTCTCAACAGGCGATTACAGCCGTTTTGCCGAGCTTTCATCCGGCGCGATGGAGCTTGGCGAAAACATATCGCTTTCCCTGCCGTCGCTTAGGGTTGACGCGTTTTCCCTTGAGCTGATGGGACGCATCGCGGGTGAACGCAAGTCCGGCCTTACATTTGCGCCGGAGGCGGGTTCCCAGCGTCTCCGCGATATTATCAATAAGAATCTTACTGAGGAAGAAATACTGGAAGGCTGCCGTCTGGCGTTTTTGGGCGGCTGGACGCGAGTAAAGCTCTATTTTATGATTGGGCTGCCCTTTGAGACGGACGAGGATATTACGGCCATAGCGGAACTTGCGGATAAAGTCGTTGATGTGTTCTATAACATACCGAAATACCAGCGCGGCAAGGGTTTGCAAGTGAATCTCAGCGCCTCCTGCTTTGTGCCGAAACCGCACACCCCGTTCCAATTTGCGGCGCAGGCAAGTATTGAGGAATTGACGGAGAAGCAGCGAATGCTGAAACGGCTTATCCGTTCAAAGCATATCAAGTTTTCATATCATAATGCAGACGCTTCAATTGTTGAGGGAGCGCTGGCGCGCGGGGACAGGCGCACGGGACAGGCTATTTTACAAGCGTTCAAATTGGGCGCGAGATTTGACGGATGGTCGGAAATGTTTAATTACGACATTTGGCATGAAGCGTTTGATAAAGCCGGGCTGTCGATGGATTATTACTGTCAAAGAGAACGGGCATATGATGAAATCCTGCCCTGGGATCATGTGCAGACCGGGGTGGACAAGCATTTCCTGATTTCAGAAATGGAACGCGCGCGTAAAGGGCTTGCGACGCCCAATTGCCGGGATGCTTGTTCAAATTGCGGCGCGGCGGGCTGCTCGATATGATAAAGGAGGCCGCGACAATAAATAATTTTTTCAGATATAGATTAACCTATGAAAAGACCGGTGTGGCGCGTTATATAGGGCATTTGGACTTGCAAAACCTCTTCCAGCGCGCAATTCGCCGCGCGGGTATAAAATCGCGTTATTCGGAAGGCTTTAACCCGCACCCAATTATATCCTTCGCCAGCCCGCTGTCTGTCGGGACGGACGGGCTTGCCGAAATATCGGACATTGATTTGGCGGAGCGGATCGCACCGGACGATATTGTAGGGAGGCTTAATTCCTCTTTTCCCTCTGGGCTTACCGCGTTATCTTGTTCAGAGCTGTCTTCGGGTGAAAAATCCGCGGCGGCCCTTTTGCGCAGGGCGTTGTATGGGATGACCATACGCGCGGATGGGATTGAACCGGACATGAACGGAGCGGTGAGGGATTTTTTGTCGCGTGAAAATGTATTTATCAGCGTGCGCAGGGAAGGGCAGCCACCCAAGGAAACCGATATTCGCGGGCTTGTTTATGAGCTTCGCGCTGATGGAAATGTTGTGGAGGCACTTGTGGCCTGCGGAGGAAGCGGTAACCTTAAACCGCAGGTTTTAGCTGATGTGCTTTGTTCTATAACAAATATAAAATTATGTGGATTTACCACTGAGTATTGCAGACGGGAGCTGATATTTTGAAGAAAAGGCGTATTTTAATGCCGGTTAAGCTTAGCGCTGAATGGCGTATTATCATTGATAAAGATGAAAACGGATCAAAGGCGGCGCTTGCGGAAAACGGCGAACCTATTGAATTTATGGATACCAATCAGGGTAAGGAGTCCGCGTCGGGTAATATATATGTCGGCATTGTGGAAGCCGTTAATAAAAACGGCTTCGCTTTTGTGGATATCGGGCAGGAACGCAACGCGTTCCTGAACCTTAATGACAACAAGGATACGGCGGCGGTTGGAACCGTAAAAGCCGGGCATCCGGTGGCGGTACAGGTCACAAGGGACGCGTGCCGCGAAAAGGGGGCATACGTAACCACAAAGCTGACATGGCCCGGTAGATTTTTTGTTATAGAACATATACAACAACCAGAAAATATAGATACTGAACTTGGAAGGATAAGTATATCAAAGAAGATTACATCCGAAACAGAGCGCGAAAGGCTTTTGAGGATAACCGGGGAACTACTTGAAAAAATCGCTTTGCCTGATAAAAATATAATAATTAGGACAGACGCTGCGAATGCGGCCTCAAGCTTTCTTGATGCCGAGCTGAATCAACTGGCACGCGCGGTTGCCGAAACAGAGGCGCTGATAACGGAAGCGGTTAAAGACGGCTTTGACAAAGACCGGCTCCCTGTACCGGCATATAAACCCCACGCCAGCGCGTGTGTTATGCTTGCCGCGGAATTGATGGCCGGAGCCGGTACCAATGTACGGGAAATAATTATTAACAACGCCGACGAACACGCACTGCTTACGGAGGCTTACGCGGCAAGGGGCATAAAGGTAACGCTGGTTCAGGGCCAGGCATTTACTACATATAATCTAAGCAAACCATATGAAACTACCAGGCACAGGATGGTATATCTGCCCTCCGGCGGCCGTATTATAATAGATAGAACAGAGGCATGTGTGGTCATAGACGTAAACTCAGGCCAGTATTCGGGCCGGAAAAGCCTTGAGGATATGGCATTGAAAATAAACATCGAGGCCGCGCGTGAAACAGCGAAACAATTGCGGCTGCGTAATCTGGGCGGCATTATTATCATTGATTTTATTGGGATGAAGGAGCCGGAAAACATCGCGGCCCTTACCCGGGAATTGAAGGACGAACTAAGAAAGGATCCCGCTATTACTGTTGTTGAAGGCATGACACGCCTTGGGCTGATGGAAATGACGAGGAGGCGGCGGTAGGGTATGTTAAAGCTTGTTACGCCATCACCTGTTTACTTGCAGAGTTATCTGGAAGCGTGCCGGGAATTTAAGGAATTGGGGCTTTTGTCGTACAGCCTTAACGATCCGGATGATTATGAAAAATGGGCGCCTGATTTGTTCCGCGGGTTTGAAGATAACAGACTGGGCAGAAACCTTAAAGAGGGTTATGTGCCGGCAACGACACTATGGCTTGTGGACGAGGATAAAAAGGAATTTTTAGGCGAGGGCAGCATCCGCCACGAGCTTACGCCCGCTCTGATGTGCTTCGGCGGGCATATAGGCTACGCAATCCGCGCGGGGGCGTGGAACAAGGGATACGGCACAATGCAGTTGTCGCTTCTGCTGCGTGAGGCGGCGAGCTTGGGAATCGAATCCGCACTGGTTACGTGCAATGACAGCAACATCGGTTCCTGGCGCGTTATAGAGAAAAACGGCGGAGAATATTTGGATACGGTGGATAACAATATTGGCGGGAAAATGATCCGAACACGTAGGTATTGGGTTAAAACGATTGTTTAGGATTTTCCTTTAACAATAAAAGCCGCTACCCCAGCAACGACCAGAACACCGCCGGCAATGGCCGTTAGGGGGGGCGGCTCGGAGAGGATAATAACCGCCAGAATGCTGGCGAAAACAGGCTCTCCAAGGGATGCGAGGGATATAAGCGCCGCCCCGTGAAACTTTAACAGCATGTTATAAAGGGTGTGCCCGCCGATTGAGCATACAAGGGCCATCAACACGATGTTCGCATACTCGAGGGGGCCGTAAGGCGCAAGGGGCTGGGCGAAGGCCAGACAGCACACAAGCAAGGCCGCGGCGGCGAAGCCATATACCAAAAACGCGTAAACGGCGGTGGATACGCGTTTGCGCACATCTTGGCCGATCATCAGGTAAACCGCCACAAAAAAGGCCCCGGCGAGAGCAAGGGCATTGCCGGTCAAGCTTCCCATGTTACCGTCAAAACTTCCGGCGGAAATGATTACCGTGCCCGAAATGGCAAGCGCAAGGCAGATAAACAGGATTTTTCCCGGCTTTTTGCGGAAAAAGAGCATATTTATGATTGCGACGAAAATAGGGCTTAGCGACACCAAAACCGTTGAGGCCGTCACGGTTGTCAACGTGAGCGAGACTATCCATGTGGCGAAATGCAGCGCCAGCGCGATTCCTGAAAAACCGCATAAAATCAGGTCGCGTTTCTTTATGGATTTAACCCCGTTTTTATCACGGATAAACGGCACGGCAAGAAAAGCCGCAGAAGCTAACATGCGGTAAAACGCGATAGCCAGCGGCGGCATGCCTGACAGCCTGATAAAAATAGAAGACGCGGAGGTGCATAATACGGCGAAGATGACCAAGTATGCTCCCGGCGTTTCTTTGGATGATTGTGACGGCATATTCACAACTGTTTTACATTACCTTTTGAGATAAGGTAGATATCGCCGAAATATTCCCTTTTGCCATCGCAGACTTTAATTGCGCTGCCGTCGCACATAGCGTAAATATCTGTTTTTTCTGAAAAAGGTAATAATTCTTTTTCGAGCAAGACGGTATTTTCAATCGAAAAATGCGGTTCAACGGATATATCCGCAAGCCCGATACCCTCGTATGTATGCGTTTGTCCGTGGTCCTTGTCCGCTGAATAAAATGACGTGACAGCCATATTTATCGCGCCGGCGCTCACACCCATTATTACGCCGCCTGATTGCTTTAATAATGGTATGAGGTCATTCTTCCGCAAAAAATCAATTTGCAGCAAGGTTGTGCCGCCGCATAAAAAAACAGCGCAGGCATTTTTAAGCAGTTCCGCGTATTCCGTTTTTGGTTTCCTGTCATCAAGCACATCGTAATTTTCAAATTCAACGCCAATATTACGAAACAAATTAATTGTAATGTTTATATAAAAATCGGTTTTTTCATGCGCGCTAGGGGATGATGCGATAAACAAAAGTGATTTTCGCGCTGTAATACACTCTCGCAGGCTTTGCCCTATTTCGGGCGAAAAACCTTTGTCCTTATCAAACCCGCTGAAAAAATAGTATACCGCCACCTGTTAAATCCTCCATAAAAATTATCCCGGACGGGAAATCCGCCCGGGATAGTAAAATATCCTACTTCTCCATAAGTTTAATCAAAATAGCCTTTTGCGCGTGAAGCCTGTTTTCGGCCTCGTCGAAAATCATACCGGCGTGGCGTTCCAGCACTTCCTCTGTAATTTCCTCACCCCTGTGGGCGGGTAGGCAGTGCAGCACCATGGCTTCTGCATTGGCGTAGAAAAGGGTTTTGTCGTTAATCTGATAACCCTTGAAAGCCTCAAGCCGTTTAGCGGCCTCGGCTTCATGGCCCATCGACGCCCAAACGTCCGTAACCAGCACATCGGAGCCCTCGCATGCCTTCTGAATGTTGTCGGTAAGCGTAAACTTATCGCCGAATCCGGCGGCATAGGCAAGCACCTTTTCATGCGGCTCATAACCCTTGGGGCAAGCTATGCTTATGCTCATCCCAACGTTCAAACAGCCCGTAATCAACGAATTTGCCATGTTGTTACCGTCGCCGATAAACGTCAGCTTCAGACCCTTCAACGTGCTCTTATACTCGCGTATGGTCATTAAATCCGCCAGAACCTGGCAGGGGTGCGCGTAATCCGTAAGGCCGTTTACGACGGGTATACCGTATTCCGTCAGGCGTTCCACATCCTCATGGGCGTAAGTGCGTATCATAATACCGTCCAGATAACGCGCCAGACAGCGGCCCGTGTCGGACAGCGGCTCGCCGCGCCCGATTTGCAAATCATTTGGGCTGAGGAATAAAGCCGTACCGCCAAGCTGATAAATGCCCACCTCAAAGGATATGCGCGTCCTTGTGGAGGATTTTTGGAATATCATGCCTAAAGTCTTACCCGCAAGGCGCGGATGGGGTATGCCGTTCTTTTTTTCGTATTTTAACTGGTCGGCGATGTTCAGCAGCTCAATAATCTCTTCGCCCGACAGTTCCTGCATGGTTAAAAAATGCTTTGGATAAAATCTCATCGTTTTCGCCTCCCTTAAATAATCATTGTGCCGATGCCCTCATCCGAGAACAATTCAATAAGTATGGCATGGGCTATGTTTCCGTCGATAATAAACGCCTTTTTAACGCCTCTGCGGATAGCTTCGACACAGGAAGCGACTTTTTCAGTCATGCCGCCGGTGATAACGCCCTGCTTGGTCAAATAAGGCACATCGCTGATAGAAAGCTCCGAAATCAGCGTGCTGTCGTCCGAGGGGTCTTTAAGGACACCGCGCACATTGGTAATGGCGATCATGTTTTCGGCTTTCAGCTCCCCGGCAATCCGTGCCGCCGTGTTGTCCGCGCTGCCTTTAAGGGCCTTGCCGTTGTCGTAATCAATCGCCGCCACAACGGGTATGTAACCCAGTCCCAGCGCGCCTTCAACCGTTTCTTTATCCGCTCCGCACAGAGCAAGGGCCTTGCCCCCGGCTTTGTTAATAGCGGCGGACAACTCCAGCATTCCGGCTACATCCCCGCATTCCTCGTGAACCAATACAACTTTAACGTTTATCGTATCCAGCAGCACAAGGTCACTCATCAAAGCATCGATGTTCTCGCGCTTACCGTCCGCGCTCCCGCCATAGTTAACGACGATAACCTTACCGGTATAACGCTGGATGTAAGGCAGCGCCTGCGTCAGTACCTGCGTTTTTACTTCGTTTGAAATTGAACCCATATTTATTCCCCTTTAACTCGTTTAATGAAATCAGTCAGGACATCCTCCATATCGGGGCGCCCGATTTCCTGCAGGCTGTATTCCACCCGCGTGCAGGGCTTGTCAATCTTGATAACGCGCGCGAGGTCGATGGGCGTGGCGATGATCACGGCGTCACAATCAACTTTGTTAATGGTGGCGGAAAGGTCGGATTGCTGTTCTTCGCCGTATCCCATAGCGGGCAGTATCCTGCCGATTTCCGGATACTTTACGAAGGTACCGGCAAGCTTACCCACGGCATACGGCCTTGGGTCAGCAAGTTCCGCCGCGCCGAAGCGCTTCGCCGCCACAACGCCCGCGCCGATCTTCATGTCGCCGTGGGTAAGCGTCGGGCCGTCCTCGATTACCAAAACCCGTTTGCCCTTAATGATATCCGGGTTTTCAACGGTTAAGGGCGAAGCGGCGTCAATAACAACCGCGTCCGGGTTCACGCCTGCGATATTGGCGCGTACGGCTTGAATGCCGTCATAATCGGCGCTGTCAATCTTATTAATGACAACAACGTCGGACAATCTCAGCGTAACCTCGCCCGGATAATAATTAAGCTCATGCCCGGGCCTGTGCGGGTCAACAACCGTGATCATCATGTCGGGTTTATAGAACGGGAAGTCGTTGTTGCCGCCGTCCCACAGGATAACGTCGCAGCCGTCCGGGTCGTTTTCGGCGGCGCGGAGTATGGCCTCATAATCCACACCCGCGTAGATAACGTTTCCGCGCGTAATGTGCGGCTCGTATTCCTCCATCTCCTCGATGGTGCAATTATGTTTTTTAAGATCCTCAATAACCGCGAAACGCTGCACCTTCGCCGCCGCCAAATCACCGTAAGGCATGGGATGGCGCACGGCAATCACCTTCAAGCCGTTCGCGATAAGTATCTCCGCAACGCGCCGCGCGGTTTGGCTCTTGCCGCAGCCCGTGCGCACCGCGCCTATAGCGATAACTGGTTTTGTGCTTTTCAACATGGTATATTTATGGCCCAGCAGCGTAAAGTCCGCCCCCGCGGCGTTTATCTTCGCGGAAAGAGCCATTACATCGTTATAATGTATATCGCTGTATGAAAAGACACATTCGTCCGCAGACAGGTCTTTTATCAAGACCTCCAGTTCCGCTTGGTCGTGTATCGGTATGCCCGCCGGATACAGGCTGCCCGCCAGCTCCGCCGGGTATCGTCGGCCCGCTATATCCGGTATCTGCGCTGCTGTAAATGCAACTACTTCGTAAGCGGAGTTGTCCCTGTAAACAGTGTTGAAATTGTGGAAATCCCGCCCCGCGGCCCCGATAATAATTACTCGTCGTCGTTTCATACATTTCACCCTTCCAAAAATAACGTTAAAAAACATAATAACACAAATTATTGACACAGCGCAATACTTATGTTAAGGTTGAAAAAACTTTTTTCGCTTTAGCTTTATTTTATAATGAAAGGATTGGAGAGAATATGAGCGGAGTACCTTATAAAATCTATCTGCCGGAGAGCGCCGCGCCGCGCTGTTGGCATAATCTGCGCGCGGTAATGGCGAAAATGGGATGCTTGCCCGAGCCAATGCTTCACCCCGGAACGCTTAAGCTCTGTACAAAAGAGGATCTTGCGCCCGTTTTCTGCGATAAACTGATTGATCAGGAGCTTAACACAACAGACGAATATATCGATATTCCAGAGGAATTGGTGAGTTTTTACAGGATGTACCGCCCATCGCCTCTGGTGCGCGCCTACTGTCTTGAGCAAAGGCTGGGTACGCCCGCTGCGATTTATTACAAATTTGAGGGTAACAACACTTCCGGTTCGCATAAATTGAATTCGGCCGCCGCCCAGGCTTTTTACGCCAAGGAACAGGGCTTGGCGCATCTTTCAACCGAAACAGGCGCGGGGCAGTGGGGAACGGCTTTGTCCATGGCATGCGCCTATTACGGCATTGACCTTGAGGTATTTATGGTAAAAATCTCAGCGGAACAAAAGCCTTATCGGAAAATGGTTATGGAAACCTACGGCGCGAAGGTAACCCCTTCGCCTTCGGACACAACGGAGTCCGGACGGGGGATTCTGGCTAAAAACCCCGATACCGGCGGCTCTTTGGGCTGCGCGATATCCGAGGCGATTGAAACCGCCGTAAAAAAACCCGGTTGCAAATACGTGCTTGGCAGCGTCCTTGACCATGTGCTGATGCATCAAAGCGTTATAGGCCTTGAAACAAAGGCGGCTTGCGATATGTACGGCATCAAGCCGGATATCATCATCGGCTGCGCGGGCGGCGGCTCAAACCTCGGCGGCCTGATGTCGCCCTTTATAGCCGATAAATTAACGGGTAAAAACAACATGCGCTTTATCGCGGCTGAACCGGCATCCTGCCCAACCCTCACCAGAGGCAAATACGCCTACGATTTCGGCGATACCGGCAGAACCACCCCGCTTGTAAAAATGTATACGCTGGGATGCGGGTTTATGCCCGCGCCGGGCCACGCGGGGGGATTGCGCTATCACGGCATGAGCCCCGTACTGTCAAAGCTTTATCACGACGGACATATCGAAGCGCGGTCTTACGTACAAAACGAGGCTTTTGAAGCCGCCGTACAATTCGCCCGCTGCGAAGGCACCCTACCGGCGCCGGAATCCTCCCACGCCATAAAATGCGCGCTGGATGAAGCCCTTAAATGCAAGGAAACCGGGGAAAAGAAAACAATTGTGTTCGGCCTTTCGGGAACAGGGTTTTTCGACATGGCGGCGTATGGCAGTTATACCGGCGGAGGCTTAACGGACTATGCGCCGACCGATGAGGATTTACAGGCTGGTTTTGATTCGCTTCCCGTGATAAAATAATGGAGAGGTGATGAAAACTCAAACCGATGCGAAAAAACTGATAGAACCGGGTAAGCTTTACACTTATGCCGATTATCTTACTTGGGATGAAAACCATACAAGGTATATGCCGCTCCGTTTGATGTAAGGCTAAATCCCGATGATAAAGATGACATTATCGTACAACCTGATATTCTGGTCATATGCGACAAATCTAAGCTCGACGCAAAAGGTTGCGTGGGCGCTCCCGATATGAATGTCCATGTCTTGGAAGGCTGCGAAATAAATCTGGCGGATATATTCGAAGAATAAAGCAAGGGCGGCCTGTAGCCGCCCTCAGATTATAAGCTCTCCCCAAAATCCTCCCTAAACTTCTTCATCAGCTTCTCAGGCCAGTCTCCAATCGGAGCCAAACGCCCGAAGAAGAAGCGCAGCACCTTTGGTTCCTCGGCGAAGACCAAGCCGCCGATGAGTCCGCGGTTTTTGTGCAGCCAGGCCACGCGGTCGGCAGTGTATTTTACCTGGGAGAGGGAAAATACGCGTTTGGGCATTGCAAGGCGCACAAGTTCCATCTGCGCGAAATGCTCGGTACCGTCGTCGTTCCGCTGTTCGCTTGCGGTACCGCGTTCCATGCCGCGGAAACCGCCCGCGATGTAGAAGGCCGCCGACAATGCAGCCGCGGGGTACTGGGCTTGCGGGATATCGGGGCAGAATTGCTTTGCGTCCACATGGCAGCCCAGGCCGCCGGGAGGGGTCACAACAGGGATGCCCTTGCTCTGTAATTCATTGCACAGCGCTTCGACGAAAAGGGGCGTCTGGCTTATTACATCAATGTCCAATGTTTCAAGAAGCCCGACGGCCATAGCCTCCATTTCGCGCGCCGACATACCGCCGTAAGTGAGGAAACCCTCGTACAGCGGCACAAGCTCGCGCATGTCGGTAAACATCTTATCGTCGTTTACAAGTATGCCGCCGCCGCGCGCCGCGCCCAGTTTGCGCCCGCTGAAGTAGATTATATCGGAAAGGCGGCCTATTTCGCGGGTTATTTCGATGATGCCGGTATCGCGGAACTCCGGGTCGCGGGTTTTGATGAAATAGAGGTTATCGGCAAGGAGGCTTGCGTCCATAACCAGCGTAATGCCCTCCGCGCGGCATATGCGGGATACCTCGCGGATGTTTTCCATTGATATGGGCTGACCGCCGATAAGGTTTGTCCCCGCTTCAAGCCGTACGAAGCTGATTTTATCCTTGCCCAGCCGCTTAATGGCTTCCGTAAGCATGTCTAAATCAATATCTCCCTTAAACGGCAGACTGCTGGTGATTTCAAGCCCCTCCGCGCTGACCAGTTCCTCAAGGGCGCCGCCGGCGATGGATATATGCGCCTTGGTGGTTGTAAAATGAAAATTTGTCAAAGCGGTTGAACCGGGCGCAACGAGTACCCGCGCGATTATATGCTCGCACGCGCGGCCCTGATGCGCGGGAAGGAAATGCTTCATACCGAAAATATCCTGTAACACCTTTTCAAGACGGTAAAAGGTCTCGGATCCGGCGTAGCTGTCATCCGCCTGCATCATGGCGGCATATTGGTTCTCACTCATGGCGTTTGTGCCGCTGTCCGTAAGCATGTCCAGATATACGTCGCGGCTTCTCAGCAGGAAGGTGTTGAACCCGGCCTCGCGTATGGTGTTAAGGCGCTCTTCAACGGGCAGCAGATTTACTTTTTGAACCATGCGCGGCTTGTGCATTTCCAATGGTATGCTTTCACCGGAAAATAATGTTACTTTTGACATCTTACTTCCTCCTTTGTTTAATTGCATAAAAAAACTTCCGGCCATGAGCAAAAACAGCTTGCTCAGGGACGAAAGTATATTCGCGGTACCACCCTGATTGCGGCTTTTAACAAGCCGCCCCTCATACGGGATCAAACAATCCCTGCCCGTATAACGGCGGGCATCCGTACACCCTTACTCAGAATTTTTCAGGGTATCGGTTCAGGAGTGTATTTATATATCCGTCAGCACCCGCTTTCACCAACCGCGGTATCTCTAATTGCCGGCGCGCCGGCATACTGAGTTAAGATATCTTTTTCTCCGTCATAACCTTTTGTAGTATGATACAGCATTGAAAATGATTTGTCAATAACTTTTTTATTAATTTCTATAATTAACCTTGATATGCCTTCAACGCTTCCGCCAAGATATTCATAGCGGCTTTCAATTTATCCTCTTTCAGGACATACGATATGCGTATCTCGTCCTTACCCAGGCCTTCCGTGGCGTAGAAGCCGGCGCCGGGGGCGACCATAACCGTGGCGTTGTCTACGGAAAAATCTGTCAGCAGCCATTTTGCGAAATCATCCGCGTCGGCTACGGGCAGCTTGGCCATAATGTAAAAAGCGCCGTGGGGTTTTTCGCAAACCACGCCGTCTATGCGTTTAAGCGCTTCGAACACGATGTTGCGGCGGCTTTCGTATTCCTTAATGACATCCGCCATATATTGCGGTGAAACCGCCGAAAGCGCAGCCGCGCCGACCTGTTCAATGGTGGCGACGCACAGCCTGCCCTGGCACAGTTTCAAAATCTGCTTCATAACTTCCTTGTTCTTGCTGGCTACGCAGCCTATCCGCGCGCCGCAAGCGCTGTAACGCTTCGAGATGGAATCGGTGATGATAACCCTGTCCTCTATGCCTTCCATTTGCGAGAAGCTGGTGAATTTAAGGCCGTCGTACACCATTTCCTTATATACCTCATCGGCGATTATATATAAGTTATGCTTTAACGCAAGGGCTTTGACTTTGTTCATATCCTCAATATCGTAAACGGCGCCTGTCGGGTTGCCCGGGTTAGACAGCATGATAGCACGGGTTTTGCTATTTATCTTGCCTTCGATAGCATCAATGGGAGGCAGCTTAAAGCCGTCGGAGGCCTGCGTCGCCACGGGCACCACAACCGCGCCCGCCGATTTCGAGAAGCTGTTGTAATTGGTGTAGAACGGCTCGGGAACTATAACCTCATCGCCATAATCGCAAACGGCTACAAGGGCGAAAAACAAAGCTTCGCTGCCGCCGTTCGTAACCAATATCTCATCCTTCCCATAGGTCACGCCGAACAACTTGTAATACTCGATAAAGCTGTCGATAAGCTGCGGAATGCCCTGTGAAAACGCGTATTCCAGCACCTTCTCGTCAAAATTCTTAACAGCGTCAAAAAACTCACGCGGCGTTTCAATGTCCGGCTGGCCTATATTCAGGTGGTACACCGTTTTTCCCTGTTTTTTGGCAGCCTCGGCAAAAGGGACCAGCTTGCGGATAGGCGAATACTGCATAGCCTCAATGCGTTTTGAAACATTCATCAACTTTACCTCCCGAAGGTTATATATCAACGTTTAACATTATAAATCCCCCTTCCGGATATGTCAACCGATTCTATCCCCTTTCCCATATACGCGCAACAAGCACGGTCATATCGTCCCTTACGGCCCCGGCGCTGTTTTTCTGGGCGCAGGCGAGGAGGTGATCGGCTATGTGCTGCGGGTTGGTTGATGTGAGCTTTTTCATCGCGGCTACTACCCAGCCCTCTTTTTGCTCCATTCCGACTACGCTGTCCAATACGCCGTCCGTCATCATGATTATTATATCGCCGTGCTTGACGCGGCGGCTGGCTATTTCCGGCTCGACGCTTTCCAGTATGCCGACGGGCAGGTTGTATGACATGATGGCTTCAACCTCTTTGGCCCCGCCCTCTCCGCTTACGATGAAGGTTGAGGACGCGCCCACCTTGAGGAACTCCGCCCGGCCGGCGTAGGTGTCGATGGAGCAGACGTCCAGCGTGGAGTAATTTTCGTTACCCTCGATTGATTTTAGGAGAAGCGCTGAGTTTATGAGCCGCGCCGCCACGTTTTTATCAAAACCGGCTTCCATAAAATCCTCGAAAAGCTCGACGGTTGCCCGGCTGGAAATGCCGGCGGCCTTGCCTTTTCCCATCCCGTCAGATAATATCAACGTTACGCGCCCGTTTCTGTTTTCCATGTGGGAATAGCTGTCGCCGCTCTCACCCGTCGTTGAAACGGCCGAACATGCCGCCCCGCAAGCCGCTTTGAGGGGGCTTTCCTCAACAAGCCGCAAACGGCAGGCGTCTTTTTCCATCCCGTCCCGCTTACCTTCCGCCCGCGATACGGCAGTGACTGCGCATTCCCGCTCCCGTTTCCTCATCTTGCGGCCCAGGGTTTCGGCGGCGATAAGCGCGTACTCCGCGCATTTATGGTTGGAACCGCAAGATTTATGCGTAATCTCCGCCTCGTACCGCCCTTCCTTATCCACAACCACGATTATGTTCAACACCGGGATCCCTTTTTTTATGAAAGCCTGACGCAGCTTCCTTTCCAGCTCCCAGTCAAAACGCCCGCCGAAATTCAGCCCGCCCGCCAGCTCGCCGATTACCCCGGCGGCGGCGGTTAGTTGGACTTGCGCCATATAACGGCTCTCGCTAAGATAATTGCGCCATTTTAAGTCGTTGCGGTACAGCTCGAAGAAATGACGGATGTTGCCGTAAAACTCTGTGCGCCTTATGCAGAAGTCCATGATGGGATGCGACTCAACCTCCGCCACGGGCAGGACATCGCAGTTTTTCAAGGCTTCAAAGGCCTTTTGGTAAGTGTCGTAAAAGTCTTGCTCCCAGCATACGTAACTCTTTACGCATTCCGCGCAGCTTTTTGCGATAACATCGTCAAGGAGGCTTCGCACCTCGGGCATGGTTAGTCCGGTACGCGGCTTGCTCAGGCCGCCGAAGGTTTTGGCAAGCTTGGAAAAAGAAGCCGCCGCGCCTTGGAGCCTGGCGGAAGCCATGGCCCCGACCCTGCTGTAATATTCGCCGGCGCTGATTCCCGCCGGCGTCATCATCTCCCGCGCGCCGGCAAGCAAGCGGTGGGTATTCAGGAAAAAGAAGAGTAAAGAAGCTAAAACCAAAGAAATCACAAGAGGTATGCTGAACAGTCCGAAATATAAGGAAAGGACAGCCGCAATGCCCGTAAAGGCCCCGGCTTGCGCCGCTTTATGGTCATTCTTGATGAAACCGCATAGAAGTGCCGAAACCGCCAGCACCAGAGCAAAACCATGCCCTTCGTATCCCGCGGCGTTCATTAAGACACCAAGCACCAGCCCCGCGGCAATAGCGGCGGAACCGGCGGCGCGCAGCACCAGCAGCGTCAGAAAACCGCAGAGCATATAACGCAACGAAATCCAGCCCACCCAAATATCCGCCGCCCCCATAACCACGCCGCCCGCAAAGAACATCGCGCATACCAGTTCCTCGGAGTTAAGGCTTTCCTTCCTGGCGGCATATGTCTGCACCAGTGCCTCGCGCCCCTTAGCCAGAATGAAGGACAGTGAAAAGGCCAGTACGCCTTCCAGAACACATATCATCAGCCCATAAGGATCCAACCCGCGTATAACAGCCGTAGCAAGCCCGGATAACAGCATAATTATCCCGGCGGCAGCGCATTTGGCAAGCAAATCAATTTTTTTCGCCTTATCGTTAAAGCAGATATTTATAAACCACATAATCCCTATGGCTATGAAATATTTTATACTGTGTTCGACGCTGAAACGCGTAACCAGTCCCGCCAGCGTTGCCAAAGCGTATATGTAAAACCGCTTACCTTCTAAAAACGCCGTCGCCGCTCCGGCTATAACTAAGGGCGATATGCCCCCGTAAATTTGCGCCCTGCCCATAAAAAAACACGCCGCCGCCAGCCCAATCCCCGCGCCGCCGCGCCGCAAAGATTGCGCCGCCTGTGCCAATATGCCGTCCGCTCCCGGTTTTTCTCCCGAGGTTTTATCCATATAATCCATTCCCTTTACTTGTCCGAAATTGCGTAAGTATTATTATATGCGGCTTGATGGGTATATAATGTTAAATTATGGTAATTATGCTTTATTTTAATACGACAAAAAAATTGCCGTTGCCCTAATTATTTAATCATAGTATAGTATAGCTAGTCTTATAATCGGAGGGTATAATTTGATTACATTAGAGCTAAACGGAATACACAAGACATATAGAGCGGCAATGGAGGTTCATGCCCTGCGCGGTGTAAGTTTCCGGTTCCGGCAAGCCGAGTTCGTTTGCGTGCTGGGGCCTTCGGGCTGCGGCAAGACGACGCTACTGAACATTATCGGTGGGCTGGATAGGTACGACGAGGGTGATTTGGTTATTAACGGCGTGTCCACAAAAAAGTATAAAGACGCGGACTGGGACGCCTACCGCAATCGTTCCATAGGCTTTGTGTTCCAAAATTATAACCTTATAGCCCATCAGACGGTTCTGAAAAACGTCGAAATCGCGCTTACCCTTAGCGGCGTAGCTCCCGCGGAACGGCGCAAACTCGCGGCACAGGCGCTTATTGACGTGGGCCTTGAAGACCAAATGAAGAAAAAGCCAAACCAGTTAAGCGGCGGGCAGATGCAGCGCGTGGCAATCGCCCGGGCGCTTGTGAACAACCCGGATATAATCCTTGCCGACGAGCCGACGGGTTCATTGGACAGCGGCACCAGCGTCCAGGTTATGGAAATTTTGAAGGAAATCTCAGCCACAAGACTGGTTATTATGGTTACGCACAACGGGGAACTGGCGAACGCTTATGCCAGCCGGATCATACAGCTTCTGGACGGTAAAACGCTTTCGGACAGCAATCCGCCCGTACGGGAGCAAGACGAAATAAACGCGGAAGGAAAAAAACGCGGGAAG
>WRAC01000016.1 GCA_009780415.1 Defluviitaleaceae bacterium | reverse complement strand
CGTACCTTTGCCGCTCCGCTAATAACTGACGGCGCAAGCGCCATGGGGTACGCGCGGTTTTTCGTTCCTAGCCTTGCAACAAAAATCCTCGCAAATATTCAAGCGTCTTAGGCGGGAAGGAGTACTAGTATGAAGATGGTATCCTTGGGAATAGATAATTTAGAGGCGTATTCAAAACATTTTTCCGGCAAGCGGATCGGGCTGATAACCAACGCAACCGGTATTAATAATAATTTTGAGTCTACAATTGATTTAATGCACAGGCATTTTAACCTTGTGAAGCTTTTCGCCCCGGAACACGGCGTGCGCGGGGATTTACAGGCGGGGATTACGCTGCGAAGCTATACCGACGGGGCCACGGGGCTGCCGGTAGTAAGCCTTTACGGCGCGAACAGGAAGCCCTCGCCGGATATGCTTGATGATATTGACATCTTAGCCTTTGACATACAGGATGTGGGCTCCCGGTTTTATACATATTTATACACTATGGCTTATGCTATGGAAGCCTGCGCCGAAAACGGCAAAACCTTCGCGGTTTTTGACAGGCCCAATCCATTAAACGGCTTGGCGGTGGAGGGGAATATGCTGGATTTATCCTGTAAATCCTTTATCGGCCTTTATCCCATCCCCCAGCGTTATGGGCTGACCGTCGGCGAATGCGCCGCGCTCTTTAACGCGGAATACGGCATAAATTGCGGCCTTACCGTTATTCCCATGACAGGCTACAGGCGGGATTTTTACTTTGAGGACACCGGTATAAACTGGGTGCTGCCTTCGCCTAACATACCTACGGCGGACAGTTGCTTTACCTTTAACTGCTCATGTATTTTTGAGGGCGCAAATATTTCGGAAGGACGCGGCACAACAAAGCCTTTTAGTTTTGTGGGCGCGCCCTGGCTGGACTCCGATAAACTGGCGGACAAACTGAACGGCCTTGATTTGCCCGGCGCGCGTTTCCGCCCGCAATGCTTCACGCCCCTGACTTACCATCCCACATTGTCCAAATATCCGGGGGAGCTGTGCCGGGGCGTTGAGATCCACGTATTGGACAGGAATGCTTTCCGGCCTGTGAAAACCGGTTTAACCATGCTTTACGCAATTAAAGAGCTGAGCGGAGATAAATTCGGGTGGACGCCGCCTTATACCGCTAAAGGCCGCCACATGATAGACTATAACACGGGCGGCACACATGTACGTGAAGGCCTGGAACTGGATGAGGTTTTGCGGATGTACGAAAATGACAGCGGGGAATTTATGAATATAAAAACAAAGTATCATTTATATAAGGAGTGAATATATGAAGATTGCTATTATCGGCGCGGGCAGCACATATACGCCCGAGCTTATTGAGGGTATCATCGACAGGGCGCTGCCGTTGGGCAGCCCGGACGTATTCCTCTACGACATCGACAGCCGCAAGCTGAACATGGTAGGCGGTTTTGCCAAGAGAATGGTGGAAACATCAGGCGTTAAATGCGGCATGGTTCTCTCAATGGATTTAGACGAAACCTTGAAAAACGCCGATTTTGTCCTGTGCCAGTTACGGGTCGGCGGCATGGCGGCACGGATCCGGGATGAAAAAATCCCTTTGAAGCACAACCTGTTAGGGCAGGAGACTATGGGCATAGGCGGGTTTTTCAATGCCCTGCGCACCGTTCCCGTGATGCTGGATATCGCCCGCAAGATGGAACGGCTTTGCCCCGGCGCCGCGCTGATAAACTTCGCCAACCCGGCGGGTCTGGTTACGCAAGCGGTATCGGACAATTCCGCCGTCAAGATTTACGGGGTATGCAACAACCCCTATAATATGAAGAAGGGCATCACGGAAAAGCTGGAGATTGAAAACCCCACATTCGATTATATCGGCCTGAACCACCTCTCCTGGATTACCGGGATCTACGCGAACGGCGAAAACTACATAGAAAAGGCTTTGACGCAAGGGGTAAACAGCGGAATCATGCAAAACATTCCCAAGGGGGAGTTTGACGCCGAACTGATTTCTGCGATAAAAGGAATCCCGTCCTTTTATCTGCGTTATATTTATAAGAAGGATGAAAGCCTGAGGCTGGCTAAGGAAGCGGAGCAGACCCGGGGTGAGAAGGCACTGGAAATTGAAAACGATTTACTGGAGATGTACGCGGACGTAAAATTGGACAAAAAACCGGATTTTCTTAAAAACCGCGGCGGGGCCAATTATTCGCTGGTGGCAATCTCTCTGGTTGACGCTATTTTAAACGACAAGCAGGAACAGCATGTGGTAAACCTTCGCAATAACGGCGCGGTGAGCTTTTTGAAGGACAGCGACGTTATCGAAACCACCGCCATTGTCGGTAAGGATACCGCCAAACCCCTGCCGCTGACCAATGTAAGCCCGCATATCATCGGGTATATGCAGGCGTTTAAGACATATGAGAATTACGCCGTGCTTGCCGCCGTTAAAGGCTGCCGGGAAGCGGCGATCTGCGCTATGCTGGCGAATCCGCTGATATGCGACTATGACGCGGCAATACCGTGTTTTGACGAAATGCTGGCGGCCAACAAAGAATACTTACAGAATTGGACAGAATGATATGGACAGTGTGAAAACACCCGGATATCTGCTGGGCGTGGACGGCGGCAATTCCAAGACCGATTACCTGTTGTGCCGCGCGGATGGCGAGTTTGTGGAGATACTGCGCTGCCCCACATGCAGCCACGAGCATTTCGACAACGGCTACGAGGGCATGAAACAGGCAATGGGAGCGCAGCTTGGGGAATTGTTCAGGCGAAACGGCATTACCGCCGGAGACATAGCCGTGGCGGCCTTTGGCTTGGCGGGGGCCGACCTTCCCGAACAGATTGATGAGTTGAACCAACGGGTAAGAGAATTGGGATTCAACCGCTTTGTCCTGGGAAATGACGGTATTCTGGGAATAAAGACCGTGACAGGATCGGGGATTTGCGCCATAAACGGCACCGGGACGGTAATTGTGGGTATTAACAGCCAAGGGGCGATGCTGCAGGTGGGCGGTATTGGCCCGCTAAGCGGCGACCACGCCGGCGGCAGCTTTATTATGCGCCAGGGTATTACCGCCACTCACAGCTATTTTTACCGTTTAGGAAAAAATTCCGCAATGATCCCCGCGATTATGGGGATATTGGGCGTAAACGCTCCGTCCGCCCTGCCCGCGGCAATAAGCGACTACCGCCTGCTCACCGATAATATGAAGGAAATAATCAACGCTGTGGACGATGCCGCCCTGTCCGGGGATGAGGTTGCCCGCGGGATTTTAGATGGCGTGGGGGTAAATGTCGGCGAGGGGGCTTGCGGCTGTATCAGAAATCTTGGTTTTGACGGGGAAATAACCATTGTAAAGGCCGGAAGCATCTGGAACAAAATCAAGTATCCGGGCATGATAGACAGGTTTGTGGAAACCGTCAGGGATAACGCGCCAAACCATTGCAGGTTCGTCCTGTCCGAATCCCCCCCCGCGCTTGGGGCCATTTTCTGGGCAAAGGAAATATATGACGGCAAAATTGATTTGGATTATAGGGAAAAAATGCTGGGCTTTTTGAATCTGGAGAAATATGATAAGGTAGTAAACAGCTATACCGGCCTGTAGGCTGTACGGCATAAGCGGAGGGGCGAACATAAGGTTCGCCCCTCCTTTGGTTGCGTATCACTCAAACACGGCGTTGAAGAACGAGGTGGCGGCGGCCATTGGACTGGCATATTTAATTATCTGTTGTTAAACCCTTATTTGTGTGGTATAATGCGTTATGCCCGAGGCCGGAATCGAACCGGCACGGAGTTGCCTCCGACAGATTTTAAGTCTGTTATGTCTACCTATTCCATCACTCGGGCGATAATTATTAATTATAGTAACTTTATGGATTTTTGTCAATATAAAATATGTGCTTTAGGGGAGCGGTTATGACGGAAGGGCAAATCCCGGCAGAACGCGGGCTGGCGCTTGAGGCTTTGATGGGCGTTACGGCAGGCGGGTATAATAACATTATAATTAATAAGGTGCTTTCGCGGTACCCGGAGCTTCCCAGGGAGCGGCGCGCGTTTGTTACGGAATGCGTGAACGGCACCCTGCGCCGGCTGTTTACGCTGGATTATATTATTAATCAGGTTTCGACGACAAATACGCGGTCTATGGACGTGTTTATCCTTAACCTTCTGCGCATGTCGGTTTATCAATTGGCGTTTATGGAAAATCAGGCCGGGCACGCCGTATGCGACGAGGCCGTAAAGCTTGCGGCGTCCTCGAAGCACGCCGCGCTGAAAGGCTTTGTAAACGCCAATCTGCGCAGTATAACGCAGCTTCTGCCAAAAATCATCGCGGGCATTGATAAAATAAAAACCGCCGACCGCTATGCGTGGCTGGAGGTTAAGTTCAGCTGCCAGCGGGCTGTCGCGGAGGTTTTGGACCGCGAGATAGGCGAGGGCGAAACGGAGCTTTTGCTGGATTATATGAATAATAGCCGCCCGCCTGTTACGGTTTGCGTAAATACGTTGAAAACCGATAAAGACGCGCTTTCGGGAAAACTCCCGCGCAGTGCCGTTGTTTCGCCCGGCTTGTTTATGGAAAATGCCCTGCGGCTTACGGGGCTGCCGGAGATTCAAAGCCTGGCCGCTTTCCGGGACGGCCTGTTTCATGTAATGGACGAGGGCGCGATGCTTGCGGTGAAAGGGCTTGGGTTAAAAAGCGGCGCACGGGTGCTGGATGTTTGCGCGGCTCCGGGCGGCAAGGCTTTTATGGCGGCGTATATTATTGGCGGTTCGGGTTATATCGAAGCGCGGGACATACATCCTCACAAACTTGATTTGATTTCAGCAGGAACAAAACGCCTGGGGATTACGTCGGTTAAAGTAAAGGAAGCCGACGCGACGGTACTTGACGAATCCTGTGTGGAGGGCTTTGACGCGGTTTTGGCCGACGTCCCCTGCTCCGGCTTGGGTTTGATAGGTAAAAAACCCGATATCCGGTACCGTTTCAGCATGGCGCAGGTTTCGAAGCTTCAAGGCCTTCAGCGGCGCATCCTTAACGCCTGCGCTAAATATGTGAAGCCCGGCGGAGTCCTTATTTATTCCACTTGTACACTGACTGCCGAAGAAAACGGTAAAAACGCGGCTTGGTTCGCCAAAACACACGGTTTTTTGCCGGATCCCCTGCCTTGTCCCGTACCGGAAACCGCCATTACGGATGATAAAGGCCATGTATTGCTGCTTCCCCATAAGACTGGCTGTGATGGGTTTTATATCGCCAGATTCATTAAAAAAGGTTGATACTAATGAAATTCGACTTGCTTAGCGCGTATCCCGATGAGGTAAAGGCGTTTATTTCCGGCATGGGTGAAAAGCCGTACCGGGCGGATCAGGTGCTTAAATGGGTGCATAAGCAATACGCCGCGGGTTATGATGAAATGACAAACCTGCCAAAGGACTTCCGCGCGCGTTTGTCCGCATCCGCCTGCTTGGGCGGCGCGGTTATCAGGGAGAAAAAAATTGAGCCCGGCGGCACAATAAAATACTTGTTAGAATTTGTAAATCATAATATAATAGATAACGATGATAAATTACCGGGATCCGTACTTGTGGAATCCGTTTTGATGGACTACCGCCACGGCGGCGCGCTGTGCGTTTCGGCGCAGGCGGGCTGCGCGATGGGCTGCGTGTTCTGCGCGTCCGGTAAAAACGGGCTTTTGCGAAACCTGACAGCCGGTGAAATGCTTGCCCAGGTTTATGCCGTTACTAGGGATTCCGGCAAGCCCGTGTCGAACATAACGATGATGGGCTGCGGTGAACCTTTGGATAACTATGACAACGCGTTGCGTTTTATAAAGCTTGCAAGCGGCCCGGAGGCCCTGGGGATGAGCCAGCGCCGTATAACCCTGTCCACATGCGGCCTGACGGATAAAATCCTTGAGCTAATTGCGGAAAAGCTGCAAATTACTCTGGCTGTGTCGCTTCACGCGCCTAATGACCGCGTTCGCACGGAGCTGATGCCCGTGGCAAGAGCTTACCCGCTGGAGGGTCTTTTGGCGGCTTGCCGTCAGTACGGGAGCAAAACCAAGCGCCGCGTTACCTTTGAGTACGCCATGGTTATGGGTAAGAATGACCGCCCTGACCACGCCGCGGAATTGGCGGGAAAGCTTAGAAAAATGCTGTGCCATGTAAACCTTATCCCGGTAAATAACGTTGGCACGGAGGGAAAGCGGGGTTACCGCCCCAGCGCGGATATTACGGTGGCGGCGTTTCGGGATATATTGGTGAAGAACGGTATTGAAACGACTGTACGGAGAACTTTAGGCGGCGGTATTAACGCGGCTTGCGGGCAGCTCATATCTAAATATGATGCGGGCGGGACGCCCGCGCCCCCAGATCATGAAAAGTAAGGAGTATTCAAAGTGAAAAAAGGGTATGGCAGAACTGACATCGGAAAGGTGCGGGCAAAAAACGAGGATGCTATATATATAGCCGATAAACCGGTAGGCGCGTTGGATAATTTGTATATCGTGGCGGACGGCATGGGCGGGCATAAGGCCGGGGAAATAGCGTCCGGTATGGCGATTGAGGCCTTTTGCGATTATATTTTACAGAAAAATGACTTGTCGGATATTGCTTTGGATGATTTCCTGAAAAACGGGGTTCTCCACGCAAACGCGCGCGTATATGACGCACAGGCGGATAACGCTTCCTGGCGCGGCATGGGCACGACTTTTTCAGTCTGCACGGTAAAAGATGACCGCTTATATTACGCCCATGTCGGTGACAGCCGCATTTATACCATAGCCGGTGAAACGCTTACCCATGTGTCAAACGACCATTCGCTGGTGGGAGAGTTGTTCCGGCTGGGCAAAATCACCAAGGAAGAAGCCAGCGCGCATCCAAACAAGAACATAGTGACCAGATCACTGGGCACGGACAGTAATTTGGAGGTTGACACCGGAGACACCCCGCTTCCGCAGGGCACCGGCGTCCTGATCTGCTCCGACGGGTTAAGCGATATTGTTTCCGACAGCGATATACTGGAAATAATGATAAAAGACATAAGCGATGACGTTAAAGCCGACGCATTGGTTGAAGCGGCCCTCAAAAACGGCGGTAAGGATAATATTACTTTAATAATTATTAATTAAGGATAGATATCAATGACTCTTGAAATAGGCCGTGTTATCGCGGAAAGGTATGAGATAACAGATAAAATCGGATCCGGCGGCATGTCCATCGTTTACAAGGCATTGGACAGGAAGCTGAGCAGGCCGGTCTCCCTGAAGGTACTGCGCGAGGAGTATTCCGTTGACGAGGAGTTCCGCAAGCGTTTTATCCGTGAGGCGCGCTCCGTCGCAAGCTTAAACCACCAGAATATCGTCAACGTATACGATGTGGGCCATGAGGACGAAATCAACTTTATCGTCATGGAATATATCAACGGCGTCACTTTAAAGGAATTGATAGTGAAACGCGCCCCATTTTCGGACAAGGAGGCGCTGGGCGTCGCGATACAGATGACTGCCGCCCTTATCCACGCCCATAACAGCAAGATCATACACCGCGACATAAAGCCCCAGAACGTCATTGTTACGGACAAGGGCGTAATAAAAGTCGCGGACTTCGGCATCGCGCGCAAAGCGGATTCGGATTCCGTTACCCTCGGCGCGTCAACTACCTTGGGCAGCGTGCATTATTTCAGCCCGGAACAGGCGAAGGGCACCAAAACCGACCCCAGGAGCGACCTGTATTCGCTGGGTATCGTATTGTATGAAATGTTCTCCGGCGAGCTGCCCTTTGACGCGGATACGGCGGTTTCCGTAGCCTTGATGCAGATAAACGAGCCGCTCCCCGATATACATGAGGCCAATCCGGACGTAAGCGATAAAGTAAAAATGATCATCGGCAAGTTAACCGAGAAAAACCCCGACCGCAGATATCAGGCCGCCGAAGTTTTACTGCGGGATTTACGGGTCGTTATCGCGAACCCGGACGCCGAGCTGAGCTTTGAAAGCGAAGCGCCGGTTTCAAGGCTGCGGCCGAGGCACGAGGAGCCTGCGGACGATGTTTATGACGATTACGGCGATGATGAAATATATCCGCATGACGGCGATACAGGCGAGGACGACGGCTATGTGCGTTCCGACGAAAACGATTACGGTTATGACGATGATGATTCCGGCGATGTTTACGAGGATGACCTGACACCGGAGCCCCCGCCGCGGCGGCCCGCGCCTTCCAAAACGGGCAAGCCAAGCCCCCCGCCCAGAGGCGGCGGTAAACCGGCCCCGAGATCGGGAAGCCACGGCCGCTACACAAGACATGACGACGACAGGCGCGATAAGGTTGTGGTGCTTGCCGGAGTGGCGACGGCGCTTGTTTTGGTCACCATAGCCGCGATATTGATACTGCCGAACCTGCTGCGTAATATGGGATTTGGCGAGGCTGTTCCAACCGTCATAACGCTGCCCCGGATGGAGGGCGTTAATTTCGAGCAGCTGCAGCGCGAATTGTCTTCCCAAAACATCCATATAAACAAACAGGGCGAGGGCTATCACGAAACCGTACCCGCGGGGGCCATCATTGAATCGACCCACATGGAAGGCGAGCAGGTGGATGCCGGAACAATGATAAACGTCACGGTCAGCCTTGGGCAGTTTACGGTTGAGGTGCCGCGTTTTACCGGGCGTGAGTATGCCGATGCCTACGCGATTAGGGATTCCAACGGGCCGCTTGAGCTGGAGGATATTTACGAATTCAGCGACCACCCCAACTCCTTTATATTCAATCAGGAGCCCCGGCCCGGAACCTTGGTTCCCGCAGGCACGGCGGTTACCATCTTTATATCGAAGGGGCAGGCGCTGGAAACCTTTACCATGCCGAACCTTGTGGGGCGCGAAATCACAGCCGCGCGGGCCGAAATTGAGCGGCTTGGGCTGAGGGTAGGCTCCGTCACACCCACCTTCCACGCGGCCATACCCAAAGACCAGGTAATGAGCCAGACCATCGCGGCGGGGTTTGACGCCGCAACGGGGCAGGTTGTAAACCTTGTTGTATCAAACGGGCCGGAGCCCGCGCCGGAGCCTATTGAAACACCCGATGCGGGAACGGATATAACATCAACACCCGACCCGGCATGGACGCCCGGGCCGGCAATAACGCCGCTGCCAAATATCACGCCGGATCCAAACGCCACGCCCACGCAAACACTTCCCCCGTCAACGCCCCCGCCGAACGTTATCCCAACGCCCACACCCGGGCCGTATATCACGCCGCCGGTGCAGACACACGCCCTGCCCACTCCCACACCGATTATAATTCCGCCGGATGAACCGCTTGTCATACAAGGCCCGCAGATAGAAAAATTCCTTTTCCCGCTCACAATAGATGATTTTGCCGGAAAGGAAAACATAAACATAACGGTAACGGTACTTGAAAACCGTGTGGTCAACAATGTTATTGAAGAGAGCCTGCATGTTATGCAGCTGCCCCGCTCCATTGAAATAGAATGCTCCACCGAGGCAAGAATCCAGGTGCATATCGAGGGCTTCATGGTGTGGCAAGGTTCTGTAACGGGGTTAAGGCAAGGAAGATAGATTCAAGGAGGCTTAATGCATGAGGAATCTCTTACCGGGCGCATAGTAAAAGGCGTCGCGGGAATATACGATGTTTGCGTGCCGGGGCACGGGCGGTTTGCTTGCCCGGCGCGCGGGCTGTTTAAAAAACTGGGCCAGACGCCGATTCCGGGCGATCTGGCCGTTATAACGCGTATCGACATGGGAAAACGCACAGCCTATCTGCACAAGCTATTGGAGCGGAGCAATGAGCTGATCAGGCCGCGCGCCGCCAACGTTACCCAGGCGCTTTTGGTGTTTTCAACCGTGTCGCCGGAAGTGAACCTGCTGGTTGTGGACACCATGCTCGCATACATGCACAGCGCGGGTATAGAGCCGGTACTGTGCGTAAATAAAACGGATATCACCCCGGCAAGCAGCATCGGGGAATTACAAAAACTATATACCCCGGGAGGTTACCGGGTGTTTCCGGTTTCGGCGGCAAAGAGGGAAGGGCTGGACAGCCTTGCCGGAATATTGCCCGGGCAAGTTACGATTCTGGCCGGGCCTTCCGGAGTTGGCAAATCCAGCATTGTAAACGCCATGTTCCCCGGCCTTTCGCTGGAAACGGGTGAGTTGAGTGCAAAAATCCAGCGCGGCAAGAATACCACGCGAAGCTGTGAGCTGTTTGAGATCGGGCCGGATACATATCTGGCGGATTCCCCGGGGTTTACTTCCTTCGACGCGGCTCTTCTCCCTAACCTGCCCAAAGAGGGTCTTGACCAATTTTTCCCGGAATTCGCGGACTTTCTGGGTCGATGCTACTATGGGGATTGCCTGCATGTTTCGGAGCACGACTGCGCCGTAAAGGAACAAATAGGCGAAGCTATACCGCCCGCAAGATACGAGAACTATGTAAAACTTGTCGCAAGAAAATAATTACTTAGTATATGACATGCTGTTGTCATATACTATATCGTAAAATGCAGTATAATGTCGTAAAATAATTTTAAGCAAAAGAAATTTTTGAGGGAGTTTATTATGCCACGGCCTACTACAAAATCAGATTTAATTGAAGCGGCAAACGAAGGGTTTAAGAAATTGCGGAAGTTAATTGATTCCATGACGGATGAGGAGCAAAACGCACCCATTGATTTCGGCGATACTCTAAATAAAAAAGAAGCGCATTGGGCGCGTGATAAAAACCTGCGCGACATACTTACGCATTTATACGAGTGGCACAAGCTGTTGCTGAATTGGGTAAAGGCTAACCAAAGCGGCGATGTAAAGCCGTTTATACCCGAGCCGTATAATTGGAAAACCTACGGTGTTATGAATATTGACGTGATTTGGAAAAAGCACCAAAATACCTCCTATAGCAAATCAAAGGAAATGTTAAATGAAAGCCACGCGGAAGTAATAAAATTGATTGAGGCTTTTACAAACGACGAATTGTTTGCGAAAAAGGCATTTGCATGGGTCGGAGGGTCTGCATTGGGCAGTTATTGCGTATCAGTGACGGCAAGCCATTATGAATGGGCGATGAAAAAGATAAAAATGCAAATCAAAGCAATAAGGGCAAGTTAATTAATTGCGTGTGGATATATCGGAAGAGTCTATACTAATTTTGCGGAGGTATTAAAAATGATTTTATCTATGAAGGGGCTATTAAAAAGCTGGGAATACGGGCGCGGCATTGTGTTGAAATTTATCGTCCAGTTAAGCGATGAAGACCTCGATAAGGAACTGCCGAGAAAAAACTACAACACAATTAGGCTGCAGGTTGAAGAATTGGCGCGAATTCAAAGCTATTATGTTAACGCTATGTCTACAGGAAAAATGAGTTTTGGCGGTAACCCGGTTCAAGATAAATCGAAACAAGGAATTATTTCGATTATGGCGGAGCTGGACGAACAACTGGAAAAGGCCCTCAATGCGCTTGATGGAAATGAAACAATTAATTGGCATGGCGAACAAATGGATATCCATGAGCATGTTTCCGCGATGATTGGGCATGAACAGATGCACATAGGCCAGATAATCGCTTTTTGCTATGCGGCGGGAATCCATATACCGGATGATATAACGAATATAATGTCGCTTGACGGATAATGATTCGATAGATAAATACAGACAGCAGAGGGGTTTATATGATTTGTTTAATACGCGATATCCCGGTACATTATGTGGAATACGGCGAGGGGAGACCGGTGATTTGCGTTCACGGCTGGCCTGTTGACCACCGCTTGATGAGCGGTTGTCTGGAGCCGGTTTTTAATCAAATGAAAGGCTACCGCAGAATCTATTTAGATCTGCCGGGAATGGGCCAAACCCCGGCGGCGCCGTGGATACATAATTCCGACAACATGCTTGAGGTATTGATTGAGTTTATAAATACCGTTATTGGCGGCGGGAGTTTTTTGCTGGCGGGGGAATCTTACGGCGGGCGGCTGGCGTTGGGGCTTATTCATAAAATGGGTTCGAGGATTGACGGCGTGTTATTTATCTGCGCCGCAACCGATTCTGACGCAATCATAGATCATCCGGATAATCTTCCCAAAAAGCGGGTATTATGGCAGTCTGAACGGATGGCTTCATTGAAGGGGCACCAAAGTTATAACGGTTTTATGGATATGGCCGTTATCTCGTCTCCCGAGATATTTGATAAATTTGTTAACGATATACAGCCGGGGTTGGATGCCGCGGATTGGGAGTTTGTTTCAAACCGTTGCAGCGGTGATTATGGCCCGGAATTAGAGGAAGCGGTAAGGTCGGTAACATTTGATAAACCGTCTTGTATACTTACGGGCCGGCAGGATCATGTGGTCGGCTACAAAAAAGCCTATGAGCTTTTTGAAAGGTTTCCAAGGGCCGCATACGCCGTCCTGGATTGCGCGGGGCATAACCTGCAAATTGAAAGCGAACCGCTTTTTCAACAATTCGTTAGGGATTGGATATGGCGAACGGAGATAGATATATGATTCCTTTTAATGTGATTTTGTTCGACGATTTTGAAACGCTGGATGTTTATGGCCCGGTTGAGATTATAGGAAAGATACCGGATAAATACGGGCTTGGGTTTTACTCCGTAAACGGCGGAGTTGTTGTGAACAGTCACCAGGTAAGCGTGAATACGCTTCCGTTTTCTGAAATGGATACGGGCGGGGTGTTATTGATTCCCGGCGGTATGGGAACAAGGAAATTAGTTGACGATGCGGACTTTATCGCGCGGTTAAAAGCATTATCCCAAAGCGCGCCATATGTTTTAACCGTATGCACCGGATCGGCGCTGCTTGCCAGAACCGGACTGCTGCGGGGAAAAAACGCTACCACCAACAAGAGAGGTTTCGATTGGGTTAGCGGTGTTGAGAGCGGCGTACACTGGGCAAGGAAAGCGCGCTGGGTAATTGACGGTAAATATTACACATCCTCCGGCGTATCTGCCGGAATTGATATGACATTAGGCTTTATCAGCGATGTTCACGGTGAAAAGCTGGCAGAGATTATAAGCGGATATGTTGAATATATCTGGAACAGGGATAAGGACAGCGACCCGTTTGCCGTTGACTAATATTACGGAGTAAAACGGATAGCGCGCATTACATTAGCTGGAATTGCAATATGGGTTAAGGAAGGAAGCCCGGGTACTATGATTAACGAAAAAATTTGCGAATGGTTATTGGAAAACGCCGACGCTCCCATCCGTTACAGAGTGGCGCGGGAATTGTTGATAGATTATAAATTGGCGAAGAAAATTGAAAATGATTTGCTTGAAAACGTGTCGGTTCAATTTTGGATGAACAAGCTTAAACCGCAAAATCCCCCGCAGAGCAATAACATGGCCCATGGCTCCCTCGATTATTTCCTTGAAAACGCCATGATTAAATTAACGCAATTGGGTTTGCGCGCGGAGTTCCCGCGCGTTGCCGATGCCGCGCGGTATTATTTGGAAATAATGCGTAACGCCCTGCTGATAAAACCATTTCGGAAACATTGTTACTGCACGGGCCTGGATTTAATCATAACTTCAAACATGCTTACGCTTGGGGGGTTTAAAGACGATAAAGCGCTCCAATACATGATGGGCGGTCTGAACGAGCTGTATGAGTTCGCGCGCAAGGGCGATTGTGATATCTACCTGTCTCCGGAAGAACGGGACAAGCTGAAAGGCGTTCCGCCGAACTATATCGGCAGGCATTTTACCAGGCCGGATTTATATGATGAACACGGAATGTGCTGGCCGCTTTTATACGATGTAATCGGGTTAACCAAGCTTTACGGCCTTTGCGGCCCTGAAACGGATAAAAAGATAGACACCGTTATTGATTTTATCTCAAACGATGATTTTCATAATACAATACCCGACGGATACGGGGTTTTGGTAACAAAAGGCCGGACTAAATATTATTCCCATGGCTGGGACCCGAAATATCCCGGCTGGTTCGGCGTTGATGAATACATCCAAAATTCAGCAAACCGCAGCGCACACGGCAGTAAATCAACCGGCTTTGTCCCTAAATTATTGTTCTTCGCTATATTTATTGCCGCATACCCTGCGGCGTTAAAGACGCAATGGTTTGCCGCTTTGCTGTCTCGCCTGAACAAATATAAAACGGAAGACGGCACATTCCTGTTTCCTAAGGAATGGCTGGTTGAAAAGACCGGGTACGCGGTATTGGGTAATCATATGTCTTTCGGCGAAAACAGGCGGAAGAGGAATTGGCTGGAAATTGAATCCACGTTTTATATGCAGCTGTTATACCAAGTTGCAATCAAAGCAACACTTACTCTGGGCGGATGAGCCGGCCTGAGCGTGAGTGTACTGGATCATCCGCCCGGAGTTAGTGTGATTTAGATTGCAACTTGGTATTAAATAAAAATACAAAGGAGAATGAAAATGGCTGAACCAAAAAAAGTGAAGGTATGCAAGAAGTGCTCGGGGTTTGACGTTGCGGAGCTTAAAGGACTTGTGAAGGCGAAAGACCACACAACGGGCTGCATAGGCCGCTGCGTTTCCCGGGAACCTGAATTGGCGGGCAAGTTCTATGGTTTCATTAGCGGAGAGTTTACCGTCTGCGACACTAAGGAAGAGTTCTTTGACAAAATCAAAGCAGCCGTTTAAGGAGGATTTTATGGACTTGACCGCTTGCCGCCATTGCTTCAAAGACGGCGGAATAATGGGCGAACACACAATGGAAAAAATGATTGAAATCCGCAGTAAGCTATGATCGAGCTTCCGGAATCCCATGTCCTTGCCAAGCAAGTTGCGGAGACCCTCACGGGTAAGACAATTACGAAAGCGGTCGCCGATGCCTCCCCGCATAAGTACGCTTGGTACACCGGAGACCCAGCAGGATATAACGGTCTGCTATCCGGCAGAAAAATAACCGGTTCCAGCGCCGACAAGCATTACACCTGCGGCGGCAATACGGAGATACATTGCGGGGACATGCTCCTTGTTATCTCCACACCCATCCGCTACCATTCCCCGGGAAATAAGCTGCCCGAAAAACACCAGCTCCTTCTCGGCTTCGACGACTCCTCGCACATAACCTGCTCTGTGCAAATGTGGGGCGGGATGTTGTTAACGCGGGCGGACGACATTAATTTCCCCCAGGGATTTACCGTAAACAAAAACCCCGACCCGCTGATGGACAGTTTTGATTTACCCTATTTCATGCGGCTTTTCGATGGCGTGAAGAAAAACATGAGCGTCAAGGCCTTCCTTGCCACAGAACAGCGCATTCCCGGCCTTGGCAACGGTGTGCTTCAAGATATCCTGTTCAATGCGCGCTTTAATCCGCGCAGGCGGCTGGACACGCTGGACACAGGCGATGTGGAACTCCTGCATAAGTGCGTAAAGGAAACCATCGCGGATATGGCGGCAAGGGGCGGCAGAGACACCGAGCGCGACCTTTTTGGAACAAACGGCGGATATAATACTATTCTATCCAGCAAAACGCTGAAAAACCCCTGTCCCGTTTGCGGAGGTGAAATCCGGCGTGAGGCGTTCCTTGGCGGGAATATCTATTTTTGCCCTGTCTGTCAGAAGTAAACGAATATGATACTGGAGGCGCGGGCGTCCTAGTCCTCAAAACGAAAGCGTGATGCATTTGGAAGTACGGATATACAGCCTGAACGAACTAAGCATTTATGATTTTGTAGTAATTTTCGCGAGATTTGGCGGAAAATGGGTTCTCTGCCGGCACCGTGAGCGTGATACATACGAAATACCCGGCGGGCGGATTGAGCAGAGCGAACCCCCCATGGAAGCCGCCAAACGCGAGCTGTATGAAGAAACAGGCGCGGAGTCTTTTACGCTCCGCGCCATGTTTGATTACAGCGTAACAAGGGATGGCTGTACTACAAACGGGCAGGTTTACCTTGCCGAAATAAGCCGTCTGGGCATGCTTCCCCAATCCGAAATTGCCGAGGCAATACTGATGAACGCAATGCCGCCTCCCGAAAAAATGACTTATCCGGCTATACAGCCGTTGCTATACATAAAAATTAACGAAATGGGATGGATATAAATGCCGGAATTCGAGACCTTGCAAGCCCGCGCGGGGTACACACCCGAGCCCGCAACAAAATCCTTTGTGCCGCCATTGTATATGACGGCTGGTTATCTCTACGATTCGGCCCAGGACGCGCAGGATATTTTTGAATTAAGAAAGTCGGGCAATATTTATTCAAGGCTTGGCAACCCGACAACGGCAATCCTTGAGGAGCGGCTTAACGCCCTTGAGGGCGGCGTGGGCGCACTGGCCTTCGCCAGCGGTCACGCGGCCCTGGTCGGAGCGATCTTCACGCTCATGGAGGGCGGCCAGCACATCGCAGCCGGAAAAACCTTATACGGCGGCACCGTAAACATGCTGACGCACTCATTGCCGCGCTTGGGCATAACAACCACATTCGCGTCAACCGACGATCCCGAAAATTTCCGCAAAGCCATCCGCCCCGAAACACGCTTGATTTATATCGAGGTAATCGGAAACCCGCAGGGCAACCTCTGCGACATAGACGCAATCTCCGCCATCGCGCGCGAACACGGCGTTCCCGTCCTCGTCGACGCAACCCTCTCCACTCCGTACCTTTATAAGCCCTTCGAACACGGCGCGGATTTAGTGCTGCATTCAACCACAAAGTATATCTGCGGCCACGGTACAACCATGGGCGGCGTTTTAATTGACAGCGGCAATTTCGAATGGGCAAACGGCAAATTCCCCCTCTTATCCGAACCCGACCCAAGCTATCACGGTATAGTTTATACCGACCATTTCGGCAAAGCGGCCTTCATCAGCCGCGCCCGCACCGCCGCCATGCGGGATTTTGGCGGCTGCCCGTCACCCTTTAACTCATTCCTGCTATTACAAGGCGTGGAGACACTCTCCCTCCGCATGGAACGCCACACCGCAAACGCCCGCGCCATGGCACAATATCTAACCAACCACCCCGCAATCGAACGCGTGAACTACCCCGAACTCCCCTCCAGCCCCTACAAACACCTCGCGGACCGCGACTGGCCCAAGGGCTGCGGCGGGCTTTTCAGCATAGAATTAAAAGGCGGGCGCGAAGCCGGCGCCAGCCTTATAAATTCCCTAACCCTTATTAGCAACGTTACACATTTCGCCGATGTCCGCTCCATGGCCTGCCATCCCGCCACCACAACCCATTCCCAAATGACCCCTGAAAACATGCTGGAAAGCGGCATCCCCCCCGGACTTGTCCGTATCTCCGCCGGGCTTGAGCATATAGACGACCTTATCGCGGATTTTGAGAAGGCGCTAGTCCGTTGACCCTAAAATTTAACGCGGTCATTGGACTGGGGGCATGAGATATTCAAAATCCCCATACTCCCAGCCAAAACCGATTATCGGCGAAACCGTGTCCAGCGGCAGACGCACGCGGCTGTTAAACATCACATAGGCCATTTCCTGATAAACGGGGATGACTGTTACGTCTTCCAAAATCAGGTGCATTTCTATCTCCAGCGTAAGGTTAAAACGCTTTAAGTCGTCGAGCCTATATTCATCGTCCTCAAAAAGCGGGAACATTTCGTCCAGAAAGGCATTGCCGTAGTTTGTATAACGGTTCGGCGCGGTACTGAGGTACGGGGCAAATTTGGCGTGCGGGGAAAAGTTCTCAGCCCGGAGCATACGCGCCGACCATCCCAAATCCCATCCGGCTGACGGAGCCTCCACCGATCCCGTCATCATCGCCAAAACCGCGCTGTGCGGCATACCGCGCAGGCTCAAATTGAAAACATCCCTGCCGAAAACGCGTTCCCACTGGCTTTGGATAAGCTCCGACGCGGCGCGAAGCCCGGGGATGTCCTCGCCGTATAAAAGGGTCAGGCTGACGGAATCCATGCCGTATTTCTCAAGGGCTTCTAAAAACAGGCTTTTTGCGTACTCCGGGTCATATCCGTTATTTGGCGGCAGCCAGTCGTTTGCCATGTCTATATCGCGGTAAAGCGTCCCATCGTCAAGGGCGATCCCAACCGTGGACAGAAAAAACGGCGCGGGGGCGGCGTTGACCAACCCCGCGACGGCGGCCCTGTCCGTGGCGTAGTAAAGCGCTTTGCGGAACAAAGGGTCGGCAAGGGCGGGATTGTCGGGGTTATCGCGGTTTACCTCAATGGTTCTTATCGCCTGACGGTTATAGGAGACAAGCCTTGGGTCGTCCTCATAACGCATCAGGCCGTTGACCCCAAGCTCGATATAATCGCTCTGGCCGCTTTCAAACAGTTCAATCCGCGTGATCTCATCGGCGGCGACGCGCCCGTATATACCGTCAAAACGGATGAGATGAGAATACAGGTAATTTTCGTTGCGTACGAAAATACGTTCGGAGCCTTTCGTCCAGGATGTGAGCGTGAAGGGGCCGTTGGCCATGAAATATTCAAGGCTTGTCCCGTACAAGGTCGATGTGCGCTCCGCGTTCATGCCGGCTTCGTAAAGCGGCTCGTAAACGGGGGCGGTGGCGCGGTGCGCGAAATGCAGCATAACATCCGCGGCGGTGTATCGTCTTACCGTTGTGATTTCAAGCGTGGTGTCATCAAGAGCCTTGAACCCCACATCCTCCCAGCATACGGTTTCTCTGCCGGGAAGGTTTTGCGCGTAATAGTCCTCGGCGTTTACGATTTCAACGCGCGCGTTGTAAATCGCAGTGGAAGCGATATATGCCAGCCCTGGGTCAAGCCCCATCTTCCATGAGTAAATAAACGTTTGCGCGGTGATGGGTTCGCCGTTCGCCCAGCGCGCGCCGGGGTTTATGCTGATAATCCATGTTATGCCGTCCTCCGACACCGGTTCCCCGGCAGCCATGCGCGGAACAAGCTCCGCCCGGTCACGGCTTTCGGCGGGCGACCAGCCATACAGCGAAACCAGTATCAAATCAACGATTTCACCGTTTGCCATAAGCGCGCTGTCGTGGGGGTTGATGCCGTTGTCAACACTGCCCGTGACCCATCTGAATATCCTGTCGCCAGGTTCAGACGCCGTATAGCAAGCCGCGGATGCAATGCACATAAGTACAACAAATAAAGCCGCAAATCTTCTCATCAGTTTTCCTCTTTCTGTATATTAAAGTCTTTTTGCCAAAAAAATATCCGGCTTTCCATATCCGTTTGCGTCGGGTAAAGCGCCTACTATCGTGTAGCCTTGTTTAAGATAAAACGCGGTTTGATGCGCGCCGGGCTTAAAACGGCGCAAGTGTCCGGGAAAATCGCTGTACAAATCAACATTTGCGAAGGATGTCTCGCCTCCCTCAATCTCGTCGTCCGCATCTATGCGCATGGTAAGGCCGCCGCGTTCACGCGCCTTATCCTCCAAAGCCTTCAGCAACGCGCCGCCAATACCCGAGCCGCGTTTGTCCTCCCGCACTACAAGCGGGTGGAGTTCAAATACCCGTCGTTTATAAATAGGCATAATACCGCCCCAGCCAACAGTCTCGCGGTTCTCCAAAGCCGCAAACATCGTGTTTTTGGGAATTAACAATTCTATAAGCTCTTCTTTCGCGTCATTATAAGAAGGCCAGCCCAAGGGCAAGCTTTCCGTAAGTATACGCGCGGCCTGCTCCCTCTGCGCGGCGTCCAGCGTATTCATATCCACAATTTCCATAAGTATCACCCCGGTTTAACAATCGTTTATTCATTATAAATCATTGCCTGTCCTCATGCAAGATGTTATAATTAGCCAAAGGAGTATTATTAATGAAATATTTCCGCCGCGTTGTTCTGATAATTATTTTCTTTATTATATTGTCGTCCACCAGTTTAAGCACGATATCTGATGGCGTATTTTCCGTTCAAACAATGACGGGCGGCCCGGTTAACCCGGTTCCCGTCGGAACGGATATATCCCATTCCCAACCCTTGCAAACAATTGCTCCCGCCCAAACCGATCCGCCCGCTCAGACCGGCACCCCTATGCCGCCGCAATCATCACCCGCGCAAAACGAATCGGCAGGCGCAGCGGCGGACGAAACACAGCAGCCAACCGGGAACGTTCCTTCACCCACACCGCAAGCCGCCAATGAACCGGAGCAAACTCCCGTCCCTCCATCAGAAACCCTTTCGCCAACTCCCGAACCCGAGCCGGCGCCGGACCCCACGCCAACGCCCGAACCCACACCGGAGCCGACTCCCGCGCCGCTTCCGCGGGGAATAGTAAGTCCCTACCGCTCATCCTATCCAAGCGCGTATATAAACGGCGTTTTATCCGATGAGCGTCAAAGCTGGGGTTTTCGCCGCAATTCAAGCTTTCAGCCGCCCGAAGGTTTTTTCAAGTACGATATAAGAAATTTTGGCGGGGATTATTTGGGGGATATCTCGCGCCCGGTGGTATATCTGACTTTTGACGAAGGCTACGATATGGGCTTCACACCCGCCATTTTAGATACATTAAAGGAAAAAGGCGTAAAGGCGGCGTTTTTTGTTACCACGTCGTTTATCCGGAGCTCACCCGAATTGTGCGCCCGCATGAAGAACGAAGGCCACATCGTCGGCAACCACAGCGACACGCACAGGGATATGAATGAACTGACCGATGAGGAAATAATCGAAGAATTAAAGGAAGTTGAGCGGCTTTTTAAACAGGCGACGGGTTTCGATTTGGACCCGTTTTTCCGCTTCCCAAGCGGGGTTTACAGCATGCGGGCATTGGATACCGTATACAGGCAGGGATACAGGACTTTTTTCTGGAGCCTGGCCTACCGCGATTGGGACGTTAACAACCAGCCCGGTAAGGACGAGGCGTTCCGGCAAGTGACGGAGCATATACATAACGGCTGCGTAATTCTTCTGCACTCCGTTTCACAGTCTAATGCCGAAGCGCTGGGCGATATCATTGACCGCGTACACGCAATGGGTTTTACATTTGAATCGCTTGACAGCATCAGATAGGGCAGCGGCTCAGCATTTCGCTGATATCGCCGTTGATCCCATGCTCCCTTGTTATATTAATGAGATTGCTTTCGGTAATAATAGTTGTTCTACCTGTTCTATTATATATATAAAAGATAGCGATAGTATCGTAATCAAGATAATCCAGCAGCGCCTTTGCCGGAGCATCAGCCGGGAAAGCGGCGTGGCGCACACAAAGACGCCGTCCGTTTGCGTACTTGCCGTTTTGGTCTAGGATGTCAGAAGTGAAACGCAGGCATTCCGCCACTACAACCTTTTTTCCCTGCCAAAGCAGGATAAACCCCAGCAGAAACAGGCTTAGATTAGGCGGGAAGAGGATTACCTGCGCTATGCCTATAGCCATTAAAAACACGCAAACCACGAGGTTTACTTTTGTCAAAACCCTCGAAGCGCCTATAAAACCAATACGGCGCGTAAGGAACGCACCCAAAACACGCCCGCCGTCAAGGGTACGTGCAGGCAAAAGGTTAAAGGCGGTGAACGCAGCGTTCACAAGGAAAATGAAGTCATAACCCAACCGGCTGGCGGTAAGCGCGGCAAGCAGGCTGGCGGCGGGGCCGGAAAGGTAAACGGCGTATTTTTTTGAAGCCGGAAGAAGCTCCATGCCGGGAAGCCCGGCGCTAAGCCCCAGAGCCGTAACCTCAAGGCGCTCCGGGCGCAAACCGGTAAGAATTCCCGCCATCATATGCGCCAATTCGTGAAGGAAAGCCGAAAGCAGCAGGATTAAAAGCTCTTGCCGCAATCCCAGAACCGCCGCAGCCGGGAATAAAGCGAAAAAAACCGGGTTTACGCGCAGCTTCAAACCCCTGATAGTATATTCAATCATTGTAATTCCCCGATACGTTTTTTACAATATATTCAAACCTTAAAATGTCTAATGCCGGAGGATTTCTTTGGATAAAACAAGTGGAGTATTATTTGTTTGCACGGGCAACACATGCAGAAGCCCCATGGCCGAGGCGCTGGCACGGCGGTTTGCGGGGAACGCGGTCTTTTATTCCCGCGGTGTGGCAGCCTCCGGCGGCCCGGCAAGCGAGATGGCAATTAGAATTTTGGCGGAGCGTTACGGTATCGACCTCTCCGGACATGTGTCCCGCCCTCTGACCGAAGCCGATGTACGCGGCGCGGGCTTGATCCTGACAATGACGGCGTCGCACAGAAAGCATGTTTCGGAGATGTTCCCCTTTGCCAAAGACAGATTATACACGCTTTACGGTCTTGCGTTCGCGGTTAGTGACGAAAAATTGTTGGATATCGCGGATCCGTTTATGTGCGGCTTTGATGTCTACGCGGCTTGCGCGGCGGAGATTAAGCGCTGTATTGACTCTATAGACTTTAGTAATTATACGTGATATATTTGTTATAGTAATAATATATCATATATATAATAGGAGTTATTATGGATTTACAAGTAGGCGATATAGTCTTGATGAAAAAGCCCCATCCATGCGGCGGGCGCGAATGGAAAATATTACGGGCAGGAATGGATTTTCGTGTTGAATGCATTATGTGCTCACGGCAGGTAATGCTTCCGCGCGTTAAATTTGAAAAGGGAGTGAAGAAAAACCTGTCACGGCCTGAGGACGCGAAGTGAAGCGCCCATTGCTATTTATGTTTGCGTTTCTTGCGTGCGGCATTGTTTTTTCGCGTTACGCCTATCCCGATATCGGGCTGTTTTGGCTTGCTTTGGCTGGTTTTGCCGTTTCTTTCGGCTTATGGGTAATATTTAAGCAAAAAATAGTTTTATTCTTTCCGATTCTGACAATTATCGGCTTCTTTTTGCTCCAAAACAGTATTGTCGATAAATATCAACCTCTATATCATATTGCCGAAAATAGCGAAATTGTAACGTTTTCCGGTATTGTGCGCGATGTGTCCGGCACCGCTGGAGGCCGCACAACGATTATTATCCAAACGGATTTATTTAGTATCGGTGAGGAAGATTTGCCCGCAAAAGTTAACATTCTTGCATATTTGGGCATTGGCGACCATGCGGAACCGGGCGCTTACGTAACTGTGACGGGCAGATTGCAAGCCCTGCGTTTTCAACGGAATCCGGGCGCTTATGACGAATTTACATATTTGCGTACCCGTAAAATCCAATATACAATTTTTCCTGATATATATGTTATAGAACACACAAATTTTTATCTGCGCAACGTACCCGGCAAGGTCAGTTCCCGTTTGCAAGCTGTACTGCACCGCGTTCTGCCTCCAAATGAGGCCGGGGTGCTTACGGCAATACTGCTTGGCGACCGTACCGGGCTGTCCCAGGAAACCCGGGATATCTACCGCGAGGCCGGGGTCTATCATATACTTGCCGTTTCGGGGCTGCATATCTCGATAGCCGCGGCGTTTATAATGAAGCTCCTCTCCCGGCTCAAACTCAATAACCGTACCGCCGGCGCTATAACGCTTGCGTTTCTGCTGTTTTATTGTATAATGACAGGCGCCGCGCCCGGCACAGTTCGCGCGGTGGTGATGTCGGGAACCTATATTATTGGCGCGTTGATTTACAGGCGGAGCGACGGGCTTAGTTCGCTGTCCTTCGCCGCCGTCGCGCTGCTTTTGTACGAACCGCTGTACCTTTGGGACGTGGGATTTCAATTTTCGTTTACGGCGGTGGCTGGTCTTATGCTTGGAACCCCCGCGCTCCTGCGGTTTTTCGGACAGCTCTCCGCAAAGTCGGCTTTAATGAAAAAATTGATGGGCAGCGCGTTCTTCCGCCAAAACGTGCCATCGGTGCTGGCGGCTACATTGGCTACATTCCCCATCGTGTCATTCTATTTTTACGAGTTCCCCGTCATCGCGTTTATATCAAATCTGATAATCGTCCCAACCGTGGCGCTTACCGTATCCGCGGGCTTTGTCACAAGCATCTTCGGCTTGGTAAATATCGGTATCGCCGGTTTGACGGCTTTTATTCCAAGGCTTTTAATACAATTCTATAATTACATGTGCGAATGGTTCGCTTCCCTGCCCTTTGGGATGATATTTACAGGAAGGCCGGGGTTTCTCTCTGTTGCGGCGTTTTACTGCGCTTTCGCGGCAATCGTATGGGCCATGCGCCGTGATAAATGGAGTGTTAAGCTCATAACGAGGAAACGCGTATTTTTGGCTACTATCGCGGGTTACGGACTTACTGCCGTTGCCGCCGCCGCAATTCCCGCGCCTTTAACCATAGCAATGCTTGACGTGGGCCAAGGCGACTGCGTTATGGTTTCCTACGGCGGCCAGGCATTTATAATAGACGGCGGCGGCAGGGATATTTCAAGGATAGGCGACGATCAAGGTGTGTGGACGCTTATCCCGTATATGAATTATATGGGAATAGAGCGTCTTGACGCGGCATTCGTCAGTCATGCGCACGCCGATCATGCTATAGGTGTTATAGAGGTTATAGAAACGGGCAAATTAGATAAATTATTTCTTTTTCACAATGATAGGTCTGATATAGATGTTCTGGAACATATGCTGAATTCAGCAGAGAGCATGGGCACAGAAGTAATATATATCGGTGCGGGGGATCAATTTGCTTTTTTTGGCGAGGTAATTATCAGCTGCTTATACCCAACCGCCGGTACGGTTTTTACCGGGAATGACGCCTCTCTTGTGCTTATGCTGGACGCCGGGGGCACACGCTTTCTTTTTACCGGCGATATGGAGCAGGCCGCGGAGCGTGAGATGTTATTTTTATACGATACTCCGGGCGTTTTGTTCGCCGATGTGCTGAAGCTTGCGCATCATGGTTCGCGTACCTCCAGCTCACAGGAATTTCTTGAGGCCGTATCCCCGGTTGTGTCTATTGCGGGAATGGGATATAATAACTTGTACGGGCATCCGCACCCGGATGTTGCGGGCCGCCTTGCGGATATGGGCATTCCGCTTTTCCGGACGGATTTGATGGGCGCGATACGCGTTTTCCCGGGCGAGGAAGTAATTAAACTACAGACGATGGCAGGTAAAGCCGATGAAAGAATTAAACGCGCGGTTAAAATCTGGTAAACTAGACAGGATATATGTTTTTTACGGCCCGGAAACATATTTGATCCGCGCTTATGAGAAGCGCCTTGCCGCGGCTGTTTTTGGCGGCGGGGAAACGGATATCAACACGGCCGTCTTTGAAGGCGAAAGCCACAGCCCTCACGATATCATCGCGGCGGCGGAAACTTTGCCCTTCCTTGCCGAATACCGCTTGATAGTATTGAAAAACACCGGTTTCCTTCAAACGGGCAAAAAAGACGCGGCTGACCGTTTAAGCGCGTATCTTCCCGGGGCGCCCGAAACTACCGTTTTCCTTTTCGTGGAAACCGTTAAGCCGCCTGATAAACGAGGTAAACTGTTCAAAATGGTTTCAACAGCCGGTTTTGCCGCGGAATTCACAACTCCAAGCGAACCGGAGCTTGCGGCATGGTTGGTTAAACTGCTCGCTTCCGAGGGTGTCAGCGTAAAAACAAGTGTGGCGGCGGCTTTGATCCGATATGTGGGCGTAAACGGCGATAATATCGGTATAATGGAAAGCCTTCACACGGAAGCGTTAAAACTAGCCTCTTATAAAGGCCAGGGTTCTGCAATTGATATAGATGATATAGAACAGCTATGCACACAGAGCATTGAGGGTAAAATTTTTGCGCTGGTTAAAGAAATCGGCACTAAAAACCTGAAAGCGCTGACATCTTTGGCTAACCTGATTGCGCTTAAAGAGGCGCCTTTGATGATTCTTTCGATGATAGCGCGTCAGTTCCGGCTTATGATCATTTGCAAGGGCTTGCGCGATAAGGGAATCAGCCCTGCGGAAATCGCTAAAACGGCGGGGTTAAGGGATTTTATGGTTTCGGATTTTTTACGCCAGAGCGCGAATTTTTCGGAAAAGACCCTCGCGGCTGCTTTGGCGGATATCCTTGAAGCTGAAGTTAATATTAAGACCGGGAAAACTACGGACAGACTGGCGGTTGAGACATTGATCATTAAGCTGTGCGGCTAACTTAAAAACGTATCGTAAACAATCTTTACAAGAAGCATTGTTAAAACGGCGATAAACGCCGGTCTTATAATCCTTGCGCCGTTTTTAAAGGCTAACCGCGTACCCAGAATATTCCCCGCTATAGAAAATACCGCCGCCGGAGCCGCCAGCGCCACAATCACGCTGCCGCTTATCGCGAAGGTTATCAGCGCAGAGATATTCGAAGCGAAATTAACAATCTTCGCCGTTCCCGAAGCCGTCAGCACATCCAGCCCCACAACGGCGTTAAAAACAATGATCAGGAAAGTCCCCGCGCCCGGCCCGAAAAAACCGTCGTACGCGCCGATTACAAGCCCCGCCAGCGCAGAGAGTACGTACATGCGCGCTCCCCGTAAATCACGGTTCGGCGCGTCGTTTCCGATGCGCTTGTTAAAGAGTATAAATACCGCAAGCAGAGGAAGCGAAGCGATGAGTATGTAGCTGAAGTAGCGCTCATCAAACCTGTCCAGAAGCATTATCAGCTCGGCTCCGGCAGCCGAGCCTATGAGCGCCGTAACCGCTGCCGTGACCGCCGCGCGCAGATGCGCCTTGCCCCGTTTCAAAAACCGCCACGACGCTACGGAAAGCCCGATTGTTGAGCTGAACTTGTTTGTGCCGAGGGCAGCCGTAGGGGGAAGCCCGGCTATGAGGTAAGCGGGAAGCGAGATGATGCCGCCGCCGCCCGCGATGGAATCGACAAAACCCGCAAAAAACACCAAAGAACAAATAGTCAGCAATTGCTGCCAGTAGGCCAAAATAAATCACGCTCCCCAAAGAGTATACCTTAATTTCCCAAAAAATCCAATATAATTTGCATTGCATACAATATTATGATAAAATGTTTAAAACGCATTGCTCATTATCATAATTTATGGATATAATAATTAAAGCGATCTTGGAGGGAGAACTACAATGAAACTTATATTGGCTATAATTAACGACGACGACGCTTTCGGGGTGATGGACGCGTTGAACGAAAACGGTTACAGCGTTACGAAGCTTGCCACAACGGGCGGGTTCTTACGGGCTGGTAACACAACGTTGATTTGCGGCGCTTCCGAAGAACGCATACCGGATTTGGTACACATAATAGAGAAAAAATGCAAGGCCAGAAGACAGATAACATCCGTAAACTCGCAGAGCGTCGGCACAACGGAAAGCTACGTGCCGTACCCTGTCGAGGTTACCGTTGGCGGGGCCACAATTTTTGTGCTGAACGTCGAAGAGTTTAAGAAGGTGTAGGCATGGATATCCGCATAGCGGAAACAACCCCGGCGTTTTTGACAGACGCGCCGGTTGTTAAGGATAAACCCATTTCGGACGCGTTTGAGTTTACGCTGAAGCGCCTTGGCGACGAGGGCCTGAAGGAACGTTTGGAAGGCCTGATTTCGGAAATCGGCGCGCTGGGCAAGAAGCTGTCCGATCATATGGACGTCCGCGATATGAAGAAGTACCGTTCCCTTGTTTCGGATTTTATCAACGAGGTCGTTACCAACGGGCATAAATTTGAGCGCGAGAACTTTCTGGACCGGCGCGGGCGGCATCGCGTGTACGGTGTTGTAAAGCTTGTAAACCAGCATCTTGACGATTTAGCCAAGGAACTTTTAAAAACCGAGAAAAACCCGCTTGCGATACTTGAGAAAACCGGCGAAATACACGGGCTTCTTCTGGATTTGATTATATGAGCGCGGGTTTGTCCGAGGCTGAACCCGGGACAGAGCTTGGGATAGAACGGTTAACGCCCGAACGCCGCCTGGAAAAAATACTCTCAAATGGGCGTTTTTCTCATGCATACCTGTTCTCCGGGCCGCCCGGCACAGGCAAGAAAACCCTGGCCAAACAAACCGCGCGGATTCTTTTATGTGAGGGCATGGCGGACAAGCCTTGCGGGGGATGTTACTCTTGCAAAGCGCTTGAATCCGGCAACCATCCCGACGTTATATTCGCCCGCCCGGACAAGAAAACGGCCATCAGCGCGGAATACGTTAGGGAAAACATTATAACCGCCGCTAATATCAAGCCTTATCGCTCCGGATACAAGGTTTTTATCATTGAAAAAGCGGATTGGATGAACGCTTCTTCCCAGAATATAATGCTTAAAACCCTTGAAGAGCCTCCGCCCCACGCGGTTTTTATATTGTGCGCGGAAAATGAGGGATTGCTCCTTCCAACCGTGCGTTCCCGCCTTGCGGGCATAAAAACCACAGCTTTGCCGACGGACGAAGCAGCCCGCGTCCTGCTCGCCAACAACCCCGGCCTAACGCAATCCGAAGCGTTTTTTTACGCCAGTTTGTCCAACGGCAGCGCAGGGCGCGCGATTGAATTGAGCAAACCGGGCGAGGACGGCGCTCCGCCGCGGGCGTACCGGGCAAGGGAAGCGCTTTTGTCCGTACTGGAAGGCATTACGAATAAAACAGCCGCCGAAATACTGTTGCAAACTCGCGTTCTGGATGAATACAAGGACGACGCCAACCTCATCCTTGACCTGGCGGCAATGTGGTACAGGGATTTAGCCGTCAGTATCCACGCGCCGCAATCCGAACTTTGTTTCGCTGATATTAAAGCAAGAATTAACAATGCACTATTACAAATAGATGTTATAGATGATATAGATCAAGCATTGAACCGTATCGAAACCGCAAGGGCACGGCTGGAATCAAACGCCGGGTTCCAGTTAACGATTGAGGTATTAATGCTTGGCTTGGGAAGGAAAGTTACATGACAGAGAACATTACGGATATTATTCCTGAGAATATACCAGAGGATAAATCAGAGTGTAAACCAAAGGATAAAATCGAGATAATCGGCGTGCGTTTCCGGCGCGCCGGCACGATTTATTATTTTGATCCTGACGAAATTACCGTAGAGACGGGTGTAAACGTAATAGTTGAAACTGCCCGCGGTGTCGAATGCGGCAAGGTAGAGATTGCGAACAAGGAAGTCCCCGAAGCGGACATTGTGGCTCCGCTTAAAAAAATCATGCGTGTAGCCACAGCCGAGGACGAGGAGCAGGTCGAAAAAAACAAGGCGCGCGAAAAGGAAGCCCTTGGTATATGCACTGAAACCGTCGCCAAGCACGCCCTTGAAATGAAACTGGTTGACGTAGAGCTGACCTTTGACCAAAACAAAATCATTTTCTATTTCACCGCTGACGGGCGCGTGGATTTCCGCGAACTTGTCAAGGAACTGGCTTCCATCTTCCGTATGCGCATCGAACTGCGCCAAATCGGCCCGCGCGATGAAACAAAGATAGCGGGCGGGATGGCGATTTGCGGGCGTCCATTGTGCTGCTCCACTTTCTTGACCGATTTCCAGCCCGTGTCCGTTAAAATGGCAAAGGAACAAAGCCTTTCCCTCAACCCCACCAAAATCTCCGGCATATGCGGACGCTTGATGTGCTGCTTGAAATACGAGGAAGAAACCTACGAACACCTAAACAAAAACCTGCCCAACGAGGGCGATCTGGTCAAAACCCCCGACGGCACGGGCGAAGTCCTCTCCGTCATGATCCTCCGCCAGCTCGTCCGGGTGGCCGTGCGCCGCAAGCCCCAGGACGAACCCGTCGTCTCCGCCTATCCCCTCTCCGCCATTTCCATCGTTAAAGCTAAAAAGACGGATGAGGAAGCGGTTGGAACCGGGGATATATAAAAATCAAACCCAGAGGGAGATTATTAAGCTTGAAGCGGATTCCCCATATACCGTTGAATGCGGATTATGCCCTTGACCCGTCTGTTTTGGATTATATAAAAAATGGTGAACAGGTTGTTGATTTGGATAGGAATGGGTTAAAGCTGCTTCAAAAACCCGGCGGATTTTGTTTCGGTACGGATTCCGTGCTTTTGGCGGCATATGCAAAGGCTTGGCGCGGCGAACGCGTTGTTGATTTGTGTTGCGGAAGCGGAGTTGTACCCATTTTGATGAGCGCCCGTTATGCGGGCGCTTGTTTTTATGGTGTCGAGATTCAGGACGAAATGGCGGATATGGCGGTGCGGAACGTCCGTATGAACGGTCTCGGAAACAGGATAAGTGTTGTAAAGGGGGATATCCGCGGCGATTATGGCGGGCTTGTGCCGGGATATTTTGATGTGGCGACGGTTAATCCCCCCTACATGAAGGTACGCGGCCCGCTTGAGCACACAGAGCGTAATATCGCGCGGCATGAGCTTTTGTGCGGCATGGAGGATGTCGCCGCCGCCGCCGCTGCGCTTCTAAAATACGGCGGGAAGTTATTCCTTGTCCATAGGACGGAAAGGCTGACCGATGTCTTATACGCTCTGCGCGAACGCGGGTTGGAACCAAAGACCCTGCGCTTCGTTCATCCCTTCGCCGATAAACCTTCAAAATTGTTCCTGATGACGGCAATAAAAGGCGCATCGGCAGGAATGCTTACCGAAGCGCCGTTAATATTTTATAAAGAACCTGGTATCACCAGCGATGAGATTGATTCTATTTATTATAAATGATATAGTTGATATATACTCTATGACTTAGTATACGCAAGTTGCGAGAGTAACGGCTCCTTATCCATTTCATAAATTTTTCTGGCGTATGGCTTTAGCTCATCAGACACAGAAACAATGCTTCCCATAATATATAAATCAACATTATACTGTTCCACAAGGCCTTGTACGGGCTCGTGGAAATCCCCGTCCCCGGCGATAAGAATTAATTTAGTCCACTTACGGTTCATAAAAGAACGTGTCATATGATAGACAAGCCCGACATCCACTGCTTTCTGTGTCGTTAGTTCAAATTGGTAATTTTTCGAAGGATGTATTACCGGCGTCCTGTCCGGCCAATACAGCGGTTTCTTTTGCAGCCAATAGGTTTTCACCCTTAACCCGGGTCCGTTCGGAGGCGGATAGGACAGCGCGCTGTGCAGCTTTGCCGCGGCGGGCGCGTCGTCATCGGCGTTAAAGAAATAACCCTCGTCAACAACATCATTCAACTCAGATTCAATAAAATTCCTAAGCTTCAAATAATCCGTTTTCTGTCTGCCTACAACATTATACAAGTAACGGTGATCAATAAACAAACCTATTCCCATCAATAAACCTCCAGATTTAACTGATTAATATTAGCATAACTATCAAGTTAAGCACAGCACTGATTTCCCAAATTTGAAACGCTTACTTGCTATTGATTTTCCAACGTTTTTTTCATTCCTATAGCCCCCTGTTCATTATTGAACACCGTATAGCCGCAAGATTCGTACAGCTTAATTGCTCGCCGTTCATATAGCTTTACATCTCCTTTTAATAGTTTAGTTTTTTTATTATTTACTCCCGTATGTTCCCCGAAATCGTTATTTGCGTCTATTATAAGTAATTTGCATTGCGGTTTGTTTATTCGCATATCCAACTCCGTCAATGCTGACGGAGTTGGATATGCATGTCACATTGCTGAACGACGGGGACAGAGTCCCCCCGAAGCCTTATCTCTATTTCTGACCGCTGGTAAAATGGAAATCCTTGATAACAACGGCAGGCAGGAGCGCGGGGCCGCTTAGGAAGGGCACGGGGCGAACGTCGCGGGAGAGAGCGGTTATGTTCGAGAACGCGTTTATTAGGCTTTCAGTGAACCGCATGTTGCGGAGGGGACTGGTTACGCGCCCGTCCTCTATCATGAACGTGCCGTCGCGGGTCAGGCCTGTGACCTGTAGGACTTTGGGGTTGACATAGTTGCAATAGTGGAAATGGGTAACGAGGATGCCCTTTTTGACGGACGAAATCATTTCGGGGAGAGAGCTGTCGCCGCCTTCCATAACGACGTTGAGGGGATAGCCGCCGTCGCCGCTGCTGCCGACGGAGTGGCCCGTGGGTTGAGCGTTGTCTTTTTGCGCGGTTTTGGAGCAGTAGAGGACGTTTTTCAGGACGCCGTTTTCGACCAAGGCAAGCGGCTGGCGGCGGAAGCCTTCGGCGTCGAAGAAGCGTTGGAACGTGGCGGGGTTGGTTACATCGTCGCGGATGGTGACATTTTCGCCGAATACCTTTTGCCCAAGCAAACCGGAGGCAAAGCTGAGCCCTTTTTGGTAGCGGGCGCCGTTTAAGCCTATCAGCATGAACATGAGTAAGTCTGCGACTGCCGCCGGTTCAAGGACGACGGTATACGCGCCTAAATCGGTAAAAACGGGGCCAATGGCGTTTCTTGCCTTGTCGTAAGCGGTTTTGAACGCCGCGCCGATATCGCAGGTGTCCGGGTTGTTTGTTTCCAGCGCGCCAAAGCCGGTATCGCCGTCCTTGTGGGTTACGACGGCCTCGAAGTTAACGCTGTCGAATTGGTAGTAATGGAACAATCCCGAGCGGTTGCCAAAAGCGCGCATGTTGTTTGTCAGGGACAATACGCCGGCGGTGGTGTAGTCCGGGTCAAGGGAGGAGATACAGCGTTTTACCGCGTCGGCGCGGCCTTTTATGCCGTAGGCTTTTGAAAGCCGTTCGTCGTTGGCGGTTTCTGGGATGGGTTCAACGGGCGGCTGAACAGGCTCAAACTCGCCTTCCGGGGCGTGTTTAAGCATTGCCTCGGCATCGGCGGCAAGCTTTTTTAAGCTCTCATCGTCAAAAGCGTTTGTTTGACTGGAAGCCGATTTTTTGCCGTCGTGAACTGTCAGGTTAATTATGGTATCGTCGATTTCAACGTTTTGATGTATCTCGGAATTGGCGAAGCGCGTCAGCTTTTCGCCGTTATCCATAATATTCACGGTCATATCGCTCTTTGCATATGATTGGAGTTTTGTGACAATGTTATGCGCCTGCTGTTTACTTAACATCCGCGACACCTACCTTCACTTTTCTAAACCGCGTGGGCGCGGATCCGTGCCCGCAGCGGGCGCTCTGCATCGGCTGTCCCTTGCCGCAGTTCGGCACGCCGTAAATCCGCCAGCTCTTCCCGTTGGCAACACCGTCGCAGCTTGCCCAAAACTCTGTCGTAACGCCGCTGTAGATTGGGTTTTTGAAAACCTTTCCGGTCAGCTTGCCGTTTTTTATTTCATAGGCTATTTCACAGCTGAACTGGAAGTTTATGCGCTTGTCGTCGATGCTCCAGCTCTTGTTTACATCCAGCATAAAACCGTCGTTAATACCCTCAATCAATTCATCAGCCTCAAATTCCCCGGGCAATAGGTTTATATTGGTCATACGCACAAGGGGCAGGTTACGCCATCCGTCCGCCAGCCCGCATCCATTGGACACCTGCTTTACCTTGAACGCCGTATCGCGCGATGTCATAAAATTCTTAAAGATGCCTTTGTCGATAAGTACGGTGCTTACCGCCGCCACACCCTCATCGTCATAACCGAATGTGCCGAGGGCTTCCTTGCAAACCGCGTCAGCCACGACCGTTACATGCGGTGAGCCGTAGACAAGGTCTTTGCCCAAATCCGAGGGCTGTAAAAAGCTTGCCCCCGCGAAGGCGGCCTCGCTGCCGTACACACGGTCAAGCTCTGTCGGGTGCCCGATGCTCTCGTGTATCTGAAGCACCATCTGTGACGGGTTTATAATCAAATCATAAATACCGGAAGGGCAGTCCGGGGCGTTCATAAGCTCCACGCTTTCCCGGGCAATCTTTTCCGCGTGCGCCAATAAATCCAGCCCAATGACGAACTCGTAACCGGCGCGGCTGTAATCGCCGCCGAAAAGGCTGGGGTAGCTGCGCGTCTGCGCGTCATTGTTGCCGATTGCCGTCGCGGTAATGCCCGCGCCGCTTTGGCAGAAGCTTTGGGTGATGTAGCTTCCGTCCGTGTCGCAGTAAATAACAATCTCTTTACGGAAGCCCATGCCGGAGTTGGTGCGCGATACGCCAGGCACGGCTTTCATAATCTTTTCGCAATTAAGAAGCAAATCCAGTTTATCGGAAAGAGGCACCGATGCCGGGTCAATTTCCATGGGCGTTGCGAAATGGTCAACAACAACGGGTTTTGGCGCAAGTACAATCTTTTCCGCCTGTAAATCCTTGCTTACGCAGGCGATTTCATAGGCCTTGCGCGCGGTTTCCTCAAACTTTGACAAATCATTCGCGGCGGCAAACCCCAAAGAGCCGTCCACATACACGCGGATGCCGAAGCCCACGCTCCTGCCGGAACTAAGCGCCTTGGCCTTGCCGTCCTCAGCCGAAATCTGTTCCGTCCAGATATCCTTTACCCGGATATCGACGTAATCCGCGCCAAGCCCTTTGCAAAAAGCCATTAATTCAATCAGCTTTTCCTTCATTTTCAACCTCCGTTTTTATTAATTACTTTTATTAATTGTCCCGTATTTCAACGCTTTTTCCCCGCAGGCCCTTACGCAGTTTCCGCAGCGCATGCAATCGGGATGGCTTGATTCCTTTACGGGATCCAGCCGCAGATTGCATGATTCCGAGCATTTTGCGCAGTTTGCGCAGGCGGGTTTATCATGGTTAATGCGGACAAACGAAATTTTATTAAACATCGCGTAAATCGCGCCCAGGGGGCATAAAACCCTGCAAAAGAAACGGTTTATGAACAGCGCCATTGTTATCAGGCCTATGGCCACGGCAGTTTTTATGTTAAATAAGGCTCCAAGCATCCCCCGGATAAAATCGTTTGCCGCCAGTAAAGGCCACGCGCCGAAAATCGTTCCCGAGGGGCAGATGTAAGCGCAAAACCAAGGATATCCCAGGCCCGACAAATAATCGCGTACTGAAAACGGCAGAATTATCACAAACGCAGCTAATACTATATATTTAAAATAAGATAATTTTCTTAACCGTACCCGGAACTTGGGCGTTGGAGCTTTGTATATTAAATCCTGTAAAAACCCCATTGGACATGCAAATCCGCACACAAACCTGCCGAACGCCGCGCCCATTGCTATCAGAAACCCCGTGACGAAAAGGCTTATATTGTGGCCCGTGCCGCGAAAGAAGTTTTGCAGCGAGCCGATGGGGCATGAAAACGCGGCTGCCGGGCAGGAATAGCAATTCAATCCCGGCGCGCAAAAACCCTTCAGCTTGCCGTCGTAAATCCTGCCGCTGAAAAAGTTTTGCAAATACGGGTTGTGCAAAACAAAAAACCCAATCTGCGCCAATAAACGTTTCATAAATTTATCCTATACCTATACATTCCAAGCAAATAACGGCCCCCTTATCCCGGATAACCGCGTTTTCCCCGGCGCGGGCACCGGCGGCGGCAAGGAGCAGCCCAAATACAAATACGGCAGCCGTTACAAGCGTCCTCTTCCTGACGCTCATTGCCCGCTCCTTACGGTTTCAAGGGCTTCCTCAATATATCTTGCATAACCCAGCCCTTTCGCGCCTACCAGCTGCCCGCCGATCATATTCCCCGCGCCGTCAATAATTATTGTCGTCGGTATGAAACCAGATTGGACCATTTGCCTAACCGTTTCAAGCCCGGGGGTTCTGTCGGGTATATTCATAAAAGTAACGCCGTTGGCTTCGGCAACCCTCGCCGCACCCGCGCGGTTTTCGTAATAATCCGTAAGAAGGCCCAAAAACCCCACGCTGTCCGCGTACATTTCCGCTACCTCCGCCAACTCGCCCATCTCTGCAATGCAAGGCCCGCACCATGTAGCCCACAGATGCACGAAGTAGATTTCCTTTCCGCTAAGGTCGTCCCGCGTCACGGTTTCGCCGAAAATATCCTCCGCCGTGAATTCGAAGGGGAATGAACCCGTTTCGTTGTCCGCTGTTGTTAAAACCTCCGTCGGAGCATCGGCGGAAACGTTCCCCAACATATCAAACCATGAGTCGCAGCTTAAAAACATAAATGAGCAAAAAAACACCGTTATTGCAATAATAACCTTTTTCAACATAATCCGCGCTCCTTATTCATAAATTATGCAGCAGCATAAAAACAACCGCCGCCGCGAAAAACCCCAAACCGACAGCCGCAAGCCCCCAAGCGGGCCGGCGCTTGCCCTCCCTTGACAGCTTATATTCATATAAATCCTTCGCCCTTCTTCCCTTGTTCACATTTCGCCAAAGCACGGCAAAAAGGGAGCCGGCGGCGTAACCCATCAAGTCAAAGAACCCGGTTGAGGCAACGGCGGACAAAATCCCTACGCCTCCGACGGCCACCGCCGCTATCCAGAAACCGTCGCTTAAAATCCGGTATCTTTCAACGGCGTCAAATTCAAGGAACAATCCCCTGGGCCAGCATACCAAAAACACGATAATCAAACCGGCACCAACCGCGGCCGCGTAACCCATGACCGCCTTTCTCACGCCGGACCCAGCTCCGCTTTGTATTTCTCAAGCTCCTCAGTGCTGCACCGCACAAAATGCCCCGGTAATATCTCTTTCAGCTCAGGCTCTTCCCGCGTGTAATCATGCTCAAGGGCCGGAGTGTAGATCATCCTCTTGCGCTTGCGCTCATACCGCGGGTTGGGCTGCGGAATTGCGGACAGGAGCGCCCTTGTATACGGATGCAGCGGCCTTAGAAACAATTCCTCCGAATCAGCCATCTCTACTATTTTTCCAAAATACATAACGGCTATCCTGTTGCTGAAATATTTAACCACGCTTAAATCATGGGCGATAAACAGAATCGTAAGCCCCATGCGCTCCCGCAAATCGTTGAGCAGATTAATAACCTGCGCCTGTATCGAAACATCCAGGGCGCTGACCGGCTCGTCGGCGATAATCATCTCCGGCTCCAGCAGTATTGCGCGGGCAATACCGATACGCTGCCGTTGACCGCCGGAAAATTCATGGGGGTAACGCTCGGCGTGTTCGGGCAGAAGCCCCACCATATCAAGGGCTTCACTTACCCTGCCGTTTACGTGCCTCTTATCCCTTATTCCCCGTATTGTCAGCCCTTCGGCAATGATCTCGCGCACGGTCATACGAGGGTTCAAGGACGCGATGGGGTCTTGGAAAATCATCTGCATCTTGCTCATAACGCCTTCACCGACCGAGCTTTCGACCTCATCCTTAGCCTTAACAAGCTCCGCCTTCAGCCGCTCCGCAAGAACGGCGTCCCCGCTCTTCCTAGCCTCCGATATCTTCTTTTTCTTATCCCTGATTCCCGTTCCTATCCGCTTGCCCATAAAAAATATATCGCCGCCGGTAATATCATACAACCGTATAATGGACCGCCCTAATGTGGTCTTGCCGCAGCCGCTTTCCCCAACAAGCCCCAAAACCTCGCCCTTCCTTATATCGAAACTGATATCGTCCACAGCCTTTAAATCCGAACCCTTCAGCCGGAAATACTGCTTCAGGTTCCTGACGCTAAGCAGCGCATCATCCATGGGCTTCCTCCAATTCCATCCTCCGCATACGCTCTATGCGTTCCGTCACAATGCGCGGCGGCTCCGCCTTGGGAGCGTCCGGGTGAAGGAGCCACGCAGCCGCTTTATGCGTCGGGGATATCTCAAAGAAAGGCGGTTCCTGTTCAAAGTCGATTTCCAGGGCATACTTGTTGCGGACGGCGAACGCGTCGCCTTCGGGCGGATGGATCATATTCGGCGGCGCGCCGGGGATGGCTTCGAGTTTTTCCTTCGTGTCCAAGTCGGGCATGGAGGCCAGCAGCGCCCATGTGTACGGGTGCGCGGGTTCAAAGAAAACATCGTCCGCCGTGCCGTATTCTACGATTTTTCCGGCGTACATAACGGCGAGCTTGTCCGCGATATTGGCGACAACGCCCAGGTCGTGGGTGATAAAAATAACGGACAGACCCCTTGTTTCTTTCAAATTATTAATCAGATCAAGAATCTGCGCTTGTATTGTGACGTCCAAGGCCGTTGAGGGTTCGTCGCAGATAAGTATGTCCGGGTTCGCGGCAAGGGCTATGGCAATGACGATGCGCTGACGCATACCGCCGCTGAACTGGAACGGATATTGGCTGTACCGGGCGCGGGCTTCCGGTATGCCAACCTCCTCCATCAGGCCGATTGCGCGGCTTTTCGCCATTCGCTTGGTTACCCTGTAAACCATTTGGGAGGCGTTGGATTTTATGCGTTCGGCTGTTCCCCGCGCTAATGCCGGGTAATCCGTTTCTTCCGCGCGGTCAAGACAGGCGTTGTAGGCATCTTTTATGCGGGTCAAAACGGTAAGCACGTTATCCCGGTAAAGCTCAACATCCGCGCGTTCGGCAAACTCGCGTTCCCTGCGGCTCAAGTATTTCTTCGCCTTAACCTCTCTTGCCCTGATGTATTTACCCAGCTCGGCGTTTAACCCCGTTTTGAAGGTGTAGGCAAAACTGTCCTTTTGCAAGGCAAGCTCGTCAATGGAGGCTTCAACGGCCTTGATAAGCTCCTTCGCCGCGTTTTTCAAAACAGAAGATTCCGCCGCCGGGTTTTCAAATAACGGCATTTTTGACGCTATGCCGTTAACGGCAAGGCGTTTTTTTTCAAGGGATTGCTGATGGGAGAATTTAATGCCGCGGCTTGCGTCGTTTATAAACGCGTTCAGGAAACCATCATTCAGGTGTTTGCGCAGGAAATCGTTCATTTCGCCAATATCGCTGTCGTCAAACGCCGTTTTCCCGTGCATATACCCCATGGCGAAAAAGTCCGGCGCGGGCAGCTCAAGGGCTTCCGCAAGGGCTTCGCGCACCCGGGAAAGACTGCCTTTCACGCCCTCCTTGCCCTGCTCCCCTCCCGCACCGCTTAAATACGCGTTACAAGCGGTTTTTAACGAAGCAAGGGCATCGTCAAGCCTGCCGTCCCTGATAAGATATTTATGCCCGCATTTCCCGGCCAGCTTAACAATCCGCCTTATATCGCGTACAACGGCTTTGGGTTCTCCGCGTATAATATCTATCAGTACGCCGTCAATGGAGGCGGCCGCCGCGATTATATTGTTCCGCGCCGCTGCATAAGGCTTTTCCAGTTTGCTGCCTTTCAGCGAAAATTTACGAAGCGCCGAAACAAGTTTTCCTTTGCTCCCATCGCCTTTGGCCCGGTTGATATTTATTTCAAGCAGCCTCAGCCTTTTGGAAAAACTGCGTTTCGCGTCCCTTCTGTTAATCTTTGAGTTTAATATCATGGCTTCCGTAAGCTGTTTTCCAATCCTCACAATAGGGTTAAGGGATGAAAACGGGTCTTGGAAAACCATTGAAATGCGGTTTCCCCGTATCTGCTGGAAATCCGCTTCGGATATCTTCGTCAAATCCTTGCCGTCGTAAAAAATCTCGCCGCTTTCCGTGATGGAATTACCGGCTTGTATACCCATAACCGCCCGCGCCGTGACGGACTTGCCCGAACCGGATTCGCCCACAATCGCAAGCGTCTCCCCCCGGTTTAAGGTAAAATCTATGTCCCGTACCGCCTTGACCGTGCCGTTGTTGGTGCGGAACGATATCCTTAGGTTTTTTACTTCCAAAATCCGTTCCATTATCATCCCTCCGTTCCGCGCAGCGACGGGTTAAAGGCGTCGCGCAGCCCGTTGCCGAACAGGTTGAACGATATCATCAGCAGCGAAATAATAAGGGAGGGCCAAAAAAGTATGTGCGGATCCGTCGCCAGAAACCCCTGCGCGTTGGAGGTCATCGTCCCAAGCGAGATAGTCGTCCTCGTATTAAACGCCACAATGCCCAAATAGCTCAAACTCGATTCTATCATAATAGTGGACGGGATGACAAGTACCGACGCGGTAATAATCGTGCCTATCGCATTGGGGAAAATATGCTTGAACATAAGCCGGAAATCCTTGGCCCCAAGCGTCCGCGCCGCCAAAATATACTCCTGGTTCTTGAAACGGTAAAACTGCGTCCTGACCGTATACGACGTGGAAATCCACCCCGTGGCGACAAATGCCAGCACCAGCCCCCAAAACGGCGAAACCCTTCCCGTCTGCACCAAATGAAGCTGGAACAGCGCCGCAACCACAATAAACGGTATTCCCCACAGTATATCGCATATGCGCTGCGCAATCAAATCCCACCAGCCGCCGTAGTATCCCTCCGCGGCCCCCCAAAACGCGCCGATGGTAAGGTTTATAACGGAAACGCTTGCCGCCAGAGCAAACGAAAGCAGTATGCCCGAGGCCAGACGCCGCCAGATATCATACCCCTGCCCGTCCGCGCCCAGCGCGTGCATCGGCTCATGACCGTTCATATATTGGTAATAATTATAATACAATACGCGGACTTGCAGCATACCTCTGTCTTGCCGCACCCAATACCGCGCATTCCCTTCGGAATCCCTCAGGTAATTATCGGCAAAGCCATGCTCCATCACTTCTTCAATGGTATCCATACGCTGCCCACGCGCGTTAAGCGGCGCGTGGTTCGCGGCGTGGCGGTACCAGAAATTCGCGTCCCGCGCGTTCCCCGGGTCCATATACCGGCTGCGCGTGTCAATCATCGGATAAAACACATTAATGCCCGTCTCCGCTTCCCATTCCCGCACATCGTCAAACATTTCCCGGGTCATAGAAACATACACAAACCCGACGATATAATAAGAATCCACCCGCGCGTCCCGGAACTCCGCGCCCGCGGAATCGTAAGCCTCCCCCCTGCTGATTACGGGATAATAAGGCGAGTTTATCCCGTCCTCCCACGTTACGCCCGCGCCGTACACATCCTCCGCGCCCGCGCCTATCGCCGTCAAATACATATAATACCGGTTGTTCAAGCGCAGATTCATCCCGCCGTCCCAAAAGCCGGAACGCTCGAAGGCCTTTAATTTAGGCCGTGCCTTGGCATAAATCCCGTCCACAGACGACATCTCAAAGTTATTGATAAACGGCGTAATAACGGCAAAAATAAAGATCGCGAGTATTATCAGGGAAGCCGCGACGGACATCTTATTACGCCTGAAGCGTATCCACGCGTCTTTCATATACCCGATGGGCTTTGTGGCGGGCACGGTATCATGTATCCTCAGTTCCGTCCGCGCAAACCTCAGCTTTTCAACCGGCACCGGCTCATACGTATTTTTACCGGCCATATTACCTCTCCCCCATTCTGATCCTCGGGTCAAGGAATCCGTAGCTTAAATCGACTAAAATGTATGAGGCAAGGGTGATAATCGTATAAAACGCGCTTGTCACAACAAACACGTCGTAATCGCGCAAATGAATGGAGCGTATGTAAAGCTGCCCCACTCCGTTGATTGCGAATATGGCTTCAATGATGATGGAACCGCTGAACACGCTGAGAACAATGCCGAAAATGTACGGCAGTACGGGAACCATCGCGTTTTTCATGGCATGCGTCGATATGGCCCTGCTCCGGGTCAATCCCTTTGAGCGCGCAAGCAGCATGTATTCGCTGGTCAGCGCTTCTGTCAGCTCCGCGCGGGTGTAGCGCGCCAGACCCGCTATCGACCCGAATGACAGCGCCAGCACCGGCAGAATCATGGAATGAAGCATCGTCCGCGTAAACCAGCTTCCGCCCGCGTCATGCAGCGACGACACAATAACCGGGAAAAATCCCAGCCTGAACCCCAGCGTATACTGCATTAGGAACGCGTAAACGAACGACGGCACCGAAACAAACAGCATAACCGAAGTGGAAATTATATGGTCAGTGATTTTATTCTTCTTTATAGCCGCCCAGATACCAAGCGCGATACCCACCGGTATGCAAAAAATAATCGAATAGGCATTCACCAAAAGCGTGGACGGAAGCCGCGGCGTAATCGTTTCCTGGGCGGGCATCATGTAATTTATATGCCAGGAATATCCCCATTCCCATTTCGTAATGACATTCCGTAAAAAAATTCCGTACTGCTCTATTATAGGCTTGTTGTACCCAAGCGCCTCCCGGCGCGCCAGCTCAACCACGGCCTGCATACCCAGAGGCACCTCGTTTTCCAGCAATTTGATCAGCGAAAAGCAAATTGTAACAATGACAAAAAAAGTCACAATAAGTAATCCGATCCTCTTGCATACATATTTAAACATCCTCATGGGCGTTTTCCCTTTCCAAAAATAAAAGCTTTGAAGGGGATGGTGTCCCGCGCCCAAAAAGCGGGCGCTCGAGGGGAAGGGGAAGCTTTTTCAAAAGTTTCCCCCTCCCCAAGGTCTTATCTTTTACTCATAATTAAGCGTGCCGCCCTGAGCCGCGACAAAAGCGGCCCATTCGGCGTCGGTATAGTTGAATGTGACCATACGGAGATAACCGTATTCATACATCGGGTTAAAATCGTAAGTGCCGTACTCCACTTTCATTGAGCGCATTTGGATATCGGTGGCTGAAAGGATCGGTACGGCCTGATACGATTCAAGGACACCCATCTCAAGCTCCGCCATGACGATGAGGGAGACGGGGACATTACCGGAGAACTCGCCGCCCGCGGTGATGTCGCGCGCCCATTGGGTGAAGGTTCTGGTGAGGGTCTCGGAGCCGTTACCATAGAAATCGGCGGCGATGGTGATGGTTTCCCCTGTGGGATCCCAGCCGTTGGTTTCGGTAAGCTGGTGCATGCCGCCCGCGTATTCCGGGCAGACGTAGTTGAGGATGAAATTGAACACGTCGAGATATCCGCCGAACCATGAACCCATGATAACTTCCTGGCGGCCTTCCCATAAATCGGCGTAGCGGTTGGGCGCGCCGAACTGGTAGGTTATGTTGATCATACCCTCAAAACCCGTGCCGATGGTGGCGTCCGTGATGAAATCGTTCATCATGTCCTGCCGGCGGATTTGGTCGGCGGTAAGCACGGTTCCGCCCGTAGCCATTACGTTTATCTGGACGGGCTGGCCGTCGGTATAGTTGCCGTCCGATACGGCCTGTATGTACGCGGCCTGGAACGCTTCCCTGGCGGCTTCCACGTCGTAGCCGGTCAGGGCGTGGTACGCGTCCTCAAGGTACTCAAAGTCCTCGCCGGGGCCGTAGGTCAGGCCGTACATGCGCACGGCGGCTTCCATAGCGGGGACGGAATTACGGTAGACGGACGCGGGATCGTTGCTTATGTCGTAGTAATACATGTCGTTGAACAGGAACAGCTGCGGCAGCGCTCCCGCCGTCGCCTGCATAACAAGGCTGGACCGGTCTATAGCCAGCGAGAACCCCCGGCGGAAATCGCTGTAATGCAGCACGCGCTTGTTCGCGCCGTCGCCCGCCTCGTTTTCAAGGGCTATAAGGGATTCAAGGGAAGTGGCGAATATAAAGCGGGCGGTTTCGCTGGAGGGCTTCCTGAGGAGATAGTCGGAGAAGCGGTAGACCACCATGTCGTCCGATACCAGAAGCAGATAGTCCAAAAGGCCCTGGTTAAAGAGCTGAAGAGCGGTTCCGTGGTCCGGTACGATGTCTATTACGTAGTGGGTGGCCTGATACCAGTTTTCGTATCTGGGGTCGTTCCAGCCGTACCAGTACGGGTTTCTTTCGTATACGGCCTGCTTGTCGATTTCGTAGCTTATCATCCTGTACGGGCCGTGGCTGCGCGTGGTTTCAAGGGATGTGCCGTAGCTTGTGGCCATAAGGCCGCCCACCTGATGCATGCCCGCCGTGTATGTCTCCTCGTGCACAAGTATGCCTATGTGCCATAAACCATACATGATATCCCATGCTGAATTGGGAAGCTTTGTGACCATTATGAACGAATACTCGTCATTGACGAAGAAGCCGACGTCTTCCCAATCCACCTCTTCATAAACGCCGTGGATATAATGGGCAAAGTGAAGCCACGCGCCGGGATCGTCATCGCCGAAATTGGCGGCAAAAACCAGCAGGTCGGCTTTAACTTCGTCGGTTATTTCGATGAAATCATATAAATCCTCATATTTTTCGTAGCGGTTAACGCCGTCCCCGTCGTATTCAAACTCCTCGTAACCCACCCAGTCGTGCAGCGAGTAATCCCAAAGGAAATCATGGGCGGCGGCGGGGTTGAAGTAATATGCATCAACCGCGTCCTCAGCCGTCCAGGCTTCATAAAACCTGGGCTGCCCGGCCTTGCCGCTGAAAAAGTATTCAAAGCTGTTAACGGGGGCTATGCTGGTGTGGTACAGGGCGCTTGCCCTGTAGTTCAACAACTGGGGGTCAAGGAGCAGTTTCGCGGAGCTGACATACGATTCCGCGTTGATGGGCGTGCCGTCGCACCATTTTAAATCCTGCCTCAGGTTGATTTGGAACACATGCCCTTCCGCCGCGTCGGCGGGAACGCCCCATCTTTCCTTGTCCGCAAACGCGGCGGTGATGTCCTCATAGGATTCGGCTTCTTCAAAGAGCCATTCCCAGCCTTCGCCGTCCTCAGACATAATAATATCCCAAAGGGGCGTTTGCAGCAGCCACATTGTTTCAAAATCGCTGTCCAGTTCCCAGGTGTGCGGGTTCCAGGTCAGGGGGCTTGCGCCCAGGTAAAATCGGTAGGTGTATGTAGGATCGGCATCCGCCCCGCAGGCAGGAACGGGATCCGCGGAAGCCGGAGCTTCAGCCGCCGCAGTCTGCTCCGCAGAGGCAGGGGTGCCGGCGGACCCGCAGGCAGCGGCAAACAGCATGACAGCAGCTATAGCCGTCGCTATAATCTTCTGTATCCATTTCTTTTCCATAACCTTCCTCCTTTTTATAACAACCTTATTAATCCAATAAATTAATAAGGCTGTATAGTTGATTATAAATAAACATTATACATATGTCAAATTCTAATAAATTACCAATATTCACTGACAAAGGCTTCTATTCTGTCCACGCCCTCGGTGATATCCTCCGTGGACATCGCATAGCTTAGCCTGATATGCATATCGCAGCCAAAGTCTGCACAGGGCACGATTGCCACGCCCTTTTTCGCTATAAGCTCCGCCGCGAAATCCGACGCGTTGGTTACGCTGATGCCCTTCGCCTTGCCGCACATTTCCGATATGTCGATAAAGGCGTAAAACGCCCCGGCGGGCATGTCCATATCAAAGCCCTTTATACCCATCAGGCGGCTCGCGATATATTCGCGGCGTTTGGCGAATTGGGCAAGCATATCGCGCAGGGGCTGCTGGTCGCCGTCTATAGCGGCAATGCTGGCCTGCTGGGTTACGCTGTTGATGTTCGAAGTCTGGTGGCTTTGGATATTCCCCATAATCTTGGCAAGCTCCTGGTTTGAGGCCGTATAGCCCATGCGCCAGCCCGTCATTGCGTAGCTTTTGGACAAACCGTTTATGACAATGGTGCGGTTGAAGATATCCTCGTTAAATGAAGCAATGCTGATATGCTTTAAACCGGGGACATAAATTAGGTGTTCGTAAATCTCGTCGGATATAACGATCAGGCCGCGCCTGCAAACAACCTCAGCGATGGCGCGCAGTTCCTCCTCCGTATATACGGAGCCGCTTGGGTTGTTGGGGCTGTTTAAAAACAAGGCCTTTGTTTTCGGCGTTATAGCCGCTTCGAGCTGGGCGGGGCTTATCTTGTAGCCGCTCTTCTTATCCGTTTGCGCCACGACCGGTACGCCTCCGGAAAGCGCCACAACCTCGGGATACGTCAGCCAATACGGGGCTGGGATGATGACTTCGTCGCCCTCGTTTAATATGGCTAAGCAAGCGTTTGAAATAGCATGTTTCGCGCCGTTGGCGACCACGATCTGCCCGGGCTTATAGCTGAGGCCGTTCTCTCTTTGCAGCTTGCCGCAAATGGCTTCGCGCAGCTTTAAAATGCCGCTGGAGTCCGTATATTTCGTAAACCCGGCGTCCAGCGCCTTTTTCGCGGCTTCCACAATATGCCCCGGGGTGTTGAAATCAGGCTCCCCGATGCTGAAGCTGATAACGTTCCGGCCCGCCTCCCTCAACGCCTTGGCCTTCGCCGTTATCGCCAGTGTAGAGGATTCTTTTACCATTTCCGCTTTTTTGGAATAATTCATTAAATTTCTCCTCAAATATATATTGACTTTAACCTTACGTAAAACATTATAATGTTCTCAGGTGATCACCAATGATTGAAAGACTAGCCATACGCGCCGCAAGCCAAAAGTACGGCATATCGCCGCGAACCCTCCGTTTTTACGAGGACGCCGGCATTCTGACAAGCCACCGCCTGCCGGATTCCGGCTACAGAGAGTATGACGGCGCGCAAATCAAGCGGTTGGAAATCATACTGCTTCTGCGCGGGCTTGGCTTCACGGTGCGCGAAATTGCGGAGCTGCTGAACGGGGACGCCCGTTTACGCGAAGCGATGCGTAAAAAAATAACCCAAAGCGACCTCCGCCTGCTGGAGCTGCGCGAGACAAACCGTATGCTGCACAGGCTGGAGACCGAACTGTCCCGCGTGGCCCCCGATGAATTAAACGCGGCGGATATTCTGGACGAGTTGGTATTTTTAACAAAACAAACAGAGAGGATGTTTCGCATGAATCAATCAGAAAAATACATGATTTTGCTGGGCGCTGATATCTGGCTCCCCGTTTGCGGTGAAAACACCGGCAACCTGCCGGGCAAAATTGCCGTCCTGCGCGAATCAAGCGGCGGTTTTCCAATGATACGGATACGTGACGTTACCGAAATAAAACCCATGGAAGCGGTAATCATTTGGGACGGCACGGAGGTTTGGCGCGCGGATTGCAACGAAGGCCCGTTACACGCCGTTAAAACAATCATCGATAAAATTAAGGCGCTTATATAATAAAAAGTGAAGCGGGGGGCATCAGCCCCCCTACTCCCCTACAAACCCGCTTTCTTTTAATATCCCAACCGCCTGCCCGTGCTTCTTCTCATTTACCAGCACCACAGGCCCGGTGCAGCCCATGCCGCTTTCGGCGTATACGCCCTTAGACATAAGCAGCGCCACGGCGTCGTCCAAGTCGAATATCTCTATCCCGGAGATTTCCTCCGTAACAACCTCTTTCGCAGGTTGATTCACTTCCACAGGTTCTGTTTTGTGTGTTTTTGCGTTTTTTGTGGTTGAAAAATCCTTTAATCCAGCACGGTTAGCCTTGGCAAGCTCCGCGTCCGCGACAGCCAGAACATTCCCCTTGGCAAGCCCGGCGGCGTAACGCAGCGCGTTTGCCACAACCGGCACGCCCGAAGCCCGCGAAAGGATCAGCACCAGACGTTTCGCGCCCTCGCCGATTCCCGGGCCGTAGCCGTAGCCCGTAGCTTCATAAGCCCCGCCGGTAGAGTACGCGCTGAACATCTTGCATAAAATATTACCCGTCAGGCTGTCCGCAACCATTACGTCGCAGTCCGGGTTCAGCAAATCATTTCCGCGCATAACCGCGCCGCCGTCGGCCCTCAGAGACTCGGAGAAGTTAACCTTATAACCCTTCTCGCCCATGGTAATTAACGCCCGCTCAACCGCCCGCGCGCCGTCCAGGTTCAGCACGCCTACGGTCGGCTCCGCAATGCCCATCGCCTTGGCGGTTATAACACCGTAGACAGCGTTCCTCACCATAGCCTCGACGCGGTCTGTGGAAGCCGTTCCCGTCGTGGTGGCAAGGTAGAGGTCGCGCCCTTTGGCGGGGGTCGTAACGCGCCCGACGGTGGAAACCCCTATGGGGAAATTGTAATGCATGGTCACACAGCCCTTGATATAGCCGCTGTCCAGCAATTCCTCCATTTTTTTATACATTGAGGCTTCATCCGCCGTCTCAATAACCTCAAGGTTTGTTTTCACGCCCTGCACAGGGCCGATTAGCGCCACGTCAAAACCGCCGTCACGGGCGGCTTCCTCCGCACCGCGCACGATATTTTCTGCGCCGTGTTCGCTGCCGAGGGTTGTAACCGCTACTTTTATGCGGTTTTCCCGTTTAACCGTTACCGACTCCGGGCCTTGCGCTTCGCGAAGCGCAGGACAGGCCGCCTCTACGCCGGTGTTCCGTTCCATAATGATGGAAACGCCGTCGAACAGGTTCGTCATGCGCCCGAGGAAAAGGCTGCCCTTGCCGACTATCATAACGCGGTTTCCATCACCCATGGTCAGCAGATCCCGGGCAAAGCCCAAATACGGAACGCCGCTGGGGATATGCCCTTGCGTCGGCGCCCAGCCCGGCAGCCCGTGTTTCTCAACAAACGCCGGAATTTCACCGCGTTCCAGTTCCTTTTTTGTAACGGCAAGCGCCGCGATCATCTTATAGTTTGCCTCCGGCACATCCCCCGCGCCCGCGGGTTTTGTAACGTCCGGGTTCTGCATTTCAACGGAGTATTTATCTATATCGGAGAATTTAAGCCCGCCTTTTTCAAGCGGCTTTGCCACCAGAGCCGTCATAACGGCTTGGGGCGACGAACCCGTCCCGACGGTATGGCTGCCCGTAAGCTCCGTGTTCACAATGGGCGAAACCCCGTCGTCTGCGCATACCAGCGCCGCGAAACCGCCCAACACATCCTCCAGAACAGGCAAGCCCTTCTTTACGTGGTCCTTGCCGTTCATGCCCAGCTTAGCCGTCGCGCCGCCCGCAACGATAGCGACGCTCTTAAACGTTCCGGCCCTGACCAGCGATGCCGCCTGTATCAGCGCGTGGGTGGGGGCGGCGCAGAAACCGCGCGTGTCCGCGCCCGTGGCGTTTACGGCCCCGGCCATTTCCGCGATGGCCTTCGCAAAGTTCCCGCCGCCGCGCTGGTTCATATCGCCGCAGGCTTCCTCCGAGCATTCAATGACGTATTCGACGCCTAACGGGTCAATGCCGCTTTTCTCAAACAAATTTAAGAACGCCAGCGCGCCCGAAGCCTTGGATACAAGGTTTTCAAACATTACATGGGCGTTGAGGTTGGGGTCTATTTCATGGGCGCGTTTTACGCAGCCGACAACAGCTCCGTCGAAATAAAGCGCTTCGGCATGAAAATCCGCAATCTGCCGCTTTATAGCGGAAATCTCCGCTCCCGCTCCTATGCGCTGCGCAAACGCCGAACAAACCGGATGCGCCTCCAGCTTCGCCTTTACCTTCCCGGCAAAATTTTCCTCAAGCATTACCAGATCAAACGAGTCCGCCGCCTTAATCAGCCCGATAAACTCATCCTGGGGCATAATTTCGCCCATACGCCCGAACCTTGCGCCGGCCGCGGCTTTATCATGCCACGGGAATGGGGTATCCTTCAGCTCCTCCGGCGTCATGCCCCCGATATAAACCTGATTCGGCGGATACTCCACGGCCTTCTCAAAGCTTCTTATATGCCCGCCGATCTGCTTCAGATACTCCGACTCGGGGTTCACAATCCTCTCCGTCGTCTGGGTTGTCCCGCTATGCACAATCATATCAGGCGTATGCGCCAAAATATACGCCGCGCCTTTCAGTACAGCCTTCATGCCCGTCCTCCTATTTTTAACCTTTATTTTTCCTTAAACTCAAAAAATTTATTAATGGGTACCTGCAGCTCCTGCGATATCTCGAAGAGTACGTCAAGCGAAGCGGCGTTAACCCCTGTCTCCACCTTGGATAAATGCTCCCTGCTGATATTGACCGCTTCGGCAAGCTTTTCCTGCGTATAATCCTTGCTTCTTCTATGGTACCGGATGTTTAAGCCAAGCATCATATATTCATCATTGAAACGTTTATTATTCATATCCTCACCTACTATTAAGGATACGACATGCAGCATAAAACATAAATGAAATCCAACTTCTCTAAATGAGATTATATACTTCACATGCGTGTCAAAATAACATGGAATGGGACGAGGTATCGGCCCATTCCATAAACAATGCGGAATTAATCCTCAAAAACGGTCTGCCCGGTTACCTCGGTCTGTAAAGCGCGCAGGGATTTTTCGACAAGCTTCCTGCGGAGTTTTTTCTCCTCCCCGGCCTCAAGCGCCGGGTTGCCCAGCGGATAGGGGATAGCCACAGCCGGGACAATGCGGTTCGCGCCTACCGTAAGGGAGATCGGAACCACCGTACATACGTGAACGACGGGAATGCCCGCGCGCTCTATTTCTTTAACCATCGTTGCGCCGCAACGAGTGCACGTGCCTCAGGTGGAGGTCAGGATAACGGCCTGTACCCCGTCGTTCTTCAACTGCGCGCCGATATCGGCGGCGAAAGCCCTGGCGTTGGCAACCGACGTGCCGTTGCCCACCGTTGTGTAGTAATAGCGGTAAAGCTTGCCTATAATACCCTCTTTTTCAAGGTCGCGCATAACGTCCAGCGGCAGGACGCGGTTGGCGTCGTTGTTGGCGTAAACGGGGTCATACCCACCGTGGGCCGTCTCGGAGTTGTGGATGGTGAAGCGGGCTTCCTTCTCAATATCGTATTTGCCGAATTTAGACGCGCTGGATGACTCAATCCTGTCGGGATTGGTTTTCGGCACAATGCCGCCGCTTGTAACCAGCGCGACGGTAGCCTTGCTCATGTCCGCAACAGCGGGGTTCGGCTCCACATTGTCAAAAACGGGCATGGGGTACTCGGTTTCAAACTCCTCGCCCTTCAGCTTTTTCAAAAGCATAGATACGGCGCGTTTTGAGCCGCGTTCCTCGACAAAAACATTTTTACGGATGCCGCGCGTGAAATAACCCTCACAACAGGGCATTCCGACTTCCTCACCCTTGGCGAGCTTCAGCGCGAAACCGGCAAGGGCCGGGGCCGCTTTACGCATTGCCGCGGCGGAATCCCCCGTTTCAAGGATATAGACGGCGCTGCGGAACGAATCAACGCCCGGGTTTTCGCCGTACATCGCCGTAACCGCGGGTATGTCAAACTTTTCCGAAACGGCCTTGCACACCGCGCCGCATGCCATTCCGTAACGCCCGGCGTTAAAAGCGGGGCCGGCGACGAAAACATGGGGCTTATACTCCTCGACCATTTTCAGTATTGCGGCAAGGGCCTCGTCCACGTTCTCGTTAAAATACCCGTCGCCGCAGACGACGGTGGCAACTATCTCCGCCTCGTCGCCAAACTGCTGGGACAGCGCCATCCCCGGGCCATGTTTGCCCGGGCGCAGCTCCGGCCTGTAATCGGCCTTCTCTTCACCGCCGACGCCGCCGTAGAATTGGTTAATATAATGCACAACACGAAGTTTACTCATATCAATTCCGCCTTAATATTTGCCGTATTGTTCGCGGATGGATACCATCTCAGCGACGATTTCGTCCACGTTCAGCACCATTTCCATCATGCCGATCTGCTCGTCATATACCGCCGCGTCTACGGCGTCTTTAAACTCCTGCTCAAGGCAGTGGATAACACGGAGTCCCAACGAGACTCCCGACAATGAACCCGCGTAAGTAGGGTCGCCGTTTGTTACGGTTTCGGCCGCCAGCCCGGCTGCCTCTCCCTCGGCCGCGCCGATAACCACGACTACATTTTCCGCGCCGTGGATTTCAGCCGCGTTCTTCACCCTATTTTGATTCTCCAGATCCATTGCACCCGCCGCCGTTCAGACAAAGCACTCGGTTGAGGAGAATATAATCTCCGCGCCGGCTGTCTTTAAGCATTCGTCAATCGCCGGGCCGGGAATGCCGTCCCTGTCGCCTATGACAATAACCTTCTTGCCATCGAAATAACCCATGCTTATGCTCCTTTCGTGAAAGTTGATTTATCAATTCATTACTATAAATCCCATAGGATTTTGATACCCCAAACTGTCCATAACATCCTAGAAAAACGAATATTTCTCCCCTTTTGGAGTTCATAATCAAAAGGTTCTTGACTATTCGCTTTAGGATTTCCTTGCTTCCGCAATCACTTCAGCAATAACCTCTTTTGCTTTTTCAATATTTCCGCTTTCAAGCAATGCTTGAATTGATAGTAATACCGTCATTAGTTCAAGCCTTGCCACAGTTAATCTTCCTTTCCGTACTAATACGTCCGCGCCGTCATCCTATTGAAGCCCAGCTCATTCGTCGCGCCGGTGATGACCTGTATCTCGGCCTCAATACTGCCGTCCGGGCGCAGGCTGCCGTCGAAACCGCCCGCGATTTTATCGACGTAGTCATACATGCCGATAATACGCTCCATGACCGGCAGGAAAATGACCTCGTTGGCGTTTCCGCCCGTAACGACGGCGTCGGCGGCCTTGTCCGCGTCGGCCAGGCTTTGGGACTTGCCGTCGCGCCCGGCGTACTCGTCGGTGACGATAACGGTTTTTACGCCAGCGGCCTCGATTTTTTTACAGTTCATGAT
>WRAC01000015.1 GCA_009780415.1 Defluviitaleaceae bacterium | reverse complement strand
GAGCTGAGCGAGGCGCTGACCAGCGACTTTATGCTGCTTGCCCGCGCGAAGGGCCAGACATACGGCCAGGCGATAACAAGGCACGCGCTGCGCGTGTCCTGCGTGCCGTTGGTCGGTACATTTTTATATCAGTTCATATTTATGCTGTACGGTTCGCTGGTAATAGAGCAGATATTCAGCATACCGGGGATTTCGCTGATATTGGTGCGTTCCATAAATTCCCACGATTATCAGCTTACCCTGGCGATAATGTATTTTTATGTAGTCATCGGCCTGCTTGCAAGCATATTGGCTGATATAAGCCTCGGTTTTATCGATCCTCGCATCAGGATGGGGGGCAGGAAAGATGAGTAGTCCCGTTTTCCTTGAACATAACGTTCCCTTGGACGAAAAGCGCTTGAACATCCCCAAGGAGGAGTTCGGGCTTGTCGAAAGGGAAGAAGTGATATACGACGCGGAATTCAGAACGAAGAGCATTTCCTACGGCAGGGATGTGTGGATACGCTTTATGCGCAGCCCCGTCACCGTAATCGCGGCGGTTTTCGTTATCATAATCATTATTATGGGCGTCGTCGGCCCGTATATAAACGAGTACTCCCACACCATACAGCATCTGGAGCTTAACAACCTGCCGCCGCGCATACCCGGCCTGGAGCGTTTCGGTATTTTCGACGGCAGCGGCGTAAGGGAGATTCAGGCGGCAAACCTGCCGAACTGGGAGCCGTATTTAATTGAGGTGCTTGGCGAATTTGAGATGTCCAGCAGAGCGGGGTCGATTCCCGCGCTGAGGATAAGGGTAAACGAATACGCCCGCCGCGCTTTTGAATACGAACGGGAGATAGCGCGCGGCATATCCCCCGACCCAACGGACATGTACTTTTGGTTCGGTTCGGACGCGCTGGGGCGCGACCTCTTCACCAGATTGTGGCAGGGGCTACGGGTTTCGCTGATACTGGGCTTCTCCGTCGTTATGATAAACCTGACGATCGGGCTTATGGTAGGCTCCGTCTGCGGGTATTACGGCGGCAAGACCGACATGCTCTTACAGCGTGTCATGGAGGTTATCAGCAACATACCGTTCCTGCCGCTGGCTATAATCCTTATAATGTTTTGGGGCTCCGGCCTTAGGACGCTTATCATCGTATTGCTGATACAGGGCTGGATACCCGTGGCGAACAACGTGCGCGTGCAGTTTTACAGGTTCAAAAGCAGGGAGTATGTTCTGGCCTCCCGCACCATGGGCGCCCGGGACGCGCGTGTTATGTACAAGCACATCCTGCCCAACGCCGTAGGCACTATCGTCACATTCATAGCCCTCCAGGTTCCGTCCGTCATCTTCACCGAAGCTTTCCTGGCCTATCTGGGCCTGGGCATCGAGGCACCCAACCCGTCCATCGGCGTACTGCTGCGGCAAGGCCAGGTAAACCTGCTGTCCTACCCGTTCATGATCGTCTCCCCGGGCATCATTATCGTCACCCTGATGCTGGCTTTCAACCTCTTCGGCAACGGCCTGCGAGACGCGTTTAACCCGGCTTTGAGGAAATAAGGATATTTTAAGAAAGGGGTATGTGAAGTGAAAAAGGTGTTTTTTCTTGTGTTATGTTTCGTTATTATGACAACCGGCTGCGTTAGTCCGATCATCTCCGATGAAATAACTTTTGTGTATGAGGACGGCGAAGGCAAGCCGCGCGCAAGCACCCGAGACGTGAGCGTCACCGTTTGCCGGCTCAGCGAAATGGAGCTGGGCCCGATAAACTTCCCGGCGTTTATGAATGTGGGCGACCTCCATTTACTGAGTTTCTTCATCCGCAACACGGGTTTCGTACCCCTCAGAAACCTGAAAGTCACCACGGAAGGTGAAGGTTTCGACCATGCTTCGGGAATGTACATAGTCGGGAACTTCGCAATGGGCGAGGTTGATTTTTACGACGGCATAATCCTCGCAGCCGAGCCGGGCGAGCACACGCTGCAGCTCGTGGTATCTTACGATTTGGATACGGGCGAGCATGTCAGGATTGTCGAAAAGGCCACCGTTACCGTAACGGACGGTTCTGAAATGTGATATATTGTATCACGCTGCCCCCAAGGTCTTAAACCGAGGTGATATCAATCAACAACACCGAAACAATACTGGAAGTCAGGGATCTGACCATCTCCTTCAATACATACGCCGGGAAGGTTCAGGCTGTCCGCGGCATCAATTTTAATCTTTACAAGGGTGAAACACTGGCGATCGTAGGCGAATCGGGTTCGGGCAAAACGGTTTCGGCCAAGTCGCTGATCGGCCTTCTTGCGCCGACGGCGGTTATCGAAAAAGGAACCTCCATGTACAACGGCACGGACTTAACCAAGCTGACGGACAAACAATGGGATAAGTACCGGGGGCGCGAGATTGCCATGGTTTTCCAGGACCCTTTCTCGTCATTAAGCCCTATAAAAAAAATCGGCAAGCAGATTTCCGAGATTTTTACCATGCAGCACAAGCTTCCCAAAAAAGAGGCCAAGGAACGCAGTTTACAGCTTATGCGCGATGTGGGCATCCCGTTGCCGGAAAAACGCTATAACCAGTATCCGTTCCAGTTTTCGGGCGGTATGCGTCAGCGCATCGTTATAGCGATTGCCCTGGCGTCGGACCCGCAGATATTAATATGCGACGAGCCTACCACGGCTCTGGACGTAACGATTCAGGCGCAGGTTCTGTCGCTTATCACAAAATTGCAGAAGGACAGGAATATAACGACCATATTCATCACCCACGATTTAGGCGTCGTCGCGCATCTGGCCGACAGGATCGCGGTCATGTACGCCGGAAAAATCGTCGAATACGGCACCGCGGAAGATGTTTTCTACAACCCCCAGCATCCGTATACATGGAGTCTGATGGCTTCCATGCCCGATATGGACATTGAGGTTGGCGAGGAACTGTCGGTAATACAGGGATCGCCGCCGAATATGCTGCTTCCGCCCGACGGCGACGCGTTCGCGGAGCGGAACCCAAACGCGGTAAAGCTTGATTTTAAGGAGCATCCCCCTATGTTCCGGGTAAGCGACACCCATTACGCGGCAACATGGCTCCTTCATCCGAACGCGCCTAAGGTGGCGCGCCCGGCGCAGCTTGAGCGCAGGATAACGAATTCTTTACAGCGGCAAGGATTAGGGGTTGATGGCAATGGCTGAGCATAACGATATCGTGCTGGACGTAAGAGGGCTGAAGCAATATTTTACCAGCGGTTTCGGCAGGAACAAGGTGATCGTCAAGGCCGTGGACGGGATTGATTTCAAGATAAGCCGCGGGCAGACCTTCGGGCTGGTGGGCGAATCGGGATGCGGCAAAACCACAACCGGACGGACGATAATCAGGCTGTATAAACCCACTGACGGTGATATTTACTTTAACGGCGAGCTTATCTCTAAAAAGCTAAGTTATGAGGAGCGGCAAAAGGTTACACAGGGCATCCAGATGATATTTCAAGACCCCGTATCCTCCCTTAACCCCCGTATGACAATCAGCGAGATTGTGAGGGAGGGCTTGATAATTAATAAGCTTGTAAAAAACAATAATGAGCTGTCCAAACGCGTTATGGACATTCTGCGTATCGTTGGCCTGCAGGAGGATCACATGACCCGATACCCCCACGAGTTTTCCGGAGGACAGCGGCAAAGGATAGGCATAGCCCGCGCCCTTATCTCCAACCCAAGCCTCATAATAGCCGATGAACCCGTATCCGCGCTGGACGTTTCAATCCAGGCCCAGGTGCTGAATCTGTTAAACCGGCTGAAAAAGTCCATGGGCCTGACGATCCTGTTTATCGCCCATGACCTGTCCGTGGTGAAATATTTCTCGGATTATATAGGCGTAATGTATTACGGTAAAATAATGGAGATGGGCAAGCCCTCCGACATCTACGAGAATCCCGTCCATCCCTATACCAGAGCGCTGCTGACGGCTATTCCCATACCCGACCCGGCCTATCAGAAAGGCCGTTCGTTCATTACCTACGACCCCTCCGTCCATGATTATTCCACGGAAAAACCCGTGATGCATGATCTGGGCAACGGTCACCTGGTCTACGCCTCCGAAAGCGAAATCGCCGGGTACAAAACGGAAGGGATAATAAAAGGATAATTTATATTTTCAACCACAAAAAGCACAAAAACACACAAAATAAACCCTGTAAACATTTAATATTCAAACAATGGTTTTTTTTGTGTTTTTTTGTGCATTTTGTGGTTGAAAAATATGTTTAATCATTTTATTGTATCTAAACTCCCTTAAAAGTAAACGTAAATAAAACAGGCTCACCCGACGGTAGCAGATGCTCCGGGTGGGTTCTGGCGCCCCAGCCGTTGTCGCCGGCAACGCCCATCTGTTTCATCATCGCGCGGACCACGGTATAATGAACAGGCGGCAATTCATGGGGATGGGCGGCGTTTTCCAGCTCGAAGGGCGTGTACGGCAGCGCCGAAAATTCCATTGAACCGGCGCGGAACAGTAAACCGCGCCCACGTCTGTCCGTGACCCTTGCCCAGCGCACATCCGTTTTATTACCCGTCTCCTGCGGAATAATGTAGCTGGCCATGCAATCAGCGACGCTGCTTCTGTAAACGCCCAGCTTCGCGCCGGATTTACGGTCGCAATAAGATTCGGCCGGGCCGTTGCCGTACCATTCCAGATTGTCCAGGTCGGCGGGCAGTTTCATTAATAAGCTAAACTCCGGCATGGGGCCGAGTTCGGCGGGCGGTTCGCAGAAAAGCGTAACATCCACCGTGCCGTCCCCGTGTACGCAGTACGCCACATCGCAGGATGTTTCGGGGTTGGTAGGCAGATAATATGTGTATGTTATACGTATGGCATCACCCAACCGGTCTACACGCGGGTTATCGGCTTTTATTCCGGCGGGCGGCCTGTGGCTGGCATACCGGCTGGCCAGAAGCCATTGACCGTGCCGCGCGGGCATATCGTTGCCCTTGTCGTTGGGCGTTGGAGCGCGCCAGAAGTTGGGTTTGGGAATGGCGCCGATATACTCAGCTCCGGCATAACGGTAGGAAACAAGACCTCCGTGCAGCTTTGAGAACAATACGCTGAAATGATCCCCTCTGAAGCCGTAATTCTGCCAGCCCTCGATAAATTCGGGGGATTTTGCGCGGTACGGCGCATTCTTCACACAGTTCCTGACAACATGCGCATACTGACCGAAGGCTGTTTCAAAGCCTTTTTCCGCCCAAAGTGTATCCCCTTTCAAATGGAACGACACGGTAATCACGTATTCGCCGGGTTCCCCGGGCATTTCCAGCGGAAGGGCGTATTCCTGCCGGGACAGGGGCGGGACGCTTGTTTCCAGGGTCGTCTTAACCAGCAGCCGCCCTTCTTTCTCCAATGTTACAAAACAATTAAAATCCTCTGTATTTGTAAAGAGACAGCGGTTATTTATCTCAACGGAAGCCTCGCTGACGGTAATTTTGATCCCTTGGTAGAGGAATTTGACTTCCTGCATCATCGGCGTGGGGCTTCGGTCGGCAAACATTATGCCGTTTGCGCAGAAATGCGCGTCTGTGGGGCGGTCGCCGAAATCGCCGCCGTATGCCAGAAACTCCTTGCCGTACCGGTCTTTCTTCCACATGGTCTGATCCACAAAGTCCCAGATAAACCCGCCCTGGTACAGGGGTTCCTTCTCGGCCAGCTCCGTGTATTTATAAACCGCCCCGAATGAGTTTGACATGGCGTGGGCGTATTCGCATAAAATGTATGGTTTGCCGCGATTTTCCCTAAGATACGCCTCAACCTGCGCGGCGGGGGTATACATTGTGCTGACCATGTCGGTGGTGTCCGGGTAGCGCGGATCCCAATGCACGCCCTCGTAATGGACAAGCCGGGAGGGGTCCAGGCGCCGGAACAACTCCGACATTTCCAAGATGTTTTTACCGCCCAGTGATTCGTTTCCGCAAGACCAAATCAACACGCAGGGATGGTTTTTATCCCGCTGGTATACGCTGTTTACCCGATCCAGAAGGTTGTCCCGCCATTCGGGCAAGTCGCCGGGCACGGCTTCCTCCAAAGTTAGCTTGCCCTGGTTTACGGCGTCCCAGCAGCCGTGGGATTCCAGATTGGCTTCGTCTATAACGTATAGCCCATATAGATCGCACAATTCATATACAAACGAGTTGTTGGGATAGTGGCTGGTGCGCAGGGCGTTGATATTTGCGCGTTTCATGGCGATTATATCTTTCTCGGTCTCTTCGCGGGTTACGGCGCGTCCTGCGCTGGGGCTGAACTCATGCCTGTTAACGCCCCTGAACTCTATGCGTTTGCCGTTAATGCACATCAAGCCGTTTTTCAGCTCAAATTTACGGAAGCCTATGGTTTGGCGGATAAATTCGTGGACATTGCCGTCTTTGAGAAGCTCTATTTCCAGTTCGTATAAATGAGGGTGTTCCGCGCTCCATAATAGGGGATTTTCTACATTCAAGCTGATGGTAAAGCCGTTATCCGGGCCTAGCGCTTCACGAAGCGCCGGGCAGCTTGCTTGTACGGGTTGTTGGAGAACGCCGTGCTTCAATGTCAGCTTAACCTCGTCAATCCCTTTACTGACGCAGGATACGCGTAATTCCGCTTTGTTTAGATCATCGTTTAGGATGGTTTCGGCTTTCAGGTCAAAGATGTGTGCGGGCGGCGCGGCGTAGAGTTCAACATCCCGGAATATTCCGGAAAGGCGTATGAAATCCTGATCCTCGATCCAGCAGTTTCCGCTCCATTTAAAGACCTGAACAGCCAGCTTGTTCCCTGTTTTCTTTAAATAGGCCGTAAGCTCGAAATCCGAGGAGGTGTACCCGTCGGAGCCGTAACCCACGTATTGCCCGTTCAGCCAAAGGGCGAAGGAGCTCTCCGCACCTTTGAACGAGATGAATATCTGCATGCCGTCCCAGTTTTCCGGCATATTGAAAGATTTGATATAGCTGGCAACCGGGTTAAACCGCTCCGGTATCTGCCCGGGCAGGATTTGCTCCCATCCGTCCCAGGGGTGCTGGACATTGGCGTAATGAGGCGCGTCGTAGCCCTCCATCTGGATACAGGACGGGACGCGGATGGTATCCCATCCGCGGGAATCGTAACCCTCGGCTTCAAAGCCCGGTATGGCGCTTGCGTAGTTTTTGGCGCAGTGAAATTTCCACAAACCGTTAAGTGAGCGGATTAAACTGCTTTCCCCGCGATCCGCTTCTTCGCGGCTGCCGTAAAATTTGTGATCCGAATGGGCGTTAACACGATTTTCGGCAAAATACCGCGGATCCGTAATCCGCGTATAATTGAATGGCATTTTATAACCTCCGTTTTTATTAATAAAACGGGGAAATTGCGGGCGGGACGCCCGCGCTCCCAGAACCCTACCCTTTTACCGCGCCTGTGATGCCTTCGGCGAAGCTTTTTTGCAATAGGAAGAATACGATTACTGTCGGAATGGTTGAAAGCAGAACGGCAAGCATCAGAACGCCGTAGTTGGTGACGTAGCCGGCGGTGAGGTTGGCTACCAGCATGGGCATGGTCATCATTTCATTGTTCATAATTATGACGCGCGGCCAGAGGAAGTTGTTCCACGCGCCCATGAAGGTTATTGTCATGGCGGCGGCGTAGGTGGGGCGCATGGTGGGGATGAACATGCGGAAGAAGATGCTTATTTCGTTAAGGCCGTCCAGGCGCGCGGCTTCGATGATGTCGTGGGGGAAGGAGCGCGTTGACTGCCGGAACAGCATGATGAGGAACGGCGTGGAAATGGAGGGCAGAATAACCGCCAAGGTCGCGTTTAGCAGGCCCATCTGCGCAAACATGCGGAACAGCGGGATCATGGTTGTGGCAAAGGGTATCATCATCGCCGTCAGCAGAACAATCTTCATGCGGTCGTTATTTTTTGTGTGGTATACCTCGAAGCCGTAGCCCGCCAGGGAGCAGATTACCAGCGCCGCAAGGGTTGTGGAAGCGGCGTTTACAAAAGAGTTCCGCATGGCCCCCGTGATGTTCTGCCCTTCCAATAAAAACCGGAGGTTGTTAAGGAATTCCGTACCCGGTATAAGCGTGCCGCGCAGGATGTCCACGGTGCGGTTGGTGGAGGCGACGGCCATCCAGTACAGCGGGAAAATGCTGAGAAGCGATACCGCGGACAGGAAAGTATAACGAAACGCTGTCCCTATCCTGCGTTTGGCCGCATGACTCATCGCTTGTCACCTACCTTCATCTGGATAAGCGCAAGCACCGCGACCATGCTCATAATAACGAAGGAAATGGCGGAGGCGTAGCCAAAGTTGGCGCTGTGCACGAAGCTGACGTTGTACAGGTAGTGCGACATGGTTATCGTGCCGTTGGCGGGGCCGCCGCTGGTCAGGTTGAAGCTTTCGTCAAAGAGCTGAAGCGTGCCGTTTGTGGACATGATGACGGTCAGCAGGATAATCGGGCGGAGGAGCGGAACGGTTATCCGCGTAAACAGGCGCACGGGGCCGGCCCCGTCTATCTTTGCCGCTTCGTAGACATTGCCGTCGATGTTTTGCAATCCGGCGAGGTAAAAGACCATATTATATCCCGTCCACCGCCATATCAGGGCGATGATGATAACGATACGCGCGGACGGGGCGTTCGTCAGAAAGTTATAGGGGGCGTCGAGGATGCCGACCCTTACCAAAGCTGTGTTTATAAAACCGTTAAAGGCGAATAATGTCCTGAAAATCATGGAATACGATACCAAAGACGTTGCGCAGGGCAGAAAAATCGCGGTGCGGAACAATCCTCTGAATTTCAAATTCTTATTGTTCAGCATTGTCGCGAGGATTAATGCCAGAATCAGCATTATCGGAACCTGTATAAGCAAATAATAAAAATTGTTCTGCAAAGCCTGGATAAAAACCCTGTCGTTAAATATCCTGCCGTAATTGAGGTTCAATGGCTCGGCATAACGCATCCGCGCCCCCGTGCCGGTCTGGAAGCTGAGCATGAACGACTGCGCCATGGGCCAGAAGCTCATCCAGCAAATCATCAGCGCAGCCGGCAGCAGGAACGCCCAGCCCGTAAGGTTCCGGCGCTTGTATAGGTTCAATCGATCCACCCCTTTATATATGTAGATAAATCTTGGGGGAGAGGAAACTTTTTCACACGGCGAAAAAGTTTCCTCTCCCCCAACCCCCCTCTCCTTCAAAAAGCCGGTCATAGGAACTTTTATAAGAACACCCAAACGATAAATTTTGATGGGATGGGGGTTTTATTTTTTTATTGCATCATCCAGAACCGAAGGGTATCCTCGGCGTCTTTAAGGGCCTCGTCTTTGTCCGCGCCGGCAAGCACGAGGACGATTGCGTTGCCGATGGCGTCGCGGGCTTCGTAGTAGTATACGCCTGTGTAGTTGCTGGGGATAAGCCCCGCGAACTCGGTTATGAGGGCGTAGATGGGCACATCGCGGAAGAAGGGCTGCGGCTCGTTGTAAACGTCGCTTTCACCGGCCGGGAGCCAGTTCGCAAGCGCGCCAGCCGCGAAGAGGATGTTTTCATAGAACTCAATGCTTCCGCCGAAGGTCTGGGTAAGGAAATCCACAGCCAAATCGACGTTGCTGCTGCTGGACGCCACGGCCCAGCTTGAGCCGCCGTTGGCGGAATAGTGGGTTGCGCCGGAGACGTTTGAGAATTTCGGCAGATTAGTGATGCCCCACAGCCCGAACTGATCGTCGGCCTGCTGTACGGAACCAAGGATCCAGCAGCCGTTGATAACGCCGGCGACGATGCCGTTGTTGAAGGTGCCGATGTACTCGTCCCAGCTGTTAACCTCAACCATTAAGCCGTTTGAAACAAGCTGCACGTATACGTCGAAAGCGAGTGAGATGTATTCGTTGCCCACGATGTCCGGGTTGCCGTCTGCGTCAAAGAAGCTTGCGCCCATGCTCTGCAGCAGGATGCAGATAAGGTCCATGTCGCCCGCGCCGCCGGAAAGCAGGGGTTTGCCCGTCTTGGCAAGGATGTCTTTGGCTTGCTCTATGTAGGTGTCCCAGGTGATATCGGTGAAATCCTCCAGCGTGTATCCGGCTTCCTCAAGGATATCCAGACGGTAAGCCGCGACAGCCGCGCCGTTGTCGAAGGGTACACCGAAGTTCCTGCCGCCGATTGTGGAATACGCCACGACGGAGGGCCCGAACTGGTGGTAAGGCACGCTGAAATCCGTAAGGTCGGCGAACAATTCGGGATAATTCATAACGTTCTTCTGGAACGCGTTGTTCTGTACAAGGAAGATATCCGGCAATGCTTGCAGCTGGCCGGACATGGCTATGGTTATCAGGTTGGTCTGAAGGTCGTCCCAGCCGATTTCAACTATATCCAGCTCAAAGCCGGGGTTTATCTGCTTGTAAACCTTGGCGGCCTCTTCCATGGCGAAAAGGTTGAAAGCGGGATCCCAGCACCAAACGGTCAGTTTGCTTCCGGCGTCCCCGGCGTCTCCGCCCGTAGCCGGCGTGTCACAGGCGGCCAGCGCGAATACGAGCGCAAGCACCAGTGTTGCGGCGATAAATTTCTTCATTTTCATACCTCCCAATAATAGTAAAACGCGGCGGTGAACTTGTTAATGTTTTTAAATACCGATAGGACATCCGCGCGTTATACATAAAATTGTAACATATATAACCATGTGTGGCAAGGAATTTTTGTTAATTAATTCATCGTTATTAAATCCTCAACCGCCCAATAGTAATAAGTGTGCCCGAGTTCCTCGTAGCTGCTGAATACGCCGGTTATCTCAATCAACGCGTTTTGCGGGGGATAATCCTGGCGCGAAGGCTCGCCGCTCAGCTTAAATTCCAATATCTGAGGGCAGCAGCCGGGCGCGTCCGTCAATGTGATGTAGTGGTAGTATTGCCCCATCGAGGGGTCGGAATAAGGATGGTAGGTGCCCCTTGCCCTTATCGTCCGCCCTATATGCCCGGCTGGGTTTTCATATATGCTGTTAATCGCGGCGTAGGCCATTGTGGAGCTCATAGCCGTAAAATCCGTTATACTCGCCGCCGTGTCCGTTCTGTCATCGTTACCGGGCCGGGGCGAATTAATGATGATTAACGCCGCGGCGGCTATAACCAAGGCACAGGCCGATATAACGGCTATCTTCTTGCGTCTGGCCTTTTTAAGGGCCTGCGCCCGGCGGGCTTTTTTACCTGATGCCATCTTTGTTACCTCCGTGTTATTATCCCGATTATCCAGAAAATACCAAAACCGCCGATTTGCGCCGCAACGATGGTAGAGCCAACCGGCGTCCCCGTGAAGATGGAGATGAGGATACCAAGGGCGGCGCATACCACGGATACGATTACCGAGCATACGGTTACGGACAGGAAGCTTTTGAACACCCGCATGGCGGACAGCGCGGGGAATATGACCAGCGCGGAAATCAGGAGCGTGCCGACCAGGTTTATTGCCAGCACGATGATTACGGCGATGATTACGGCTAGGATAAGGTTGTATGTTTTTGCCCTTGTTCCGGTTGCGGCGGTAAAATCCTCGTCAAAGGTAACCGAGAATATCTTATGATAAAACAGCAGGAACACCGCGGTTACAAGGGCGGATAGGGCAGCGCAAAGCCAAACGTCCGTTAAGGTAAGGGTTAGGATGGACGTCGAGCCGAACAGCGTGGCGCAGACGTCCCCGGCGAGGTTTGCCGTATTGGGGAAGAGGTTTAATATCAAATAACCTATCCCCAGCGCGCCCACCGAAATCATTGCGATTGCGGCGTCACCGTTGATTTTGGCGCTCTTTCCTGTCCTAAGGAGCAGGACGGAGCTGATTACCGTTACGGGCAGAACCAGAAAGAAGTTATTGGTCAGGTTCGCCGCCGTCGCAACCGCGATGGTGCCGAAGGCGACGTTGGACAGCCCGTGACCGATAAAGGAAAACCGCTTCAGCACCAGGGTTACGCCCAAAAGGGAGGAACAGAGGGCGATAAGCACGCCGACGGTCATCGCGTACCGGACGAAATCGAAGGTGAAATAATAAACAAGCCGCTCCATCGCCGTCATGCCCGCTCACCCCGCGATCCGGCGTATAAACGCCCGATATCGCTGTCCGCATACTCCGTCTTTGTCCCGAAAAACAGCGCGGACCGGCTGCCTATATGCAGGATGTGCGAGGCGTGCTTCACCGAAGAAACGATATCGTGGGAAATCATGATGATGGTTGTGCCGTCACTGTTTAATTGTGAAATTGTTTCGTACATTTCGGCCGCCGCCTTGGGGTCAAGCCCCGATACGGGCTCGTCCAGCAAAAGGAGCTTGCGCGCGGCGCATAAAGCCCGCGCCAGGAGCGCCCTCTGCTGCTGCCCGCCGGACAGCTCGCGGTAGCAATGCTTAGCCAGGGAAGCGATGCCGAGCCTTTCCATATTATCTTCCGCCATCTGTTTTTCCGCGCTGTTGTAGAAGGGCCGCAAACCGCGCCTGTTCAGGCAGCCGGAGCGGACGACCTCCTCAACGGAAGCGGGGAAATCCTTCTGTACCACGGTTTGCTGGGGAAGGTAGCCGATTTCGTTCTGCGTCAGGCCCTCTCCGGCCCGGACGGTTCCCGACATAGGCGGCTTTATGCCCAAAACGGCCTTCATCAGCGTGCTTTTGCCGGAACCGTTCTCCCCAACTATACACAGATAATCCCCGGCGCTAACGGCGAAGGAAAGGCCGGAAATCACGGGTTTCCCGTCATAGCCGAGGATTAAGTCCTTGCATTCCAATTGCGGCATGTATTTTCTCCTTATATCAAGTTGCAATCAAAACAACACTTTTAGATTGCAACTTGGTATTAGTTCAATGCTTCCTTTAAAACGGCTAAATTGCTCTCCATTGCGGAAAGATAGGACGCGCCGTTTCTTGCGTCGGCCAGTGTCACGGATTTCAGGGAATCAAGCACGAGTATGCGCTGGTTTTTGGCGGCCGTATTGCCGATAACGGTGCGGGCGATGGATTGGTCGGAGGTTTCCGTCACCATAACCGCGTTTAGTTCAAGCCTGTTCACCACGTCCGCAAGGGAAATGATTACGGAGAAGCTGGCCTCGGTTTCGGCGGAGCACCCGGCAAACGCGGCGAAATGGGTCAGCCCGTAATCCTGAATCAGGTAGCGGAAGGGGAACCTGTCGGCAAATACCAGTGTTTTAACATCGGCGGCGTCCGCAACAGCCTGATATTCGGCATCCAAAGCGGATAACCGGGCGGTGTAGGCTTTAAGGTTAGCGTTGTACGCCCCCGCGTTTGCCGGGTCCAGTTCCGACAGAACCGCGGCTATCGCGGCGCAGATCACCTCAACGCGCCGGAGCGAAACCCACACATGCTCGTCTGTGTGAAGCTGGCCCGGGGCATGGTCGTGGTCGTCATCACAGTCGTCGCCGCAGCCGTATTCCTCGCCGCGTATCACGAAATCCCCCAGAATGCCGAGAAGATTAAGCGTTACCATATCGGGGCCCGCGTCCCTCAGTACGTCCGCGACCCAATCGTCGGAATGACCGCCGACGTAGATAAACGCGTCGCTGGTCTTGATCCTCGCGATATCGGACACGGACGGATTATAACTGTGCAGGTCAACGCGGCTGTTGATAACGAAACTAAGGTCGAATGCGTCCATATTCTCTTCGCCGATGATTTGCCGGACCCAGTCATATATGGGGAAGATTGTCGTAACGATGCTGATACGCCCGCTTTCCGGCGCTCCGTCTCCGGAACAGCCGGAAAACAAGGCGAACGTCAAAAGCAGTGCCGTTAAGATTAAATAAAAACGTTTCATGGCTTAGCGCTCCCCGCGGTATTAATGCTCACAGTCATCATGGACGTCGTCACAATCATCCGCGATAACCTCCGGCACATGGACGTATACCGACGCCGACGCCAGGACTAAAAAGTTGTGGAAATGCCCGTCGCCGTCCGGTAATTCGGCTTGATAGGTAATAACATAGCCGCTTGTGTGATCGGCGGCGGCTCCGTCGTCATTTATTCTGAACGGGACTTCCTCAATGAAAACAAGGTAAAAATCCTGCGACGCGAAATCGGCGGCGTTTTCCCTGTTTATATCAAAGGTAAACACGGGATACGGCGTGCCCGAAAGCGTCGCGTGCGCTGCGGGATAGAACCAGCCCGGGGTATCCGTGCCGCCGGTGAATTCCCCGCCCCAGCCGGTGCGGCGGATGTTCCGCCAAATGCCGTCAGCGTCCTGCCAAAGGATGAGGACGCCGGCGTCAGCGCCCAATCCGTACTGCGTAACGCTGTGACCCTGGAAACGGTCTACGCGGAACCTGAAACGGATGCCGTATTCCTCATCGCCGTCATAGGCGAAGCTTGCGGTCAGCTTCAAGGCTCCGCCGGCGATAAGCTCCTCGGCGGTGATCTCCGACAATACAAGGGGTACGCCCTCCGCCGGGGTTTCCGCCGCGATCATTCCCCTTTTTTCCCTGCCGAAGTCATTGGCGGCGATTTCAATAAGAGCCTCGCCGCAAAAGACGGACGCCTTATTTTCGCCGTCTATGCTTATAGAGAGCATCGGGCTTATCCATGCGGCTGCGCTGAGGGACTGCGCGCCGAAAGCAAGCAAAAGAACCGCCGCGGCAAGCGTCAATAATATCTTCTTTTTCATGGCTAATTTCCTCCTGGGATTTTTTGTACGCAAAAAACAAGGCAACGCAAATAAGCCATTAAGGCCGCGGCGTTCCCTTTAGGAAGTAATTTTAATTATTCATGAGGATTTTAAGCTTAACGGGTGTCGTAACTTCGTCAAAACCAAGCGCGGCGCGTTGAACCGTTATGATGAACAATAAGCTGACCGGCGTGAACAGTACGCCGCTTACAGACATACGGAATTGCCTCAGTAAATTGCCAAGCTCTATTATATTAACGCAGGTGGCGCAGGCGCCCTCGCGATTGTGGACATGGTTCGCGCGGGACAAAATAAGCGTGCCGGGAAACAGTGATACGGCGGTAAAACACAGCAGAAGCGAAAGGTGAATAAATAATTTTCCCATTACATTCCCGCCTTTCAACAGCAAAATTAATTATATCATAAGCGCCGTTGTATGTCCACATTTAAACAAGATGTTTTTGCTGACAAAAAGCGTATGGGATGTCACAATCAGGCGAATATTGCCGCTATCCGGAGATTAGTATTAGGGTTCAGGTTTGAATATCAAAGGATTGGCATATGGCAAAGATTCGATCCATTCGCAGAACACACGCCATTCCTCAAGCTTATGCCCAAGACGGTCGCGGCGCATGCTTACCAGGTTCTCATAACTCATTGTGCAGGTGCGCATCTGCCTGTAAGAGGACGGTAAAAGCTGTATCAGCGCGTACCAAAGGGATTTATCCTTTGTTTTTATATATTCTAAACGCAGGCTTTCCATAACTTCAATCAACGCGAGAATAGCGTCAAGCGATGCCCCGCGCAGCTTGTCATGGCTGAAATCCGCCGGCGTTATGGGCTTGGCGTGGAGCTTGTGCATGGTGCTTTGCGAATTTGCCGTGGTGCCTACCTTGTATGTGTCGTATTCCTTCCACCAGTACAGCGGCGCCGTTATATCAGCCGAAACAAAAATCTGGCGCATAAACTTCCTGTGGGAACTGCCCGCCGCGCAGAGCTTCGTCATCAGCTCAAGGTCGGCGTTCCCAAAGACAAAGGTGCCGTCCGGCTCTGTCCGGCTGTCCATATTGCCCCAGCTGTTCATAGCGTTCCTCGCGCCGCGTACGGCGTTTTCCATGTTGAAAATTCCGGTTCTTTCAATTTTAATCAAATTATCCCTCTTTTTTATATTTATGATATAATAAAAAAAAGGGGATGGCAAGCAAATGATAAAAAACTATAATGATTTTACCGAAAAACTGACCGAAACGGGATTTTCCATGGCCGGAGGCAACAGCGAGGGCATCTTTTCCGTAATATCATGGAACTGGTGCGAACAGCCGCCGTACGACACACCCGTGCGCTGGCATACGGGCGACCCGGAAACCGATCCGTGGGAATGGCGTATGCGCGTGCTGAACGAGCGGGACGATATAGCCTACGGCAAGATATTCTTCAACAAGGGCGGATTTATAACAAAGGAATGGTACCCGTACTTTTTGGCGGTAAGGCGCGGAGGCGCTTCTTTCGAGGAAACCTACACGGACGGTAAAATAAGCCATTTCGCAAAGCGGATTTACGATGTGGCCGAGGCCGGGGGAAGCGTACCGATGCACGAAATTAAACAGCTTGCCGGTTTCACGCGCGAGGATAAGCCCCGCTTTGACCGCGCTTTGGTAGAGCTGCAAATGAAGCTGTACCTGACCGTATGCGGCAATCAGCAGAAGGTTTCGCAAAAGGGTGAGGAATACGGCTGGCACTCCACCGTTTTCTGCGCCGTAGAACGGTTTTTTGGCGGCGATGTATTTAACAAAGCCGATAAATTAAGCGCCGGGGAAGCCGAGGAAGCTATTACGGAGCATGTGCTGAAAATCAACCCGGACGCGCCGGCGAAGAAGATTGTTAAGTTTATACGGGGTTAGCCCAATGAACATTGATTATTGTCATAAACCAAAGGTTGTTCTAATAAACTGTAAAAAAGCAGACATGACCGGAGGTTGTATTTAATGAAAAGCGAATTTAAGCCGGCTTTAGCCGTACCGGTGGAGAAAGGCCGCATCACCGCGATTCTTCTGGGCGTATTGATCGCCTATGCCATTACATGCATATTTTTTATTGGCTGCGCGCTGGGGCTTACATACTCGTCACTGTCAGAGGAAATGGTACCGACCGTCATGCTTATCGCGGTAGCCGTATCCGTAGTCGTAGCGGGCTTCGACGCCGCCAAGGGCGCGGAAAAAAACGGCTGGCTGTGGGGAATGGCCGCGGGCCTTGTGTACGCCATAATCCTTATCTGCATAGAAACCTGGGTGTCCGACAGATTCACCGTGGATTCAAAAACCATAACCTCCATAGCGCTGTCCATAGCAGGCGGCGGGTTCGGCGGGGTTATCGGGATTAATTTTAAGAGGAAGAAGTAGGAATTTGCAATGAAGGTTATAATTAAGCGGCAAGCCCAAAAGCAGCCTGTGAGCTGCTTTTTAGGTTGTTTTACCATAACTTGACATGATACTGCCGGAGTGTTATTATTTGTTTTTGTCAAAACCATGCAGCTCGCTGATTCCGCATATATGCAGCGCTATTTGCGCCTTTATGGATGATTTTAAGGCTTCGTCATTTATAGAGTCCGCAATAATAATGCTTTTGTTTATTTGGTCGTCGCTTCGCAGCCTGTTTAAGAAATCGGACGCGCGTTCCCTTGTTTCGCTTGACTGCTTAAAAAATAAAATGGAAACCGCTTCGATAACGATTCCGGGTAAAATACCCAATAAATATTCGTACCAAACTGAACCGGCGGACACTAAAATCATTGTGATAATAAAGACAAAACCAACAACGGACGCGATCAGGCTGAACCAAAACTGAATAGAAGCTTGATTCAGCGCCTGTTCATGGTGATTGCGTATGAGGCTCTCAATATCATTGTCCTTGGGGCCGCTGCCTATGTTTTTTAGTTGGGAATAGCTTATTTCCGATAAAATTGATTTTAATTTGGCGAAATATTCATCTTTTGTTAAACCATCCGGCAGACTGGCTGTGGTATTTTGAATTGTTTTTATATCATCCGTTTGCTGCTTGTCGCGTATTGCCTTATATAATATGTCGGCTTGTTTTTCGGTTTTTCCGAATCTGCTCGTAGCCTTCATTAAAAGATATGTAGCGGGCATTGCCATAAGCGCCACTACAACAGTAGATAAATATATGGGATTCAATAGAGTCCTTAAAATATTAGGAGATTCTTCAATCATTTGGATTCCCCCAGCCTAAAAAACATAAATTCCGCTGCTTGTTATAAAAACCTAAAAAACTGTTGACAATGCAAATGAAATGTAGTATAATATTTTTCTGTATCGCCATGGCGATATGTTCCCATATTAAAATTCATTATATCATCATTTTTTTCAAATTTCAACATATATTTTTTGCTGATTGTGAATAAACAGCCGTTTTTCGTTTATGGATAAAATTATTGGGAGTGAACGCATGGAAAAAGGCAGAATTCATCCAGTAAAGATGGGTATTACAAACCGGATCAGCTACTCGCGTATATCGGAAGTTTTAGAGATGCCGAACCTTATCGAGGTTCAGAAGGACAGTTACCGGTGGTTTCTGACGGAAGGCCTGAAGGAAGTTTTTAACGACATGGCTTCCATCACAAACTACAGCGGCAACCTGGTGTTGGATTTTATAGACTTTTCGCTGGACACATCGGACGTTAAATATTCCATAGAGGAATGCAAGGAGCGGGCCGCAACATACTCCGCTCCGCTTAAAGTTAAGGCGCGTTTGCGCAACAAAGAGGCCGACGAGATAAAAGAGCAGGAAATCTTCATGGGCGAATTCCCCCTGATGACGGAAAACGGCACCTTTATTATAAACGGGGCCGAACGCGTTATCGTCAGCCAGCTTGTCCGCTCCCCCGGCATTTATTACTCCACGGAATACGACAAGGTCGGCAAGCAGCTCCATGCGACCACCCTTATCCCAAACCGCGGCGAGTGGATCGAGTACGAGACGGATTCGAACGATGTTTTTTACGTGCGCGTGGCGCGGACGAGGAAGGTCCCGGCTACGATTTTGCTGCGTTCCTTCGGCATCGGCAAGGATTCCGAGATTCTGGAGCTTTTCGGCGAGGAGCCGAAGATTCTGGCCACCATTGAGAAAGACGTGAGCAAGAGCAAGGACGAAGGCCTTCTTGAGATATATAAGAAGATACGCCCCGGCGAGCCGCCTACGGTTGAAAGCTCCGAAAGCTTACTCCGCAACATGTTCTTTGACCCCAGACGCTATGATCTGGCGAAGGTGGGCCGGTATAAATACAACAAGAAGCTTGCCCTCAGAAACCGCGTAAAGGGCATGAAGCTTGCCGAAAACGTTGTGGACCCCGAATCCGGCGAAATCATCGCCGAAGAAGGCGCCGTCATCACACAGGAGCTGGCGGACGCCATCCAGAACACCGGCACGAAATATGTCCTCGTTAAGGTTGAGGAGGACAGGAACACCCGTGTTTTGACCAACCAGACCGTTGATTTAAAATCTTGGCTGGCCGGCCGGGGCATCGACATGGAAGCCGCCAAAATCAAGATTAAAGAGGCGGTTCATTACCCAACCCTGCGCGACCTTCTGGACACGCATGCGGATAACAACGACTTGATTGCCGCAATAAAGGAAAGTACCCATAAGCTTGTGCCTAAGCATGTCACGCTGGAGGATATGATAGCCAGCATGAGCTATGTTATAGGCCTTGACTACGGCATAGGCAATGTTGACGATATAGACCACCTGGGCAACAGGCGCATCCGCGCCGTCGGCGAGCTTTTGCAAACACAGTTCCGCATAGGCCTGACGCGTATGGAGCGCGTTATCCGCGAGCGTATGACCATCCAGGACATGGAGGCCGCCACGCCGCAGATGCTGATAAACATCCGTCCCGTTACGGCGACTATAAAGGAATTTTTCGGTTCGTCACAGCTCTCCCAGTTTATGCAGCAGACCAACCCGCTGGATGAGCTTACCCATAAGCGCCGTTTGTCCGCGCTGGGCCCCGGCGGCCTTTCCCGCGACCGCGCCAGCTTTGAGGTGCGCGACGTGCACAGCTCCCACTACGGGCGCATGTGCCCCATCGAAACCCCGGAAGGCCCGAATATCGGCCTTATAAACTCCCTTGCAACCTTCGCGCGTATAAACGAGTACGGCTTTATCGAAGCGCCTTACCGCAAAGTGGTGCATACGGACGGCGTAAGCCGCGTTACCAGCGAGGTTATTTACTTAACCGCCGACGAGGAGGAGAACCACCTTGTGGCGCAGGCCAACGCGAGGATTAATGAAAACAACGAATTTATGGATAAAAAGGTGGTAGGCCGTTCCCGCGCCGATTTCATCGAAATAGAGCGCGAAAGGCTGGATTTGATGGACGTTTCGCCCAAACAGATCGTGTCCGTGGCGACGGCGCTTATCCCCTTCCTTGAAAATGACGACGTTACCCGCGCGCTGATGGGCTCAAACATGCAGCGCCAGGCCGTGCCGCTCCTTGCCCCGTCCAGCCCCATTATCGGCACGGGTACGGAGTACAAGACCGGCAGCGATTCAGGCGTTACGACGATAGCCCGCGAACCCGGCGTCGTCGAGCGCGTGTCCGCCGACAGGATTTTCGTCAGGAACGATAATGACAAACGTGATATCTACAAGCTTACGAAGTTCCAGAGAAGCAACCAGGGCACATGCATCAACCAAAGGCCCATCGTGAAGGCCGGCGAACGCGTGGAAAAGGGTCAGGTGCTTGCGGACGGGCCGTCTACCCAGTACGGCGAGCTTGCGCTGGGCAAAAACCCGCTGATAGGCTTTATGGCATGGGAAGGCTATAACTACGAGGACGCCATCCTTATAAGCGAAAGATTGGTTATGGAGGACGCATATACCTCCATCCATATAGAGGAGTACGAGGCCGAAGCCCGCGACACGAAGCTGGGAGCGGAGGAGATTACCCGCGACATTCCCAACGTTTCCGAGGATTCGCTGAAGGATTTGAGCGAGAACGGCATTATCCGCATCGGCGCGGAGGTCGGCCCCAACGATATATTGGTTGGCAAGGTAACGCCCAAGGGCGAAACGGAGCTGACCGCCGAGGAACGCCTGCTTCGCGCGATATTCGGCGAAAAGGCGCGCGAGGTGCGCGATACCTCCCTCAAGGTACCTCACGGCGAAAGCGGCACCGTTGTTGACGTTAAGGTCTTTACACGGGAAAACGGCGACGAGCTGCCGCCCGGAGTAAACATGGTTGTACGCGTCTATATCGCCCAAAAACGCAAGATATCCGTGGGGGACAAGATGGCGGGCCGCCACGGCAACAAGGGCGTTATTTCGCGCATCATACCCGCCGAGGACATGCCTTTCCTGCCCAACGGCCGCTCACTGGACATAGTGCTGAACCCCCTTGGCGTGCCTTCGCGCATGAACATCGGGCAGGTGCTTGAAGTCCACTTGGGGCTTGCCGCGAAGGTTTTGGACTGGCGCGTCGCGACACCCGTTTTTGACGGCGCGAACGAATTTGATATTATGGACACACTTGACCTTGCCAACGACTTCTCCAATATGGAGCGGAAGCATTTTGAGGCGAAATGGCAGGATGTCCTTGAACCCGATATTTATGAAGAGTTAATCGCCCGCTTTGGCGGAGCGAACGAGTGGAAGGGCATGCCCATCACGCGCGACGGCAAGATTTGGCTCCGCGACGGGCGCAGCGGCGAGTATTTCGACCAGGCCGCAACGGTGGGGTTTATGCACTACATGAAGCTCCACCACCTTGTTGACGACAAGATCCACGCCCGCTCAACCGGCCCGTACAGCCTCGTAACCCAGCAGCCGCTGGGCGGTAAGGCGCAGTTCGGCGGACAGAGGTTTGGCGAGATGGAGGTTTGGGCGCTGGAGGCTTACGGCGCGTCATACACCCTTCAGGAAATCCTGACGGTAAAATCCGACGATATCGTAGGCCGCGTAAAGACCTACGAGGCGATTGTAAAAGGCGAGAACGTCCCCGAACCCGGCGTGCCGGAGAGCTTCAAGGTGCTTTTGAAGGAGCTGCAGGCCCTTGCGCTGGATGTGAAGGTACTGCTTGAGGACGAGACGGAAGTTGTGATACGCGAAATGGTGGACGATGTTGACGAGCTGAACGTGAACATCTCGGGCATGGAAAACGATTTGGACTTTGATGACGACAGGCGCGGCAAAGGGCGCGGGTTCCTGATGGGAGCGGGGCGCGACGCCGCCGTACCCATCGGGCCGGATGACGGAGAGGATGACGATGCCGGCGATTACGGCGAGGATTCCGCGGACGAATCCGGCAGCGACGACGATGTCTTTGGCGACGACTTTGAGGACGACGAAATGGATGACGATATCCTGGATATTAAGGAAACCGCCGGACTGGACGCCGAACTGGACAAGGCTATCCGCGGTATAATCGAAAACGGCTTGCCCGCGGAGCTTATCGTAGCGGCCGAGGAGCTGGCGGCCGATGTCGGGGATATGGATAAGGAAGAGGAATAATACGCCAAAACCGCCAACAAAACCGTTTGATAGGAAGGAGCGTTACAATGCCTGATAAAAATGCCGAGCAAAACGCGATAGTTTTTGATTCTATAAAGATAGGCCTTGCTTCGCCGGAGAAGATATTGGAATGGTCGCGCGGCGAGGTCAAGAAACCGGAAACCATAAACTACAGGACATTAAAGCCCGAGCGCGACGGGTTATTCTGCGAGCGTATCTTCGGGCCGGACAAGGACTGGGAGTGCCATTGCGGTAAATATAAGCGCATCCGGTACAAAGGCGTGGTCTGTGACCGCTGCGGTGTTGAGGTTACCAAGAAAAAGGTGCGCCGCGAGCGCATGGGGCATATAAGGCTTGCCGCGCCCGTCTCACATATCTGGTATTTCCGGGGCATACCCAGCCGTATGGGGCTTATATTGCAAATGTCTCCCAGAAGCCTTGAGAAGGTTTTGTATTTCGCCAATTATATCGTGCTTGACGCAGGCGACACCGCACTTACGAGGAAACAGCTTCTGACGGAGAAGGAATACCGCGAGGCCCTTGATAAATACGCGTACAAAGACCACACCGGAAAGACTGTCGTGCCTTTTCTCGTTGGAATGGGCGCGGAGGCGATCAAGGAGCTGCTGGAATCCGTCGATCTGGAGCGCGAATCGGCGGAATTGAAGGGTCAGCTTAAAAGCGCGGCGGGGCAGAAACGCGTCCGCATTATCAAAAAGCTTGAGGTTATCGAATCGTTCCGCATTTCCGGCAACCGCCCGGAATGGATGATTTTGGATACAATCCCCGTAATACCGCCGGATTTGCGCCCCATGGTGCAGCTTGACGGCGGAAGGTTCGCTACAAGCGACCTGAACGATTTATACAGGCGCGTAATAAACAGGAACAACAGGCTGAACCGCCTGCTGGAGCTGGGCGCGCCGGATATTATAGTAAGGAACGAGAAACGGATGCTGCAGGAGGCCGTTGACGCGCTGATAAACAACGGGCGGCGCGGGCGTCCCGTCACCGGGCCGGGCAACAGGCCGCTCAAATCCCTTTCGGACTTGCTTACCGGCAAACAGGGGCGTTTCAGGCAGAACCTTTTGGGTAAGCGCGTTGACTACTCCGGGCGTTCCGTTATCGTCGTAGGGCCGACGCTGAAGCTCTACCAGTGCGGTCTGCCCAAAGAAATGGCAATTGAGCTGTTCAAGCCCTTCGTTATGAAAAAGCTGGTGCAGAGCGGGCTTTCGCATAATATCAAGTCGGCAAAGCGCATGGTTGAGCGTTTGCAGCCGGAGGTTTGGGATGTGCTGGAGGAAGTTATCAAGGAGCATCCCGTAATGCTGAACCGCGCTCCCACGCTGCACCGCCTGGGCATACAGGCCTTTGAGCCCGTTTTGGTAGAGGGCAGGGCGCTGAAGCTTCATCCGCTGGTGTGTACTGCTTATAACGCCGACTTTGACGGCGACCAAATGGCGGTTCACGTACCGTTGTCGGTGGAAGCCCAGAGCGAATGCCGCTTCCTGCTGCTTGCCCCGAACAATCTGCTCAAGCCCTCGGACGGCGCGCCCGTTACCGTGCCGACGAAGGACATGGTTCTTGGCATTTATTATCTTACCATAAAGAAAGACACCGATTCGGGGCGCGTTTTCAAAAGCGACAACGAAGCCCTGCAAGCCTATTTCGAGGGCGAAATCGGCCTGCATGACAGGATAAAGGTGCGGCGCGCCATTGAGGCCGACGGCGTTTTGCACTCGCGTAATATTGAGATTACCGCCGGGCGCGTTATCTTCAACGAAGCCATACCGCAGGATATCGGCCTTACCGCCAGGACGGATTTTGAAAGCCGCTTCATGTACGAGGTGGACACCCTTGTTAACAGCAAGGTGCTGGGCAAGATCATCAACCTTTGCATAAATAAGTACGGCTCCACGGACACGGCTATCGTGCTGGACAAAATCAAGGAGCTGGGCTTTGAATACGCTACGCGCAGCGCGATCACCGTCTCCGTTTCGGACATCGTTATCCCCGGCAACAAGGCCGAGATGATGGAAGAAGCCGAAAAGACCGTTGAAAACGTAACGCGCATGTTCCGCCGCGGCCTTATGACGGACGAGGAGCGCAAGGAAAAAATAATCGAGACGTGGTACGAAACCACGGACAGGATAACCGAGGCGCTTATCGCCGGCCTTGACCGCTACAACAACCTGTTTATGATGTCCGACTCCGGCGCGCGCGGCTCCAAAGACCAGATCCGCCAGCTTGCCGGAATGCGCGGCCTGCTTGCCAGCCCGTCCGGCGGCTTGATTGAGGTGCCGATAAAATCGAACTACCGCGAGGGCCTTTCGGTTCTTGAATACTTCATATCCTCACACGGCACGCGCAAAGCCCTGTCCGACACGGCTCTGCGTACGGCGGACTCGGGTTATCTGACCCGCCGGCTGGTTGACGTTTCGCAGGACATCATCATACGCGAATGGGACTGCGTGGGCGACAGCGAGCAGAAGCCGGGGCTTATCATCTCCGCGTTCACCGAAAAATCCGCCATGGACAGCGAGGACGAGAGTGAAATCATCGAAAGCCTGCGCGACCGCATAGCCGGGCGCTGGTCCATAGACACCGTAACGCACCCGCGTACGGGCGACGTGATCGTCCATGCCGACAATATGATATCCCAGGATCAGGCCGACGCTATCGAAAGTGCCGGGATCGGCAGCGTGTTCATCCGTACCATTCTCAGCTGCCGCTCCAAGGTGGGTCTGTGCTCAAAATGCTACGGAGCGAATATGGCGTCGGGCCGCATAGTCCGTATCGGCGAATCCGTCGGGATCATCGCGGCGCAGAGTATCGGCGAGCCGGGTACGCAGCTTACGATGCGCACATTCCACACGGGCGGCATAGCGTCCAACGAGGACATAACGCAGGGTCTGCCCCGCGTTGAGGAATTGTTCGAGGCGCGTAAACCCAAGGGCTTGGCGATTATCTCCGAATTTGCCGGCACAGTTGCGATAAACGAGACAAAGAAGAAGCGCGAGGTCGTCGTTACAAACGCAGAGCGGGGCGAGGCTAAGGATTACCTTATCCCATACGGTTCGCGCATCAAGGTCTACGCCGGGCAGGAGGTTGAGGCGGGCGACGAGCTGACCGAGGGCTCCGTTTACCCCCATGACATCCTCAAAATCAAAGGCCTGCGCGGCGTGCAGGACTATCTGCTGCAAGAGGTGCAGCGCAACTACCGCACCCAGGGCGTTGACATCAACGACAAGCACATTGAGGTAATAGTGCGTCAGATGCTGAAACGCGTTAAAATAGAGGAAAACGGCGACAGCGAGTTCCTGCCCGGCAGCCTTGTCGATTGGCTGGAATACGAGGAGGAGAATGAGCGTTTGCTCAGTCTGGGGCTTGAGCCGATAGTCGGTTCCCGCGTCCTTCTGGGTATTACGAAAGCGTCGCTTGCCACCGATTCCTTCCTCAGCGCGGCGTCCTTCCAGGAAACCACGCGCGTCCTTACCGAATCCGCCATCAAGGGCAAGATCGACCCGCTTATCGGCTTGAAGGAAAACGTTATCATAGGTAAGCTGATCCCGGCGGGAACGGGTATGCCGCTGTACCGCAAAATCGGGGTGCGCGACGCCGACGGTACGGACGATATCATAGGCGGAAGCTACATGGATGATGTAGGCAGGGGTTAAGCAATAGGAAGCTATGGGGACACCGCTTGGTGTCCCCTGTGGATATGTACAGATTGAACTTACAATGTAAAAGGAGTACGAACAAGTGAAAAACCTGACTTTGCTGACAGACTTATACGAGCTGACCATGATGCAGGGTTACTTTGAATCCGGGACACATAACAAGCTGTGCGTGTTCGACATGTTTTTCCGGGGGAACCCCTGCGGCAACGGATACAGCGTATTCGCGGGGCTGGAGCAGCTTATAGACTATATTGAGAACCTTAGGTTTGACGACGGCGATTTGGAATATCTGAAGAGCCTGGGGCTGTTTACCGAGGGTTTTCTTGCGTATCTGAAGGATTTCAAGTTTACGGGCGAGTTGTACGCCATGCGCGAGGGGACGGTAATGTTCCCCTGCGAGCCGATTGTCCGCGTCCGCGCGCCGATTATGGAAGCGCAGCTTATCGAGAGCGCATTGCTCAACATCATTAACCATCAGAGCTTGATTGCCACCAAAGCGTCGCGGGTAATAGAAGCCACCCACGGCGAACCTGTCATGGAGTTTGGCCTGCGCCGCGCCCTTGGGCCGGATTCGTCCGTGTACGGCGCGCGGGCGGCCGTTATAGGCGGCTGTATCGGCACAAGCAATGTTCTGTGCGGCAAGATGTTTGACGTCCCCGTGAAGGGCACCCACGCCCATAGCTGGATAATGAGCTTCCCCGACGAGCTTACGGCTTTCCGCGCATACGCCAAAGCCTTCCCCCGTGACTGCCTGCTGCTGGTCGATACGTACGATACGCTGAAATCCGGCGTACCTAACGCTATAACGGTGTTTAAGGAGCTTATAGAATCCGGGCAGGAGATAAGGAGTCTGGGCATACGCCTGGACAGCGGCGATCTGGCCTTCCTCTCCAAGGCCGCGCGGAAGATGCTGGACGCGGCGGGCTTGCAGCGCGTCGCTATCTGCGCGTCGAACGATCTGGACGAGGATTTGATACAGTCGCTTAAAATCCAAGGCGCGACGATAACCGTTTGGGGTGTTGGCACAAACCTGATAACCTCAAAGGGCTGCTCGGCTTTCGGCGGCGTATACAAGCTGGCGGCGGAGAGCGACGGCGGCGAGTTTATACCGCGCATTAAAATCTCCAATAATCCCGAAAAAATAACGATCCCCGGCATTAAGAAGGTATACAGGCTGGTTGATAAGGAAACGGGCAAGATCAAGGCGGATCTGGTAACGCTGGAGCATGAGAAGCCGGATATGGATAAGCCGCTGACGCTTTTTGACCCAAACAACACATGGCGGCGCATGACACTTGAAGCGGGCCGATACGAGGCGCGCGAACTGCTGGTGCCCGTGTTCACGGACGGCGTACGCGTATACGATTCCGTGCCGGTTATGAAAATCCGCGAATACTGCGCGGAACAGAAAAAGATGCTTTGGGACGAGCACAAGCGCCTGACAAATCCCCATGAGGTGCCGGTGGACTTGTCCGACGAGCTTTATGAATTGAAACAGAGAATGATACATGAAGCAAGAGGCCACTAAAGGTAAACTTTATATAGTCGCCACGCCAATCGGCAACTTGGGCGATATGACGCAAAGGGCGGCGGAAGTTCTAGCCGCCGTTAATTTTATAGCGGCGGAGGATACGCGCGTTACGCGCATACTGCTTGACCGCTTTGATATCCGCACCCCGATGGTCGCCTGCCACAAATTCAACGAAACCGGGAGCGCGGAGCGTATTATCCAAAGGATAATGGAGGGGCAGAGCTGCGCTCTGGTAACGGACGCGGGAACTCCGGGCATTTCAGACCCCGGGGCGGTTTTGGCGGAAATAGCCGCGGCGGCGGGGATTGAGATTACCGCGGTGCCGGGCGCGTGCGCCGTAACGGCGGCGTTGTCCGTATGCGGGTTTAAAGGGCTGTCTTATACATTTTTAGGTTTCCTGCCAAAAGGAACGGCGGCGCGTAAGGCGCTTGCCGAAGCGTTGAAAACAAGCCCGGAAATCCTTGTTTTTTACGAATCACCGCACAGGATAATCCAAACGGCGGAACTGTTGAATGACATAGGCGGCATAAACAGGCTGTGCATATGCAACGACCTGACCAAGAAATTTGAACATATTTACCGGGGAACGCCTGATGAAGTGCTTATGCGGTTAAAAAGCAATCCCAATGCTTCAAAGGGTGAATATACCGTGGTAGCTGAAAAAGCGCTGCCCGGTATTACCGTGAATGAAACGGACGGTACGGATTTAATATCAACCGAAGCCCGCCTCGTTGACATTTGCGTAAAGAGCAGCGTTACGCCCAAGGACGCGGCGGCGCTGCTTTACGAGCGAAACGGCGGAACGCTGGCAAAGAAAGAAATCTACAATGCCGCGCTTAATCTGAAAAATCTTTTTGCAAAACCGCGCTGATATGTTATTATATAATTAACGCATATATGAAAGAAAGGGTGAACCCAATGCCGGATATCGTAGTCGAGAACGGTATCTCTGTAAACGAAAATAAGAGCTTGAATTTTGGGAATCATTTGCTCAGGGAGAAGCTGAAGGTCAGGGATTTTGACGTTAACGGGCATCTGTACAGCGTTAAGACCCATAATGAGGTTACGAGGCTTGAACAGAACGAGCAGCTTTTGCTGGAATGCGTGCCGGGCGCGTCTTTTTGGGATTTTGCCATGAGCGAGGAAGAGCTGGTCTGCGTGGCGAAGGGCGCCGGGGTTACGAGCCTGACGCTGGAGCTTGCGCCGGAAACGGAATACGCTTTCTATGTGGGCGGTAAGAAAATCGGCTCCCAAAAATCCAATATGTCGGGTAAAATCAATTTCAGCGCGGAGCTTAATGACGAGGGAGTAGAGTTTAAGATTCAAAAGGTAAATTAAACATTTTATGATAGATGAAGCAATGAAGGACGATTTGAAAGACGCGGCTCCCGCCGTGGAAAACCGCGCGGCTACAGGCATCGCGGAGCTGGACAGGGTGCTGTCCGGCGGTTTGGTGTGCGGCTCCCTGACCCTTGTGGGCGGCGAGCCGGGAGTGGGGAAATCCACGCTGTTATTGCAGCTATGCCAGGGCGTACGGCTCCAGCCGCCGATATTGTATGTTTCGGGCGAGGAATCACTTTCCCAGATAAAGCTGCGGGCGGCGCGCCTTGGAGTAAAACGCCCCGGACTGTACATAATATCCGAGACGGCCCTTGCCGCAATCGAAAACGCCGTTGATAAGCTAAAACCGAGCCTGGTGATAGTTGATTCTATACAGACCATGTCGGACGAGAGCTTGCAGAACACGCCCGGCAGTCCCACCCAAATACGGGAATGCGCGGGGTTTTTGATGCGTCTGGCAAAGTCGCGCGGCATAAGCGTTGTGCTGATAGGCCACGTCACAAAGGACGGAACCATTGCCGGGCCGCGGATGCTTGAGCATATGGTTGATACGGTGCTGTATTTCGAGGGGGACAAACAGCTTCTTTACCGTATTATCAGGGCTGTAAAGAACCGCTTCGGCGGTACGAATGAGATCGGTGTTTTTGAGATGCGCGGGGATGGGCTGGCTGAGATATCGAATCCCTCCGCGTACATGCTGTCGGGGCGGCCTAAGGACGCGCCGGGCTCCGTCGTTACATGCGCAATGGAGGGTTCGCGCCCCATTCTATCGGAGGTTCAGGCGCTGGTGTGCCGCACCAGCTTCGGAATGCCGCGGCGTGTCGCGGACGGCACGGATTATAACCGGGTGGTTATGCTTATCGCGATATTGGAAAAACGCGCGGGTTTGAGCTTTGCTAATTATGACTGCTATGTAAATATTGCCGGCGGGCTCAGCATCAACGAGCCGGCGGTGGATTTAGCCGCCATAGCCGCGCTTGCGTCAAGTTATAAAAATAAACCGGTTCCGGGCAGTATGGTAATTTTTGGTGAAACCGGGCTGACGGGCGAAGCGCGGGCGGTTGCTCAGGCCGAAAAACGCGTTTACGAAGCCGCGCGGCTGGGATTTACGCAATGCGTTATACCTCAGGTGAATTTAAAGGGTTTTAAACCGCCGGAGGGCATACGCGTATTCGGCGCGGCGAATATTAATGAGATGCTGGAGATTGCTTTTAATATTTAGAATAAAAGAAACCTGGGCTTAAAGGGGGGGATTAAGTCCAGGCTTGAGGGGGGATATATTCTAGAGGCTAGATACCGGAGATTAGAAAACATTTCTTACCCCTGCATCTTGCTCCAGCACCGGGCCGTACGTTTATCTAAACCAAGGAGAGTTATGGATATACGGCTGTCGGTTACATTATTAATTTTTACCATATTACATAATTTTATACATTTTTGTAAAAAAAATTTATGCGGAAAATAATATTTGGGCGTATAATAATACAGAGGTGAAATTATGATGCATCTTGGCGCCAATGTAGTGCTTTCGGGCAAATATATCATTTTGTCCAGTCTGTTTGACTCGGACAACTATATTATGTATTTGGCAAAAGCTCCGTCATTGGGCGAGGAGTTTCTGTTGACAGAGTTTTTCCCGCGCGAAATGGCGATCCGGGATGAGGACGACTTTGTAACGATTTCACCGGAAAACGCGGGGGTATTTGAAAGCAATCTGGATAAATTTACAAGCGATTGCCGCAGGCTTTCACATTTGACCGCAAACCGTTTTTGGGGCGTGCGGGATATTCTTTCTGAGATGGGCACGGCGTTTGCGGTGTCTAAAAAGCCCTTGGGCGATATGCTTGCCCAATTCATTTCGGAAATGGAGGAAGACGCGGTCTTTAGCGAAAACATGATAGACAGCGTATACGAAACCCTGCGTTCAACCGCGAAAGAGCAAATACCGCTGCATGCTACCCCGGATATGATTTATGCCGAGAATACGGGGTCGCTTACTTTTATGTTTGATTACCGTTTTGGCTTTAGTGAGCAGGAAATGCTGGAAAACATGGCTAAATTGATATATTGTCTGCTGTCAAAGAAATTTTATGAGGAGGATTATAATCCGAATTTAATTCCTGAGGAAAATAAGTACCACGGCGTTATAACGGGGATCTTGGACAGCCCCAGAATGATAAATTCCTTCGCGGAGGCGGATGATGAGGTAAACAGGTCGTTAAGGCGCCATGCGAAAGAGGCCCCGTTTTACGAATACATCGGCAGCGCGATATCGTTTATCATACTGATGATATTGCTGGGAGCGGCGGTGGCGTTCGGCGTTTTCATGCTGACACGCGCGTTGTTGGGATAATTAGCGAAAATTCATAAAAAATACCTCTTATAAAAATGTAATGTAAAAGCAATAATACTATTACACATCCGCAAAGTTAACTTGGCCGGATGGAGATTACGAAATTTATAGGAGGCAAATAAATGAACACATGGAATTCTTCGAGCCAGAGCAGCTCCACAGGCAGGACGGCGGTCCCGGAAGCAAGGGAAGCCCTTAACCGCTTTAAGTACGAAATCGCCAGCGAAATCGGCGTACCGTTGAAGCAGGGCTACAACGGCGACCTTACCAGCGCCCAGAACGGCTCGGTCGGCGGATATATGGTCAAGAAAATGATCGAAGCGCAGGAGCGCCAGATGGCCGGCGGTTCTCATTCTTGGTAAATCGGCGTAAACAGCAAAAAGTGCCTGGAGATGAAAATCTCAGGCACTTTTTATGTTTCCGGCTATTTTACGGTTGCCTTTAAACTGAACGACATCGGGAACTTTTTGTTGTTATAATCATAGTTATACAAGCCGTTTCCGTCCGCGTCCCTCATGCCTTCCGCGTCAAAGAAGTTCTCCGTAAACTCGTTGAAATACTCGATATGCAGGCCGGCGGAGGAGAGCGCATTAATTATGTCCGAAACCGTATACATCCAAAAATATGCTTTTACGCCGCCCTTGGACTCGGACGCATAGCCGCCGATTGAGTCGTCAACATCGGGCTCCTTGCTGAAATACGGGTACTTAACTTCCATAACATTACCGGCAAGCTTAGACTCATCAAACATCAGGAAAAACGGGTGGCTGTCAAAAACATAAAAAAAACCGTCGTCCTTGAGTAAATGCCTTATCGTCTTCCCCCATTTTTTAAGGTCGGGAAGCCAGCCGATTGCGCCCTCGGAAACAAAAACGACGTCGTATTTTTCGCTGTGCTTTTCCGTAAATTCCATTATATCGGACTCGATAAAATCAATGTTTTTTATATTCAAATCATCGGCAAGCGCCTTCGCGTAACGGACATTGTCAGGAACTAAATCAACGCCCGCCGCGAACTCGGCCATTTGCGCCAAAAGAATTGTATCGGCCCCGGTATTGCATTGCAAATGGATAACCTTTTTACCGGATATATCCCCAATTTCATCCTTTATATACGGATTAAAGCGGTGCGCCCCATCGGACAGCATTTTTTTGAAAGCTTCGTAATGGTTCTTTGACAGTTGGCTCCAAGCGTGTTTATTTGAATCTATTTCCTTCATTTTTCCTCCGTACTGTTTTTAGCTGAAAATCATTTGGGAAGCATAATCTTTGCCTCCGCGTGCTGGTCTTTGGGCTTCCTGTATAAAATTATTTTCCTGCCTATAACCTGCACAAGCTCCGACCGCGTCCTCTCGCTCATCATCCGCGCGGCGTCAGCCACCGGAGTGTCCGTGTTGTCAAGCATAGCAACCTTGATCAATTCCCGGGCGGTCAGCGCCTCGTCAACCATCTTCACCACTTCCGGGGTCACGCCGGCCTTGCCTATCATTATAATTGAGCCCAGACCGTTGGCCAATCCGCGCAAATGCGCGCGCTGTCTGCTGTTTATCATGTATTCTCCAAAAGCGGCAAGATATCCGCCGCGGCCTCTCCGTCAAGCACTACGATGACGTTTGTGTGAAGCTGTAAAACCGACGCCGGCACCTTGGGCGTGATATCACCCACCAGGGCTTCTTTTACGATGGCGGCCTTCTTCGCCCCGGTAGCCATGAAAAGGATCTTTTTCGCGCTCATAATGGTCTTAATGCCCATTGTAAGCGCCGTTTTCGGCACTTCTTCGGCGCTGTTGAAAAACCGCGAATTATCCGATATCGTTTTCTCGTTCAAAGCCACCAAATGCGTTTTGCCGGGGAACCTATCGTCCGGCTCGTTAAAGCCTATGTGCCCGTTTGAGCCGATACCCAGAACCTGATAGTCAAGATTCCCCGCCATCTTTATTTTTTTCTCGTATTCCGCGCATTCGGCGCGGGGGTCTTCAGCTTCGCCGTTTTGTATGTTTATGTTTGCGGGGTTGAAATTTACCTGACTGTACAAATGCTTTTGCATGTAAGAATAATAGCTCTGCGGGTTATCCCTTTTGATGGGATAATATTCATCCAGATTAAAGGCCTTGACATGTTCAAAGTCAATGCGCCCGCTTCTGTACAGCTCAACCAGCTTTTTATAAACACCCTCGGGTGTGCTGCCGGTAGCAAAGCCCACGACGCTGTCGGGTTTTTTATTAATCTGCTCCATAATATTCATAGCGCAGTTTGTGTTGAACTCATTCAAATCGCCCGAAACGTTTATCACTATATTCCCCATGTGATATACCATCATCAAAACCTCCACAAGATAACCGGTAAAACAGCATATGCCGGTTATCTACGTTTATTCTTATTATATATGATACGAAGCCCGTTTAACACGAGATTGGGTTCGTAAATAATCTCACGCTTACAATGGCGCATCACCGTTTCCGAGAGCTCGCCGGTAGCTATTACAAGCGTATTTTCGCCAAGCTCCTCCTCAAAGCGTTCAGCCATGCCGTCAATCATAGCGGCCGCCCCGAATACGGCGCCGCTTTTCATGCAGTCAATGGTATTGCCGTTGATGCATTTCTCCGGGGCCTCAATCGGTACGTTAGGGAGCTGCGAAGTACTGTCCGTAAGCGCGTTCATGGAAACCGCAAGCCCGGGCATTATCGCGCCGCCGACAAAGGTTGAGTCTTTATCAACAACGGTAATCGTGGTCGCCGTGCCCATGTCTACAATGATGAACGGCGGCTTGTAAACCGCAAGAGCGCCTACCGCCGCAGCGACCATATCGCCGCCGAGAGCCCCCGGGTCGTCAATAAGTATATTCAATCCGGTTTTTATGCCCGCGCTTACAACAACCGCGTTAACGCCCGACAGAAGCTTTACGGCTGACTTGAAAACCTTCGTAAGCGGCGGCACAACCGATGAAATAACGGCCCCGTTGATTCCCTGGCGGTCTGTCCCGTGAAAATTTAACATGCCATTTACGGAGGACGCGTACTCGTCCGCCGTCATTGCCGTATTGGTGGACATCCTAAAAACAAGCGGCGGTTCCTCGTCTTTAAAACAGCCTATTACTATGTTTGCGTTTCCAACATCAATCGCAATAACCATATTATTATCTCCATTTACATGTTATACCCTTTTTTTCTTGACTATCCCGATTATCCGGTCGATATTGGTGGCAAGGGCAATATTGACAACCAGCTCTACAAAAAAGTTAAATCCTATCATAATTCCTGAGGCGTACTGGAAGATTGTCCGCCCCGCGCCTTGCTCAATCAAAACCTCTGAAAAAAGAAACAATACAACCACAAAGATACTTGTGTTTACTACCGGCGTAATTATCGCCGCGCCCAATACGCCGAAATAGGTTTCCTTTCTTGCCAAAGCTTTATAGACTAGCCCCGCGGTAAGGCCCGCCGCCAAACCCCGGCCCAATGTGCCGGCGGTCATTATAACGGGACTGATACCCCACATCATGGCGGAAGTGGGCGCGACACCCATAATACCGCTTCCCAGCACGACAAGCCCGAAGCAAAATCCTTGTAAAGCGGCGGCTCTCGGCCCGTACATAGCCGCTCCGATAACAATCAGCGGGACGGCAAGGGCAAAGGGGATTGCCCCGGGGGTAACAAAATTGATGGCAGTGGCGAACACTTGAAACACGACGGTTAATGAGGTAAGGATGGCGACCCCTACCATGCGCTGGGTTTTTACTGCCGTAGGCATAACCATTAACGTACTCTCCTTGCTGCCACTCCTCCCTAATCGTAGGATGCGGCGCACTTTTCCGGGAAACCCCCGGTTAAACCAGTATACTACACTAATTGGAAATCGTCAACAGCAGTAAATTTTTAACGATTGATTTTTAGCATTACATATTATATAATAACTCCGAAAAAAAAGCTAGGAAAAATTTAGAAAATTGTTTACATGGTTGAATTAAATGATATAATAACTCTTGAAATCATTTTGAGGGGATAGGATGAACGAAACCGCATACATGCTCTGGCTGGCGGGGACGCAGGAGGTCGGTAGGAAAGCCGCTCTCGGGCTTTGCGAAATATACGGGCCGGAGGAGCTTTGGAACATGCCTGAAAACCGGCTCCTCATGCTGCCGCAGCTTCATGGCAAGGCGGCGAACCGGCTGCTGCAAAGGCGTAACGAACGCGCGGTTGTTTCGGAGCTGGAAGGGCTGTCGAAGAAGGGCATATGGCTGCTTACATACGGCGGGGCGGATTATCCCGGCGGCTTGAAGGACATAGACGACCCGCCATTACTGCTGTATGGCCTTGGGACTATGCCCCCGGAAAGCATGCCGAGGGTTGCCGTTATCGGCGCGAGGAAATGTTCGTCCTACGGCCTGAGCGTGGCGAAAAAAATAGCATACGGGCTGGCAGGCGCGGGTTTTGCAATAGTCAGCGGACTGGCCCGCGGCATCGACTGCCAGGCGCATGTATCCGCCATAGACGCCGTTACGGAAGCCAATGGGGAGGAATCCGCGCGTCCGGTCACAATCGCCGTGCTCGGCTGCGGCGTGGATGTGTGCTATCCGCCTGAGAATTACAGCCAATATAAACGTATATTAAATCATGGCTGCGTGCTGAGCGAGTATCCGCCCGGCACCGCGCCGTCGAAATACATGTTCCCCCAGCGCAACCGTATAATATCGGGCCTGTCGCTGGGTATCGTCGTGGTTGAGGCCGCCGAGAGAAGCGGCACCGGTACGACGGTGAATATGGCGCTTGCTCAGGGGCGTGAGGTTTTTGTTGTACCCGGCAGTATTTTATCGCATCTGAGCGCGGGCACGAACAATATGATCAAGGACGGGGCTATTCCCGTTACCTCCCACGAGGATGTGGTATGGGCGCTGCGGCGGGAGCTTGGGCACGATTTTTTTGGAAGCGCGTTAAACGCGCATGAAACCGGTAACGGCGAACATAATATAAAGCATAATCTGACAAAGGAAGAAAAAACGATGCTGAACGCCCTGTCAACGGAGCCTGTGGATGTGGACGCGCTTGCGGCGTCAACGGGCATCGCGGCGCAGGACGTTATGTTTTTCATGAGCAAATTGGAGCTGGCCGGCCTTGTAAAACCGGTGCGCGGCTTGGGATACGTAAAAACATATTCGTAGGGGCGAACTGTCCGGCGCTTCACGGAGCGCTTAAAAAATAGAATGGGGTATAATAGTGGCTGAAAAAACAGCGAAAAAAACATCTAAACCAAAAAAACGAAATCTGGTAATAGTCGAATCACCCGCAAAGGCCAAAACGCTGAAAAAATTCCTGGGCGACAGCTATAAGATAGAGGCCTCTATGGGACATGTGCGCGACCTTCCCAAAAGTCAGCTCGGCGTTGACGCGGATAACGACTTTGAGCCTAAATATATTACCATCAGGGGCAAGGGCGACATCTTGAAAAAACTGCGCAAGGAAGCCGGAGACGCGGCAACCGTGTATCTGGCGACGGACCCGGACCGCGAAGGGGAGGCCATTTCCTGGCATCTGCTGCATTCGCTTAATCTGGACGGAAAAACGTATAAACGCATAACCTTCAACGAAATCACCAAGGCGGCGGTCAAGAAATCCATATCCGAAGCGCGCGACATCGACATGAAGCTGGTGGATTCCCAGCAAGCCAGAAGGGCGCTTGACCGTATAGTAGGATACAAGCTCAGCCCGCTGCTGTGGCGGAAGGTGCGCAGGCGGCTGTCCGCCGGGCGCGTCCAAAGCGTGACCCTGCGGCTTATCTGTGACCGTGAGCGCGAAATTGACGCTTTTGAGCCCGTCGAATACTGGACGGTGGACGCGCAGCTGCTTACCAAGGGCAAAAAGGCTTTCAGCGCCCATTACGGCGGAGAGCTGAAAACCCGCGAAGAAGCCGAGAAAATCACGGAGGACATTAAAAAATCCAAGGCAAAGGTTCAGGAGATAAAACGCGGGACGCGCGTACGCAAGCCCCCCGCGCCGTTTACCACAAGCACCTTGCAGCAGGAAGCGTCAAAAGCGCTTAACTTCGCCGTGTCAAAGACCATGCTTGTGGCGCAGCAGATTTACGAGGGCGTAGACCTGAAAGGCCTTGGAACTGTGGGTTTGGTTTCCTATATCCGCACGGATTCGGCGCGTATTTCCGACGACGCTTTCGCTGTTGCGAAAACCTACATCACCGATAATTTTGGAACGGACTACGCGGCGCAAACCAAGCCGGAGCACAAAACCCGCGAACGCATTCAGGACGCCCACGAAGCCATACGCCCCACGGACATTACCTTAACGCCGGATAAATTGAAGGATTCCCTGACCAGGGACCAGCTGCGTCTGTACGGCCTTATCTGGGAGCGGTTCGCCGCGTCCTGCATGACGGCGGCCGCCTATGACACTGTTTCAATAAAGATATCCTGCGGCGGGCATACACTTAAATCCAGCGGGCAGATAATGACGTTTGAGGGATATAAAAAGGTCTATAAAAAAGAAACGGACAAGGACGAATCCGCCTTAATGCCGGATATGGCCGAGAAGGATGAGCTGAAGCTGGAAACCGTCACGCCGCTGCAGCATTTCACCCAGCCGCCGCCGCGCTTTACCGAGGCGACGCTGGTCAGAACCCTTGAAGAAAACGGCGTGGGCCGCCCCAGCACATATTCCCCCACCATTACGACCCTTATTTCGCGCGGTTATGTGACAAAGGAGAAAAACGTGCTGTATCCGGCGGAGCTTGGCGAAATTGTTAACGATATCATGGAGACGCACTTCGGTGACGTCGTTGATATTGAGTTCACCTCAAAGCTTGAGGACGGGCTGGATAAAATCGAGTTCGGCGAGATGTACTGGAAGGACTTGCTTAGGGAGTTTTATTTTCCGTTTAATGAAAAAATCGCGGTTGCGGAGCAGAACATCGGAGAGGTGGACGTTAAGGACGAGGAGACGGACGTCGTTTGCGAGCATTGCAAGCGCAACATGGTAATAAAATACGGGCGGTTCGGGAAATTCCTGGCCTGCCCCGGCTTCCCGGAATGCAAAAACGCGCTGCCCTACTTCCCCGAAGCCGGTGTGGACTGCCCCCTGTGCGACGGCAAGATATTGATAAAGAACACAAAAAAAGGCCGTAAATACTTTGGCTGCGACAACCACCCGGACTGCGAGTTCATGTCATGGCAGAAGCCCGCGGGAATGAATTGCCCGCGCTGCGGCGAGTTCCTTGTGGAAAAGAACACAAAAACGCAAAAACGGGTAATGTGCCTGAGCGGCGGGTGCGGGTATTCAGACGCGGTTGAAGACGATGAATCCCAGGATTAATATTTTAAAGCGTTTAATATTTATTTCGGCTTTGTTTGTATTTTGCACATTCGCAATGCTCTTCGCCGCCAATATGATTGCGAAGTACGGTGAGCCTGAACCCGGAAGGGACGCTATTATAGTGCTGGGCTGCGGGCTTGACGGGTACGAGGCGGGAACCACACTGCGGCTTAGGCTTGACCGCGCTTTGGAATATTACGGGGCGAATCCCAGCGCTGTTATAGTTGCGTCCGGCGGTCAAGGGCCGGATCAATTGATCCCCGAGGCTCAGGCTATGCGGAATTACCTCGTCAGGCAGGGCGTTCCCGAGAGCGCGGTAATAATGGAAAAACAATCCAGAGATACCATGCAAAATCTTAGTTTTTCCAAAATATTACTGGACGGGCATTTTGACGGCGAATATAATGTGGTCGTCGCAACCAGCGACTTCCATATCTTCCGTTCGCTGAACATAGCAAGGCTTATTGGCTTCAACGATCCGCAGCCCGCGGCAAGCCGCTCCGCCCTGCGCCTGCTGCCGGGGTTTTACGCGCGGGAGTATGCGGCGTTGATGTATTATTACTTACTGGAATCATGGAGGTAACTATGATTGAAAAAATACGCGGGATAACGGCGTCGGCCGTAGCGGCCGCCGATAAGGCGGGGACGGTCAGGGAGCTTGAGGAGCTGCGCGTTGAGGTCCTGGGCAAGAAGGGCAGCATGACGCAGATTCTTAAAGGAATGGGCGCGCTGCCGCCCGATGAGCGCCCGCTGATGGGGCAGGCGGCGAACGATGCCCGCGCCGAGATTGAGAAAAGGCTTGAAGCGCGTCAGGCTGTTCTGCGGATGGCGGAGCTTGAGGAACGCCTTGCCAATGAGGTTATTGACGTTACAATGCCGGGAAGGGCGCAAAAGCCCGGGGGACGGCATCCCATGACCATAATGATCGAGGATCTGTGCCGCATATTCACGGGCATGGGTTACGAGATCGCCGAAGGCCCGGAGATTGAGACGGATTATAATAATTTCATTGCCCTGAACACGCCGGAACATCATTCCTCACGCGATGAACAGGATACGTTTTATATGGAGGGCGACGGCGGTTTTCTGTTACGTACGCAAACCTCTCCCATGCAGGTCAGATATATGATGCGGAACAGGCCGCCCATCCGCGTTATATGTCCGGGCAAGGTTTTCCGCTCCGATGAAATTGACGCGACGCATACGCCCGTGTTCCACCAAATGGAAGGGCTTGTTGTGGATAAGGGGATTACGCTTGGCCATTTAAAGGGCGCGCTGACCACTTTTGCCCGCGAGCTGTTCGGAGCGGACACGGCGGTACGCTTCCGCCCGCATTATTTCCCGTTTACGGAGCCAAGCGGGGAGATGGACGTGCGCTGCTACATGTGCCTGGGTAAGGGCTGCCGCGTATGTAAGGGCGAAGGCTGGGTGGAGCTTCTGGGCTGCGGCATGGTGCATCCGAACGTATTGAAAATGCGTGATATTGACCCGGACGTGTATTCGGGGTTTGCGTTTGGCATGGGCCTTGAGCGCGTTGCTCTGGCGCGTTTCAGGATACCCGACATACGGATTTTATTCGAGAACGACGTACGGTTTTTACGGCAATTTGCTTAAAGGCTTTTGTAAAGGATAAAACCTGGAGGGCGCTGCCCGTATCATAAATTTTGATGACGGGAAAATAGTCCTGTTGAAAGTATTTCAATCGAAGTGCCCGAGCAAGGGGTTTCGCCCCTTGCCCCCCTTCGTTTTGAATATGCGCGAATTACCTAACGAGGAAATTGTTGCAAATTGTCTTTAAGAATCAAATACTAATGTATTCCCCAAAGCTCCGTCATAATAAGGAGTATCGTTTTTCTTAATTTAAAATTTTCCTTTAGTATATTCATCCACTGTATTTATCCAGAAATTTTTTGCAATCTCATTTCTTGGATGAAACCATATTTGCCATTTTCCTTTGAACCTATCGAAAATATATTTTGCGCAATGTTTCCCAATTCCCTTTTTCTTATATTGATACATTATAAAGAAATCATCTATAGAATAATTTGATTCGATTTCTTCAATTTGGCGGCCATCAAAAACAAGTACGAATCCAGCCAGCTTATTATTAACTTTAATAAAAAATGGGTGCCGATTTTCTTCTGCCCAATAAAGGTCTAAATCATCTAAATCATCATATAAACCCAAATCATTAACATCTACAGAGGAATACTGCGAAAGCTCATAAATATATAATTCACCTAAATTCTTTAATATTTCCTTTTCTGTAAATTTTACAGGCTCCAGCGAAATATTCATACGATTCCTCCAAAGGTAATAAATTTACTCATTTTGATAATAACAATCCTCTTATCTTTTACGCACATCGTAATAAAATAGTACCCTGCGCTTGAATAATCATAGCCTCTTAGACGGATATTCTTTCTGATTGGCTTTTCGTACATTTTCACAACTCAACAACCCGTTGTTACACGATGCGGGCAGCGCCCCAAGGTTTTTATTTATTGGCGTATTCCAACTCATCATGCAATTCCTGCGGAACCTTTTTGCCGGACTGGCCTACCTTATTAATAAGCCGGGACAGTTGCTGTACGCGTTGATTCTGTTTTACGTTGTAACGGTTAAGCAGCTCCGAGAATTGCGGGTTTTGTTTGAGCTTTTCCCGCGTTTGGGACGGGAAAGGGCAATATGCCAGAATTATCCGGCGGGCCGTTCTGTTAAGGCGCGAGGAGCCGTTCGCCTCATACTGCATCCAATCCGTGTAATTCAATGAAAACGCCGTTTTATAGTTGTTCCGGGCGCGCGTAAGCTCGGTTTTGATAGATTCCTTTACCTCCGCTGAAAGGTCGCGGTTGTTCCTGTAAAATTGCAAATAGTCGCTGTACTCGCTGGTAAGCGAGGGGTCCGTTATATCGGTCCAGCGCACGCCTTGGACGCGCTTGCACATTTCCCAGCGGAACTCGCTTGTCAGGCGTATCAGCAGCGCTTTCAGGTCGCTTTGCAGGAACAGCGGCATAAACATGCGCGACGGTGTGGCGCGCTTCATGCCTTCAATCTCCTGCCACATAATCCCGCGTATGCCGACGGTGGGCATAAGGATGAAATCGGGCAGTACCTCCACATGTATAACCTCTTTTGCCGTGCCGAGCACAGGGTCTGAATACATTACCTCGCGGAAATAAGCGGAGAAATCAACGCCGCGTATTTCGTCAAGCGTATCCATAATAAGCTTAGGCGTTACCAATGAAAACTCAAGCTTGCGCTGTATATTATGGCTGGACAGCAGCGGGCAGTATGTTGAAATAATACCGCATGTTATCTTATTCGTAACCGGGAACACATTTTCTATCTCGAAACGCAGCTTGCTTTCCAAATCATTTAAAAGCCGCGCCTCTTCCTTGTCGTCAATTTTACGCGTCGCCTTCTGACCGCGTAAATAAGCGGCGTAATCCTCGTCCAGCTCATTGCGGCACGGCTCCTTCCGCCCGCCGTAAATAGCGGCAAGCCATTCATACGCCGTGTAAACGCCCATCTCGGGGTCGCCTTTCAACGAATCCGCAACCGAATATAAATAGTCCGCGTTTTCCTGCCCGGCAAGCGCCGCGTCAACATACCCGAAGTTGAGGAACATTTTAATGATTGTGGGCGGGGCGGGGTCTTTAAGGCTTTTAATCAGTACGCCCTGATATATGTCATAGAAAGCCGCCGTTAATTCCCTGCGCAGGCGGTACACGGCATCCTCGGCGGAACCCCTGTCGCTGAGTTTCGTATATTCCTGTACGTTTCTGATGAATTTGCTGCATATGTCTTTGGGGCGGCCGGAGTATTCCAGAATAAGATTCATTGAATCCGCCGTGCTGCCGGGACCCTCGGTCATGCCCTCTTCCGTTTGCGACGCCCGCTTAACCGCAAGGTTTCCTTTATATGCCGCCATGCGCTGTTGATAATAGGTGTGATTTAAACCCGTCATGCCGGAAAGCAGCTTCGTCAGCCAAGCCATTAGTGCCCCTACGGCGGCATCCGCGCCTTTTATATTTATCGAGACGCAATGCAGCTCGGAAATAAGCGCGAACAGGTCATGCCCGCCGCTGCGCAGGAAAATCTGCAAGATTTTATTTATATAGTTGATATAATCCTTGCATATATTTATCACAAGGCGGGCATCCTCCGCGCCTTTACGGATAAAACCCAGCGTTATCCCGGGCTTATTGTTGAAAAAAGCCTTGCGTACGGCGGGGTCAGATTCCTTTGTTTCCATATAGTAGGGATATATCCATTCGTCTACCAGATCGATTTCGGGAAACGGATCGGCACCCGCGACCCCTTCGTGCTTCTTAGCCGTAAACGCGTATTGCGTACACATATTGCCGTATTGCGCGTATATGCCCTTAACCGACTCAAATGCCATTTCAGCCTCGTTTTTCAGCGCAATCTTATATTGTAAAAGGCTCAGGAGCTGGCGGCACATAGAATTGATAAGCAGGCTGGCGATATCCGGTTTTTCCCGCAGCAGCCCCTCCAGCGCGCTTAAATTTCTATATGGATACGAAAATACCACTACATCCGAAACCGCGGTGTAAGTACTGCTGTAAACCCCGTCGCTAAGCTCACAGATACCTATTACGTCGCCTTGCTCATAAATAAACGGTTTTCCTTTGAATGAAGCTTCCGCCTTTCCGCCGGTTATGAATAAAAGCTGATCCATAGGCTTGCCTTCGCCGCATATAACGGAGCCTTGCTTATATTCCATTGATGTCATAAATAAACCTCTCTCTTTTCGTTATGATTAACTAACCCGGGCTTTTACGAAACGCAATAGGCTTTTGTAGGCAAAACCGTACAACGCGTCCGTCAGCAGTGAAAAAACGAGGACAGCCAGAATAAAAACAATGATAAACAACGGATAAAAACCGCTTTCGTGCCGTGCCTGCGAAAACAGGTCAAACCTGTTCCCGCCGAGCCTTGAAAAAACCTGTATCCAGAAAACATGGATTATATACGCGCCGTAGACATGCCGCGCCATTTTGGTCGTTGCGCCGCTGCGGATGTTTAACTTTGTGAAAAGAATTAAGAACAGAACGGATGAGGCTACGATTATTATATTGCTGGGATCGCCGAATGTGACGTTAAGCCCGTTCGTTTCAATCCGCGCGGCTTCCTCCAGCGAACCGATTGCGCCCCCCAACAGCTGTATAAGGCTTGCAAGGTTATATCTGCTGTTATACAGCCTGCTGCCAAGGATAATCATTATTTGCGCCGCCATGAACATCAGGCCCGCCTTTGCCGGGGATATACGGGGCGGGTATTTCCTTATGTACGCCCCCGTCACAAACAACGCCGTGAACAGCGTCAATTGAGCGCGGAACAGCGATAAATCAAACCACATTAACCCGGTTAAGGACGTAAAAGACGGCATTACCGAGGCAACCGCCAGTAACACGCGCATAACGGCGCGGTGCGTCCTTTGGTCGATTTGTTCCAATGCGGCAGCCAACAGCGGCGCGATAAGAGACAGCACCAAAAACGTCTGCACAAACCATAAATGATATAGGTTATAGCTATTTGTCAGCGCGCCAAGGAAAACCCGCCTTACGGCTTCGCTAAAGCTCCGGTCCAGCTCCAAAAACAGGTAAAAAGGCAGATAAACCATTACCGGCAGTATCAGCCGCAGCACAGTCCGCGCGGGTTGTTTATTTTTAAAGGACATAAAAAAGAAGCCGCTTATCAAAACAAAGCAGTTCGTGCATATGCGGGACAAGCTTGCGACGGTATCGGTAAAAATCCAGTTCGGCTCAAATTTGTCAAACCGTACCATCCTGAAAGGCGCCACAACATGCAGCGCTATGACCATCACGAGCAGTATTATACGCATTGTTTCGATACCGGCTTCCCGTCTGCGCATATTTATACCACCGACGGTTCCAGCAATAACTCGCCGCTGTCAAAACGGGACACGTCCATCCTCTGCCAGGGCAAAGTCGGCGGAAGGCCCAGAATCATCTCAGCCATGGATTGGCCCGTGGCGGGGGAGGTCATAAAACCATGACCGCTGAAGCCCGCGGCGGTGTAAAATCCCTTGGGATCGCTTGCCGCGCTGTAGATGGCGGCGTTGTCGGGCGACACATTGTAAAGCCCTGCCCATTGGCGCAGTACGCGCAGGTTTTTGAGGGCTGGCATTACGTTGACAACGGATTGGGCTATAAGTTCGGGGAAGCCGCTGTAGGATGTCATGCGCAGGTCGCGCGGCTGGGCGTCGTCCGTGCGGCCCATAAGGAATGAGCCGTGGGGTGTTTGCTGGCAGTAAAGGTTAAGTGAAAAGCTCATGATCATCGGGCCGAGGATGGGTTCAACCGGCTCCGTAACCATAATATTATGGCGTTCGGAAAACAGCGGCAGGTCTAACCCGGCTATCCCGGCGATTTCCTGCGCCCAGCCCACGGCGGCGTTCACCACCGTTTCGGCCGCTATAAAACCCTTGTTTGTCGTAATGCCTGTTACGCGCCCGTTTGCCGCGGTTATGCCGGTAACGTCCGTATATGTCATGATTTCGCCGCCCAAACGCTTGAATGCGTCCGCGAAAGCCTGCGTCATGTGGAAGGGGTTTAAGTGCCCGTCTTTTTGACAAAAGGCGGTTCCGAGCAGATTATCGGTGTTCAGGATGGGGACGATTTGCCTGGCATCCTCGCAAGTCAGGAGCTGGGAATCAATGCCAAGGCTGTTTTGAAGCGCGACATTCTTTTTCATTTGCTCCAGTTCGCGCTCATTGCTGATTAAAAGCATGTAGCCTGTTTGGTGGAATTCAATATCACCGTTGTACTGAAGCTCATCCTGCGCGGTTTCAAAGAAATCCAGGCTGTATTTGGAAATGACGCAGTTCAATTCCGTACCCCATTGCTGGCGGATGCCTGCGCCGCAGCGTCCCGTGGCGCCGTAAGCAAGATGCCCGCGTTCAAGCAGAAGCACGTTTTTCGCGCCGTTTTTCAATAGGAAGTACCCGATTGCAACCCCGGAGATGCCCCCGCCGATTACGCAAATATCCGCTGTTTTATTCATTAAGGGTCTCCTTTGATTCACTGTAGGCCGCAATCGCGGCGAGGGAAACGCTCCGCGTTACCGGCCTGTATGTGCCCGGGCTTATCTCCGACACATTTTTTCCCATGGCGCAGGACAGTTCGGCAAGAACGAGGGGTACGCAGTTGCGTCCCTGGCATGGGCCCATTCCCAGGCGGGAGATGCGCTTAATTTCGTCGATTGATGTGAAGCCTTGGGCAATCAGGTCGTGTAATTGTTTTATGTCTATGTCGTTGCAGCGGCAGATTATGGAGATATCGTCAGGCTGCGAAGAAACTTCGTTATAGGGTGCGGGCGGGACGCCCGCGCTCCCAAAATGCCGCACGCCGTAAATGAATTCCTTATCTACAGCAAGGGAAACAACGGGCGTTTTATCCATTGCGGCGGTATTTAACACTTTTATGACCTCCGCATCGCATACCGGCTTGCCCTCCCTGTCCAAGGCGGTGACAGTATCGCCTTCTTTTGGAAGCGGCGCGAATTCGTAAGGCAGCTTCACCAAGGCCTTATCCTTGGAATATGACATATCCACAACCATTATCGCAAGCCCCGGGCACATTGAAACGCACAGCCCGCAGCCGTTGCATTTATCGCCGTCGATAACGGGCAGATCGCTTATATCCTCAAACGGTTTAATTGCGCCTCTGCGGCATGCCGTTTGGCAGGGATTACAAGGTATGCGCTGGAAGCATTCTATTACGGCGACGGGCCCTTTTTCCAGCCGCTCCGCCGGCGGAAAAACCGACAGCACCTGTTCTTTCGTGGGGATTCCCGTGTTTATCAGCATTTCTTGCATCCCCCTTTAATATGTAGGCGCGTTGCGGCGCGTCCATCCCTCAGCCTTTCGGCGGCGTCGCCCTGCCTTAACGCTTCAAGCTGCCGAAGCAGCTCCTGTTTTTTATCTTCTATATTGGGAATGTTTAATCCAAGCTGCTCCGCCGCGCCCAGACCGGCTAAAGAGCCCTCAACCATCGCGCTGGAGGCTTCCTCAACGCCGCCGGAATCACCCGCCGCGAAAACATTGTTTATCGAAGTGCGTAAATTATCGTCCCTATACGGCACGTAGCCGCCCAGCGCGGGTACGAAGGCCATTTTCGCCCCGGCCTGCCACAAAAGCTCCGTTAGCGGCGAAAGGCCGACGGACACGCAGAGGGTATCGGCCTTGAACGCGCGTTCCGTCCCGGGTATGCCCTGCCAGTTCTGGTCAAGGCCCCAAACGGTAACGGATTCAAGCCCGGATTCTCCATGCGCCGCTTTTACGGAATGGGCGGTAAGAATCGGCACGCCCATGCGCCGCAGCTTTGCCGCGTGAACGAGATAGCCGCCTATGCGCGGCGAGCCCTCTACAACGGCCAAAACCTTAACCCCCGCTTGAATAAGCTGGTAACTCACGATAAGCCCGATATTTCCCGCGCCCAGCATAACCACGCGTTCGGCGGGTTTTACGCCGTATTGGTTCATAAGCGTCTGCACAGCTCCCGCGCCGTAAATGCCGGGCAGGTCGTTGCCGGGGAAGGGGAGGTTTTTTTCGCTTGCGCCCGTTGAAACGACGACGGTTTCGGGGCGGATTTTTTCATACCTTCCGCCGATGTCAGCCGTCCATACGCCGTCGTCGTACGCGCCCAAAACGGCGGCGTTTGTGATTATGCGGACGTTTTCTAATTTCGATATCTTATTCAAAAGGATAGCGGAAATATCAAAGCCCCTTGCCGCCGCGTGCTGTTTTTCGGAGCCGAAGAACATGTGCGTCTGCTTAACAAGCTGCCCGCCCGGTTCGTGGCTGCGCTCAAGGACAAGCGTGTCCGCGCCGGCCCCGCCCGCAGTTATCGCCGCGCAAAGCCCCGCCGGCCCCGCGCCGATGATCAATACCCCTGTATGTATCATATTAGGGCTCCTTTGCCGCGCTGTGTTTCAACAACCATGCCGTCTTTGCAAAGCTCAAGGCATGTCCGCACATTCGGCACGCCGTCAACGACCATCATGCAGGACGAGCAGTTGCCGATGGCGCAAAACAAACCGCGCGGGCGCTTTTTCAGCATGCTTTCCGAGATACCCTTAAAACCCGCGGCATGGAGCGCGACGGCGATTGTCATGTTGTCGCACGCCTCGACCCTTACCCCGTCGAAGGTGAAGCTTACGGGGTTTCCGCGCTTGAAATCCAGTATTGGATGGGCTTCGATCCTCAGATTTATTCCCCTCTCAGAATTTTTGATTATATAGTAAGTATACAACTAAAAACACTGGAAATCAAATAGATTTTATGTTATTATAATGAATATGTGATGAACCTTAGTTCACCCTATCATCAAAAGAGGTAATTTCGCTATCGCGAAATCTTGATTTGAATTCTTTTTGGATTGCCAAAAAAGAATCAAAAAACGAGGTAAAAACATGGACATTCTTGAAAAACTGCGTATATTGACTGACGCAGCTAAGTACGATGTAGCCTGCACATCGAGCGGCGTAAACAGGAAGGGCGTTAAAGGCAAGCTTGGCAGCGCGAATGCCTGCGGGATCTGCCACACCTTCGCCGCGGACGGGCGCTGTATTTCGCTGCTGAAGATATTAATGACAAATTATTGCATATACGACTGCCAATACTGCGTGAACAGGCGTTCCAACGATGTGCCGCGCGCGGCTTTCACGCCCGAGGAAATAGCGCGGCTGACCATCAATTTCTACAGGCGCAACTACATTGAGGGCCTTTTCCTGAGCGCGACGGTTATCAAAAGCCCGGACTATACGATGGAGCTTTTGTATCAAACCTTAAAATACGTCCGCAAAGTCCATCATTTTAACGGTTATATCCATGTCAAGGCCATTCCCGGCGCGAGCCAGGAGCTTATCGCGGCGACGGGCTTGCTTGCCGACCGTATGAGCGTAAACATTGAAATGCCGTCGGCGGAGAGCCTTGCGCTGTTCGCGCCTGAAAAAACGAAGGAATCCATCCTCCTGCCCATGAAGCAGATTAAAAACGGCATTACGCGCTCCAAAGCCGAGGTTGTGCGGTACAAACACGCGCCGTCCTTCGTCCCGGCGGGACAAGCCACACAGCTTGTAGTGGGCGCGTCGTCCGACAATGACCGCAAGATTGTGGAGCTGGCGGAAGGCCTGTACAACACCTACTCATTGAAGCGCGTGTTCTACTCGGCCTATGTGCCGGTACCGACTAAAAACAAGATGCTGCCCACATCCCGCGCGCCGCTCCTGCGCGAACACAGGCTTTATCAGGCGGATTTCCTGCTCAGGTTTTACGGCTTCAACTCCGGCGAGATATTTGAAAACTCCGACGGTTCGCTTAACATGAACATGGATCCCAAATGCAGCTGGGCAATGAACAATCTGGATAAATTCCCCGTTGAGATAAACAAAGCTGATAAAATGACCCTGCTGCGCGTTCCGGGCATCGGCACAATCAGCGCCGACCGCATTGCGGCGGCGCAGCGTCAGGGGCCGATAAGCTTTGAAACGTTAAAAAAAATGGGTGTGGTGTTAAAGCGCGCCCAGTACTTCATCACCTGCGGCGGGCGCATGTACCGGCAAACCAAGCTGAACGAGGATTTCCTGACAATGACGCTTTCCGAAAACAAGATAGACGAGCGGTACGACCAATTAAGCCTGGCGGACGATTTCGGCCTTTCGCTTCTTCCCGCGCCCGCGCCGAATTTTGAGGATGAGTTAAAATGCCTGACCGGACAGCTGTAACCGCGGTAACGGACGGAACCGCGGAAGGTCTTCTGACGGCGCTTTACATGTACTATTACGGGAATCTGCGCCCGGAAATGGTTGTGGACGGTTCGCTGCCGTCCTTCCAACAAACCCTGGGCGCGGAGTATGTTTTTGTTAAAACGGACCAAATCTCAGCGGAAAAGGTCTTTAACGCCATTGAAAGCAAATTCAGCGGCCAGACGCGCCGCTGTATCGGCCTTTCCCTCCTTAGCGCGGCGGAGGATAAGCTGTTCGACATCTTCCGCTATATCCTTCTGGCCTTCAAAGACCCGAAACATGTGGACGACCGTGAACAGTTCGATTTTGTCATAAGGATCCACAAACTGACCAGAAATGTGGGTATGGAAGCGCATCTGCTTACGGGATTCGCGCGGTTCAAACAAACGTCGCAGGGCGTGCTTTATGCCGAGATTTCGCCTAAAAACAACGTCCTGTCCCTTGTTATGGACCATTTCACGGACAGGCTGGGCAACGAACGGTTCGTAATTCACGATACCGCGCGCGGTTTAGCCGGCGTTTACGACACCCGCGAGTACATCATTGCCGAGATGCCCAAAAACCTCCGCGCCTCGTTCGACGAAGACAGCGACGAGCAAAGCTGGCAGGAGCTGTGGACAACCTTCTACAATACCATAGGCATACAGGAACGCAAGAACAGCAAATTGCGCCGCCAGCTCAGCCCCAAATATTTTTGGAAAAATATGACTGAGCACCAGCGGCGCGAGCATTGGCAATGATTTACTTCAACAGGTTTTGGATTTGCTTATCTGACATAATCCCTTACGATAACACGGTTTTTAAATACCGCGCGGTATGGGATTTTTTGTTTTTTGCAACCTTTTCCGGGGTTCCCGCAATAACGATGGAACCGCCGCGGTCGCCGCCCTCCGGGCCCATGTCAATGATATAGTCGGCGGTTTTTATTACGTCGAGGTTGTGTTCGATAACGATGACGGTGTTGCCGCCGTCCGTCAGCTTTTGGAGGATGTCGGTCAGCTTGTGTACGTCGGCGGAATGCAGGCCGGTGGTGGGTTCGTCGAGGATGTAGATGGTGCGGCCTGTGGAGCGGCGGGCCAGCTCGGTGCTTAATTTGACGCGCTGGGCTTCGCCGCCGGAGAGGGTGGTTGAGCCCTGCCCCAGCGTTATGTAGCCAAGGCCCACGTCGTACAGGGTTTGCACCATCTGCCGCACGCGCGGCAGATTCTCAAAGAAGACAAGCGCGTCCTCAACGGTCATTTCCAGCACGTCTGCGATGGATTTGCCCTTAAACTTAACTTCGAGTGTTTCGCGGTTGTAACGTTTGCCCAGGCATACCTCGCAAGGCACGTAAACGTCGGGCAGGAAGTGCATGGAGATTTTCTTGATGCCGTCGCCGTCGCAGGCTTCGCAGCGCCCGCCCTTTACGTTGAAGCTGAAGCGGCCCTTGGAGTAGCCGCGGATTTTAGCTTCGGTTGTCTGGGAGAAGAGGTCGCGGATCAGGTCGAAAAGGCCGGTATATGTGGCCGGGTTTGAGCGCGGGGTGCGTCCGATGGGGCTTTGGTCGATGTTTATAACCTTGTCCAGATGCTCCTGCCCCGACATGTCGCTATGCCTGCCGGGCTTCATTTTGGCGCGGTTCAGGTCGCGGGCCAGCCGCTTGTAGATGATTTCGTTGACAAGGCTGGACTTGCCCGAACCGGAAACTCCCGTGATGCAGGTTAAAACGCCGAGGGGAATGGAGACGTCGATTGATTTAAGGTTGTTTTCAGCCGCGCCCTTTATGTTAAGGAACGTTCCGTTTATGTGGCGGCGTTTTGCGGGGACTTCGATTTTCCGCCGCCCGCTTAGGTACGCGCCGGTGATGCTTTTCTCGCATTTTAGGATATCGGAGGCCATGCCCGTAAAAACAACCTCGCCGCCGCCTTTGCCGGCCGCCGGCCCGATATCTACAATGTAGTCGGAGCTTAGCATTGTGTCGTTGTCGTGCTCAACCACGATGAGGGTGTTGCCCAGGTCGCGCAGGCCCTTGAGGGTAGTGAGGAGCTTGTCGTTATCGCGTTGGTGCAGGCCGATGGAGGGTTCGTCTAAAATATATACCACGCCTACAAGCCCGGAGCCGATCTGGGTTGCCAGCCGGATGCGCTGGGATTCGCCGCCGCTTAACGTGCCTGCCGTACGGGACAGGGTGAGGTAGTCCAGCCCCACATTTACCATAAAGCCCAGGCGGGCTTTGATTTCCTTTAGGATCAGTTCGCCGATCAAAAATTCGGTTGGGTTTAGCTTTATGTCATCAAAAAACTGTTTGATGTTTACAACGGACATGTCGGTCAGGTCGGCGATGCTTGCGCCGTTAACCGTAACGGCAAGGACTTCGGGCTTTAAGCGCCTGCCGCCGCATGTGGGGCAGGCGGCGCGGGTGATGTACGCTTCGTAAACCTCTTTCATGCCGGGTGAGGAGGTTTCACGGTAGCGGCGGTTCAAGGAGTTTATAATGCCTTCATAGGCCCATTGGTAATATTTAGTCGTTCCGCCGGAGGTGTATTCAATCTTGATTTTTTCTCCGCCGCTGCCGTAAAACACTATATTTTTTACGTTGTCGGGGAGGTTTCGGAAGGGAGTGTCGATATCGAAGCCGTAATGCTTGGCCAGGGCGCGGAAGATATTGCCGTTCATGGATGTGTCGTTAGACGCGGCGTTCCAGCCCGGCGCGTTAATTGCGCCGTTTACAAGGGAAAGGCTGTCGTCCGGCACGACAAGCTCCGGGTCAAATTTCATTTGGAAGCCAAGCCCCGTGCAGTCCGCGCAGGCACCGGAGGGGTTGTTGAAGGAAAACATGCGGGGTTCAAGCTCCTCAAGGCTGATGCCGCAGTCGGGGCAGCTGTAGAGCTGGCTGAACACATGGTCGTTGTCGCCCTCGTTTACGGTCAGTAAGCCGCCCGAGAGGTTCATGACGGTTTCGATGGAGCCGGTAAGGCGTTTTTGTATGCCGTCGCGGATGGTTAGGCGGTCGATCACGATGTCTATGCTGTGTTTCTTGTTCTTTTCCAGTTTGATTTCTTCGGTAAGCTCATAGGTTATGCCGTCCACCCTTGCGCGGATGTAGCCGCTCTGACGGGCGTCCTCAAGTATGCGGGCATGTTCGCCCTTTCTGGCGCGTACTACGGGAGCAAGGAGCTGGATGCGCGTACCTTCGGGCATTGTCATAATGCTATCCACAATCTGGTCAACGGTTTGCTTTTTTATTTCCTTGCCGCAGTCGGGGCAATGGGGAATGCCGATACGCGCGAAAAGAAGGCGGAAATAGTCGTAGATCTCCGTGACCGTGCCGACGGTGGAGCGGGGGTTGTGGCTGGTTGTTTTCTGGTCGATAGAGATAGCGGGGGAGAGACCCTCGATGTTGTCGACGTTGGGTTTTTGCATCTGCCCTAAGAATTGGCGGGCGTAGGATGAGAGGGATTCCATATAACGGCGCTGGCCCTCGGCGTAGATGGT
>WRAC01000014.1 GCA_009780415.1 Defluviitaleaceae bacterium | reverse complement strand
CATCCACAAACACGCAGCCCGGGGACGGCACAAAGGCTTTGCGCAGCTCGCGGCCCAGTTCCGTGCGCACGGGGATGTTTTGCAAATTGGGGTCTGTGCTGGATAGCCGACCCGTAGCCGTAATATTTTGGTTAAAGGTTGAATGGATGCGGTTTGTGGTTTTGTCCATCGCCAGCAGCAGCCCGTCCGCATAGGTTGATTTCAGCTTCGCGAGTTTCCTGTATTCCAGTATTTGCTCAATAACAGGATGCTGGGGGGAAAGGCGTTCCAGCGTATCCGCCGCGGTGGAGTACGCGCCGGTTTTCATGCGCTTGCCCTCGGGTTCAAGCCCCATACGGTCGAACAGCACCACGCTGAGCTGCTGTGTGGAATTTATGTTAAAAACCTCTCCGGTTAAATTATATATTTCACGCGTCACCGCGTCAATCCTTTTTCCAAGAAGCCCGCCGTATGTTTGAAGCTCCAGCGGGTTCACCCCTACGCCCGCTTTTTCCATGTCGGATAAAACATGAACAAGTGGCAGCTCAATGCCGTAATATAGGCTTTCCATGCCGAAATCGGTAAGCTCTGCGCGGTATGATTGGCTTAACGCCAGAAGTTCCGCCGCTCCGCCGGGTTTGTCAGTCCGTTTATTCAAAACATAAGCCGCAAGCATCACATCAAAATCCAAGTTGTTTAATGCAAGGCCGTTATCATTTAAGATATGCATGTCGGATTTAGCGTCCCAGTTAAGCTTTTTTGCGTTGCTTTCAAAAAACTCCTTGAAAAGGCTTAAAATGCGGCTTTCGTCCAGATCGCCGAAAGTGGCTTGGATAAAATATTCATCCGTATCGGGAGCGGCGAGTGAAATCCCTTCAAAGCCCGAGCCGCGAACGATAATGTAAGCGGCTTGGGGAAGTTTTGCGAACTTCTTTACAATTTCGGAAATAGCCGCGTCATCGGTTAGGGTAATGGTTTTTGCGGTAAAGCTTTCGGTTGAAGGCTGTTTAGGGGTTATGTCCTTAAACTTTCCGAAAAGGCTTTTGAATCCAAACCTTTTTACCATCCCGAAAGCCTTCTCGCCGTAAACATCCAAAGCCCCGAGCTTATCAAGTTCAAGCTCTACCGGCGCGTTTGTTACAATCGCCGCCATTGTTTTGCTGAGCAACGCCTGTTCCTTATAGATAATCAAATTTTCGGAAGCCTTTTTGGGCGTTACAGCCGCCGCGTTCTCAATACAGCTTTCGACGGAACCAAATTCTTTTATTAGTTTTAACGCCGTTTTCTCGCCGATGGACGGAACGCCGGGGATATTATCCGACGTATCGCCCCAAAGGGCCTTGACATCCACAAACTGGAGCGGAGTAACGCCTAACTTTTCCACCACATCGGCGGCATAGTAAATCTCTGTCTCCGTCTTCCCCGCCCGTGTACGGGGTATTTTTACGCACACCTTATCCGTCGCGGTTTGTAACAAATCCCTGTCACCGGTGACGATTGTAACGCCAAGGCCCGCTCCGGCTCCTTTCAGCGCCAGCGTGCCGAGGATGTCGTCGGCCTCGAAACCGGGGGATTCGTATATAGTTACCCCTAAAGCCGCGATCATTTCCTTTAACAGCGGTATCTGTGAGCGCAGTTCGGCGGGCATTGCCTCGCGCGTGCCTTTATATTCCGCGTAAAGTTTGTGCCGGAACGTCGGTTCGGGCAAATCAAAAGCTACGGCTGCGTATGAAGGCCGCTCCTCTTCGTACAGCTTATAAAATGTGTTTAAAAAACCCAGGATGGCGTTTACATGGGTGCCGTCCGAGGCCGTAAGGGGCGGCAGGGCGTAAAAAGCGCGGAACGCCAGGCTCATGCCGTCTAAAAGCATTAAGGTTTCGGGCATTGTTTTCATCTCTCGTCATTAGATTTTTGGCCGCATGAAGGAATTGCGGGCAAGACGCCCGCGCTCCCGGAGCGGTTGCTTTTTTTACGCATAACGGTTCGGCGGATACGCACATATTTAGGGCTGAATTTGGAAACCGCTGACGTTACAAGTCGCAAAACCGCTATACTCCCTATGTTGGATAGGTTATATTTATTATTATATATAATAATGGAAAAATATGAATTAAGCAAGGAGGAATATATATCGCCATCATGTGTAATATGTTATACTGTATGTCGATATAGTTTCTTTAAAGTTTACTTGTGGTGATAATATGATTAATATTGATTTGCCCGTTAGAATAGGGAAGCTGCGCGCTTCAAAAAACCTGTCGATGAAAGTGGTGGCGAAGAGAATCGGCGTAACGATCTCGTCAGTCTCCGCGTATGAAAACGGAACCAGAACCCCGTCGCTTGTGACCTTGATTAAAATGGCCCATTTATTCAATGTTTCCATAGATTATCTCTTGGGTAACGCCAAAGATGATTATGTAGACGTTACGGGCTTGACATCCGAACAAAGAAGCATGATTGATGAAATGATATCTGATTATAAGGAATTAAATCTGCTAAGGGTGTCAAGAAAATGAAAACCAGTCTGATAGCCAACAAGCTCCTTATGCTGCTGTACCCTAAACGCTGCCTGCTATGCGACGAAGTTCAACAATACGGTGCGGAAACGGATTTGTGCGCCGAGTGCCGTGAAACCGTTTATACATACGCGCCTGCCGCGCATTCAATGCTTCCGACTGTGTACAGCGAACTTCACCGTGTGCATACGGCCTTCCGTTATGAAGGGCCGATACGCGACGCGGTTCGCCGCCTTAAATTCCATGGGATGAAAGAAAACGCCCCGGTAATGGCGGCGTTAATGAAACAGGCCGTATGGCCCGATGATTTTAAGGATGACATCGCGGCGGCGGATTTTCTTGTTCCCGTGCCGTTGCATAAAAGCCGTATCAATGAACGCGGTTTTAACCAAGCCGGGCTGCTGGCTCTTGCGCTTGAAGGCGAATACGGAATTCCGGTATTTAATGCTTTAATCCGTACGCAAAAAACAGAGTCCATGTACGGGCTTACGAGAACACGGCGTTTTGAGAATGTGCGCGGCGCGTTTACGGTTTCCGGTGACGTCCGTGATAAAAACATAATTTTGGTGGACGATATTTACACTACGGGCGCAACGGTTGAGGAATGCGCGCGCGTATTGAAAAAAGCCGGAGCAAAAAGAGTCTGCGCGCTCACTTTTGCGGCAGCTAGCGGTGATGATAGGGACGACGCCGGTTACTCCGCCTTTTGATTCTTCAAAAGCTCCAGAATATTACGCGTATCCACGCATTCGATATGGGACGCGGCACGGTTTTCCTGTTGTATTTGCTCGTAAATTTCCTTGCGGTGGACGGATATATCCCTGGGCGCGGCAATGCCAAGCTTTACCTGGTCACCCTGTACGCTTAAAACAACCACTTCTATATTATCTCCAATTATTATGGATTCGTTTTTCTTTCTGGTTAACGCCAACATATTCGGACCTTGCCTTTCATAGTAGTTTTTTACTTAAACAGACGATGCCTTATGGCGTAGTCCTCGTTTTGGCAGATAATTTGCATACCTTCCCTGGTTTCGGGGTTAATAATGATAGGCGCTTTCATATTTACGCAAATGTCCTTGGCATCATCGTGGACAACGATTATGTTATAAATAAGGTAATCCTCATGGTTGCCGCCGAGTACGGCGATTTCCGCGGCGTCTACCAAGGGGTTGTAATCGGGCATAAACCTCATCAGGTCTACGATGCAAAATGCGACGTCCGCGTTGTCCAGTGATTGCAGCCAATAAAAAACCGCGGATTCCTCCGCCAGATCCGCCGGATCCGCGATAAGCGTGAAACGCTTCAAATCGGGAAAACCGGGCAGCCCATGTGAAAAATTGAGTATTTTCTCGCTCGCGATCTCAATATCGCCAAAATTCCGGGTATGGATCGGTATCATAATATCCTCCAGTATGTTTTATTTATATACTGTACCATATATTATTATTAAAATCAAGAAAAGCGGATTTCGAGGCCCGCTTTCTTTTCTGTGTATTCTAACGGCGCAAGCACCATATCTGCGGTTGAAAAATCAAGTGACTCCCAAGTTGTTAACCAGATTGCTGTAAATCCCGTCGATAACGTTTATCAGCCGCGCCGCCGCCTGCCATTGCTGGTTCAGCCGAATCATAGTAATCATTTCCTCGTTTATATCAACACCGGACACACTGATGCGCTGTATATTAAGCTGGACGGTTAGGCTGTTATAGTTACGCTCAAAATTTTCTGCCTGTTTTATGTCGATAGCCAGTTCGCCCGTCATGCCGATGATATAATCAAGAAGCCGCCCTTCGCTGAATACGGTATTGTCTGTGTTTATCCTGCCCCAGGAGATAAAGGTGTTGTTATTGTCAACGCCGTGATCCGCTTCGTTTTCGCCCCTTGGGGAGCTGGCCCCGTTCAGCAGGCTTGGGGTTCTGATCAGCAGGGGGTTAACAAATATATTATTGGCCTTTATCTTGAAAATATTATGGTTTATCAGATTACCGTCATCATCCCGCGTATTGTCGAATTGGTCAATAGTTACATAATCCATCAACACATCGTCCCAATACGTAAAGAATAATGTCGGTTTGTCGGGATCATCGGGCGCGCCCTTTTCACCGTTCAGGTTATAACCGTTCACATGGCCGACGACATCGGGTATTACGGTCCCGTCAAGCCTTGTGCCGAAGTTTATCGCGCTTACAAACGTCCGCGCAAGATCGTTCAGCCTGCTTAAATAATAAGGGATGCCCTTGTAGTCCGTCGTCGCGCCGATGGTTATCCTGCCGCCCGGGTGAGCTTCCATAGTGGTGAAGAAGTCGTTTATCCTGGCTTCCTCAGTTTGGTTTTTATAAACCAGCTCAAAAACCACTTCTCCGCTGATTGTGTTTATTTCGTATGAATTGTAAATCAACTCCATCGCCTGCCCGTTCCGCGGATCCGTAACCCTTATGATGCCGCCGCTTTCGGCTAAATCAATTTTACTCAGGCTGGAGATGGGGACAGTAAGGGTCGGCGGTTTGGGGCTGTACATATCTTTTGCGTAGCCGCCAGAAACGGCGGCGTGGCTGCCGTTATTACCGTCACGTACGTCGATAAGGCCCTTCAGCTCACCCGACAATGTACGGCTGTAAATATCAAACCTGGTATTTCCGTTGCCCCAGAAGATATCGTACATGCCTGGATTATCCTCGCCGTTGCGGTAAACCTCGACACGCTCGGTGGCGTAGATTTGTTCGATATCCGCGGCGATGGGGTAGCCGTCATCATTTATATCAGATAAGTCAATGGAGGCTGGGGGAGGGTTTGGAAGCGGGTTCGGAACGTTTATCCTTCCCACTATTTCACCCGTATCCTCGTCAACAATAAGTCCTGTGCCGCCCGATATATATAAACCGTAATTTCCAAGCGGGTCAAGCCCGGATGTGCCTAGATCCAGAGTCCTTGCCGTTCCGTTGTCGTATCTTGAATACTCTCTGCCGTTTACGCGGAACATCTCGAAGCCGAACCGGTCAAGCACCGGCGCGTCATAATCCATCATTTCCGCTTCGCGGGGGCGGACGGTAAGCTGGCGCAGGTTGTTATTCATAACAAAGTCCTGCCCGTTTATCTTCACGAAAAAGCGTTTGTCGTACTGCCCCGGCTTCCCGTAGTCAATCTCATAGGCCTCGATGTTTACATAGCGCGAAAGTTCGTCAACCAACAGCGCCCTTTGGTCGCGCAGGTCATTGGCCAAGTTGCCCGAAGCCTCTATAACGCGTATCCTGTCGTTCAGGGTGCGTATCTGGCCGCCTATGCTGTTAATGGTCTGCACTACGGCGGCTATCTCAGCGTTAACGTCCCTCTGCTGCTTTACGAAGGTTTCATAGGTATCCTTTAGGAATGTCGTGAGGGATTCCGCGGACGACAGCACGTTTGTCCTGTAGGTTGCGTCGCCCGAGTGCGTCGTAAGATCCTGCAAGGTATCGAAAAATTTATTAAATACGGAGGAAAGCCCCGTGCCATTCATTTCCGCCAGCACGGCCTGGTTGATGGAAAGCTGCGTACGCTTTATGTTGTATTCGCCTAAGGTGGGCATGGCGCCCCAGTATTTTTTATCCAAAAAAACGTCGCGGATTTGAATGACGCTGAAAACATGCGAACCCGTGCCGACCATGCCGCGCCCGTTCATGAGCTGCAGCGGCGCCGTGGCTTTCGACAGCGCGACCTGTCTGGAAAATCCCTTTGTCTCCGCGTTAGCGACGTTGTGCGCGACTGTCTGGAGCGCGGCCTGGGCCGAGTTTAATCCGCTTACCGCCACATGGAATTCAAAAAATGACGATTTCATATATTTTCACCCGCCTTATAATCCGACTCTGCCGGTTCCGTTAATAAGCTTATCTATCATTGAGTCAATATAGTTGAACACGCGCGACGCGGCTTGATATGCGTGCTGGAAGCGGAGCATGTTTGCCATTTCCTCGTCCAGCGCCACGCCGGACATGGACAGCCGATTGTTTTCAACGGACTGCAGCACTTCGTTCTCGGATTCGCTGATGGTCTTGAACCTCTGGATCTCGACGCCCAGGTTCGATACCATCTTTGCGTAAAAATCCTCCACGGACATCTTTTGCTGCCCGTCAATGCCGACAAACTTCGAATCCCACTGCTTCAGCAAATCGGCCAAAAGGCGGTGATCGTCTATATCGCCGGAGGGCGACAGAGTCATCAGCTTGTAGCCGGATTGGTTGCGCAGAACGGGATTTAAGATGAAGTTGCCTATCGTGAACAACGAGGCGCGGTCTGCGGGATCCTCGCCGCGTACCGACTGGGTGTCCTCATCCCAGTTATAACTCTCGTTTTTCCTTACGAAAATAGGTATATATCCCTGGCTGCCGTCCTGCCCGTAGGGGTAGCCGTCAAAATCAACGCCGTTTACGGTAAACCCGTCCGCTTTTACCCAAACATTGAAATCAGCGTGGTAAGGGTCATAATCGGCGTGGTTCGGGTCGTTAACGTTCGGGTTCTTCAGGACAACCGGCGCCAGCGTATTGTTTATGAGCTTTACGATGGAGTTGATCAGCGTGTCCATCTGCATCTGCGCCTGAGGGATGATGCAGTTTCTTATATTAAACATATCGCGTTGAAATTGCAAAGTCGCCAGCCGGATGTCTTTTTCCACGTTGTCTATGGTTCTCGCCGTGTCGGGGATAAGAACCGTTAATTCGGCCAAGCGCGCGGTAATCCCGGTTGGGGGATCGGTTGTGTCGCCGAGAAGGCCGTCAATATCGGCAATGCGGGGATCTCCAGGCAAAAGCGCGGCGCGTTCGGCGATAAGGTCGTCCCTTTCGGTTATCAAAGCGGCCTGTTCGGTTAAAAGGTCGTCACGTGCGATCCGGGCAGCCGCAAGCGCGTCATCAAGCATAGCCCGGTCATTATTGTACCGCGCCTGTATTTGCTCCGGCGTGTCTACATAAGAAACAGACCTAAGCCCGCGGGAAACAAGGAGGCCCTTCAAAGCACCGCCGTCGTTGCCGTGCATTGAATCGATATTGCGGTTGTAGCGGAAAAAGAGAGGGGCTTCATCGTCGTAATTCAATATCTCCGTTGATCTGGTTACAACGATTTCCACCAAGCCCGAATCGGGCGAACAATAGCGAAACCCCAGCAATGTTTGGTGGTTATTGACCAGAAGCGCGGTGCCCTCGCTGTAGATACTGATGTTAAAACCGGGTTTGATGGAATAGTCGATTTGCAAATATGTCGAAAGCTCATCAAGCGCCAGGTTTACGATGTCGCGGAAGTCGTTCGCGCTGTCCCCGGCCAGCTCGTTTATCCTGATAAGCTGGCTGTAATGGTTAATCTCCGCAATCAGCTCGTTTACGCGCTTGGTCATGGTGATTATATTGTCGTTCAGGTTATATTGCTGGCCTACCAGATCTTCGTATGTAGAGTTCGCCTTGTTTACGAATGACAGGCAGGATGAGATGAATTCACCCCGCGTTTCAACTCCCGTCATATTGTTGTGCAGCTCGGCGATATGGTTTTTCAGGTCGCGCAGGACGCTTTGCAGCTTGTACTCGCCTTCCAGTTCCCCGAAAGCCGCTTCCACCGAGCGCCCCACATTGTATGAAACACTGTAAAAACCAAGGGTTGACGCGCTGGTACGGTATGCGAGATCCAGGAAATTATCGCGTATCTGCCGGATGGATTGGATATTTGCGCCTAGGCCTACCTGCATCAGACCCGAGTGATTCCTGCCTACGTTCTGTGAAAAATGGTCGGCCTGCACCACTTGCTGGCGTGTATAGCCAACGTTGTTTGCGTTTGCCATGTTGTGCCCGGTGACGTATAAATTAGCCTGAGCTGCGTTCATGCCGGACACGGCGGTGTTTAGTGACGAAAATTTCATAGCGTGCCCTCCGTCTTTGCGAATCCGTTCCAAATATATTCAATCCGTTGAGGGTTTTTATCATTTTTAATTTTTTGTATCCAGAACCGCATCGCTGCCGCCGCTGTAGGTTGACCGCATTACGTTCACCGTGTAATCAATATATTCCAGCGCGTTTTCGATGAGGATATTGTTTTGGTCGTTGCGTTCCTTTAAAAGCTCCAGGCTCTGCTTCAGCCTGTCGTAGATCTTGACATAAGCGTCGTAATCTTCCTGTTCCTTTATAATCCCGGCAAGCTTGCCAAGGGTTAACTCCGCTCTTTTCTGGTTCAAAACCAAAGCTATGTCGTCCATAATGGAAGCCACGGCTTTTTCACATTTCTGATATTTGCCGACGTATGTGTTTTCGTGCGCGGTGATGGCTTTAAGCGCTTCGGTATCGTTTTTTATTATCGTATCCTTTTTCACATGCGCGAGTTCCGTCAGCGCCTCGATATGAGCGGTCATATCACCCAATTTTTCCATCAGATCAACAATTAATCCAGCCATTATACACCTGCTTCAACGCGGAATGCGCAGCCCCTGCGTGTATGAGCGCAAACGGCTGCAGACAGCAATCGGAGCCAAAATCCTTCAGCCCGATCTTGGCTCCCTTTACTAGATGTTATCCAGCATTTTATTTGCCACCATGGAGGCGGATACGTTCAAACCGCCGCTTTCCAACCTTTTTGTCACGGCGGCGACTTTGTCCTCCCTTATATCAGGAAGTTGGGCCGCCATTTTTTTCGCAAAGTCAAGATACTTACCCTCGGAAGAAATCAGTACCTCATCCTTATCCGCGCCGCTGCGCTTTGGCGCACTCTGCCGAACCTTCGGTGCTTGATAAGCCCCCATTACCTGGCTGATTCGCCCTATATTCAAGGAAGCACCTCCTTTTCTCTTTCTATTTGATTATATTATCGTCATACCTGAAAAAAATATTAGACTATTTTTACAAACTTTTTTTTGATATACTTAGAGCCTATACAACATTAAGGAACTTCGTGTCTTTCGGTCTTTTTTCCGTCTTGCGTCGTTACGAAAATCCTTACGTACCTTTGGGTACGTGCGGATCTGGCGGTTTGCCCTTCAGGCAAACCAGCGGGTTCCTAGCAAGACGAAAAAAATCCGCGAAATACACTTCGTTCTTAATGTTGTATAGGCTCTTATATTAATATAAAGAAGGGGATGAACTGATGATAAAACTTGCGCCTTCGCTTCTGGCGGCGGATTTCGCGATGCTAGGGGAGCAGCTTAATGCCGTAGAATCAGCCGGGGCAGGGTATCTTCACCTGGATGTTATGGACGGGCGTTTTGTGCCAAATATTTCCATAGGCCCGCCGGTTATTGAAAGTTTGCGCAAGGTTTCCGGCCTTGTGTTCGACGCGCACCTCATGATTATGGAGCCGGAACGCTATGTGGACGCCTTTGCCGCGGCGGGGGCCGATATTATCTGCTTTCATATAGAAGCCGCCGCCGACCCCTGCGGTTTGATAAAGAAAATCCGTGGCCTTGGCAAAAAACCTGCCGCCGCGATAAATCCCGAAACATCGGCGGAGCGGCTTCTGCCGTTTTTAAGCGGGCTGGACATGGTGCTGGTAATGTCGGTGAGCCCGGGTTTTGGCGGACAGCCGTTTATGCCGCCGGCGCTTGAAAAGGCGCGTCTGCTGCGCGGTCATATAAAAAGAAATAACTATATCTGCGATGTCGAAATGGACGGGGGCATTACCCTTTCAAACCTCCCGGATGTGCTTGCCTCCGGCGTGAATATTGTGGTGGCGGGAACGGATATTTTTCGCGCGCCAGATATATCGGCAAGAGTTACGGAATACTTAAAATATTTTTAATCGGTAATGTAACGCGCGGGATTTGACGATATAATGTCAAAGCCGTTATGAACAGGAGCGAAGATAATGAATAATAACACTATACCGCCGTTACAAATCCCAGGCGTGTTAACAAACAATACTTCAAACCACTTTCCCGGTGTAAAGCCGTTAACCAATGAAATCGAGGGGCCTGACCCCTCCGGCAGGTTTGGGAGCGCCGCCGTCATCGACATTTCGTCGGAGGCGTTCCGGCTTGCCCAAGAAAACGGTTCCGGCGCAATTAAGTTCAATTTCCCGCAAACAACAATACGTGTCGTGAATTATTCTATCCAAATGATGCAGGCAATGCGCAGCAGTTCCATGACAATTCCAAGCGCCCACATATCAAACCTTGAAGAAAACATGCGGAACTTAGCCAACGCGTTTGAAACGGTGCGGGAGGAAGTAAGCGGAAATTCCAACAAGCACTGGAACTTTTTGGAGGATGCCTTCCGCGATATAGCCAGAATGCATTTCGAAAGGGCGGCGGTATTCAATGCCCAGGGCGAGTGGCATAGCAATAACGCTCCCAGCAGCCAGATGAGCGCGGAACAGATGGCTTTTCAAGCGCAGGCAGGAGCGGAAGGGCGCAGGCAGGCGGATTTGTTTGCCGACGCGTTTCTTAGCAATTTTAGGGCCCACGGGGCGGAAGGCGCGTTTAATATCGCTTGGGTATAAATTAAAATGGGGTGATTTTCTTTGAAACTAATGAAATATTCCATTGTTGCTATATGTATCTTTTTAACCGCTGTGTTATCCGGATGTGTTACATATATCACAGACATAAATGCCTCGCGGTTTCAAATCATGGAAGAGGAAACATGTATAACCGATGTGCGGGTTTTGAACCTGCATAAATTATGCAAGGTTTGGGGGTTTGTAAAGTATCATCACCCTGTGTTCCTTCTCGGTGAGAAATGCTGGGATGAAGAGCTTTTACTCCTTTTGCCGGAGGTGCTTGACGCCGGAAGCGTGCCGGAAGCCAATTACATCATGCTTAATTGGATTACCGGGCTTGAGGATGTTGACAATTATCCTGCGGATGAAACCGCGCTTGAATATAGAAATATTCCTAAAGAGGATATGAGTATTCAAACTGACAGAAGCTGGGTTGCGGACGAAATATATCTCGGCGCATCCCTTAGCGCGGAGTTATTACGGTTGAAGAATGTTAATATAATCCCGAACGAAAAAGCGCCAAACAATTTTGAGTTCGGATTTAGCAGCTTTTCCAATGAAAAACCGCATCCGGCGATGGGCTTCCGCAGCAATAACTACCGACTTCTTGGCCTGTTCCGCCTGTGGAACGCCATTGAATATTATTTCCCGTATAAAGATATCATGGATTATGATTGGGACGACGTGCTTCTTGAATTTATCCCGGAAATGCTGGAAGGGACGGACAGGCAGAGTTATGAGCTGACACTTGCGGCCCTGAGCGCGCGGACAAATGACGCCCATGTGTATTTTACCGGCCAAAGCTTCTTTGAAGCGGAGTTCGGCTCATTTTTCGCGCCGGCGTATTTGACAAGGGCGGATGGGCGGCTTGTGGTATGGGATATTTACAGCGGCAGAACAAGTACCCTTCGGCGCGGCGATGTTTTGCTGAAATTGGATGGGGAATGCATTGACGACGTAATTGCGCACAGGATGCAATACATAGCCGTTCCCTGTTCAGAAAAGGTGCTGATAAGGATCGCGCCCTGGCTTCTTCGCTCGCATACCGAAACAATGGATATCACCGTTCTCCGTGACGGCGTTGAACTGGAGCTTAGTGTGACGGGGTACCGCGTCACCAGCGCACAGGGAATTCCCGTCATAAACGCTAATGAAAGCTTTATGATCAATAAACCTACGGTATCGCACGAATTGCTTGAGGGCAATATAGGCTTAATCAACCCTTCAAAGCTTGCAAGAAACCAAACACACGAGATCATACGCGAGTTTGCCGATACGGCGGGGCTTATCATTGATTATAGGCAGTACCCGGCTGACAGCATCTCACATACGCTCCCGCAGTATGTTATGGAATATCAGCAGCCTGCGGTTATTGTGTCAATACCTAATCCGGTAATCCCCGGCGCTTTTATATATCAGCATGTATCTTCACCGCCAGTTCTTGGGTCACATGCTTCGGCTGAATTTGTGCCTCCTGATTGGGAGAATCCCGATAATTACAAGAAACCAATCGTGCTTTTGATGGACGAGCTATCGATGAGCAACCCGGAATACGCGGTAATGCTGCTCCGCGCCGCGCCTAATGTAGTGGTGATGGGCAGTAATTCTACCGGCGCGGATGGCAATATAGTTTGGCTGCCCCTTCCGCGTATGGACAGGATGGCTTTTACCGGATTAGGCGTATTCACGCCGGAAGGCGGGCAAACCCAACGTATCGGCCTTACACCCGATATTTACGTGGAAAGGACGGTTCAAGGCGTAAAGGAAGGCCGTGACGAACTTATGGAAGCGGCAATCCGATATATTATAGGTGATAATTTTATAGAATAATTTAATATATTACACAAATAATAACACCATGATTACGAGATTCTTACTCTTTGGTGTTATAGGCTGGTGCCTTGAGATATTATGGACGGGGTTTGTGTCGCTCTTTCGGGGGGACTTCAGCATGACGTCCAAAACGTCTGTATGGATGTTCTTTATATACGGGTGCGGCGCGCTTTTTCTGCCCGTTGTAAACGCCGTGGCGCGGTACCCCCTGCTTGTGCGCGGTTCAGTTTATGTCTTTTTCATTTTTTTGATAGAATTTATTTTTGGTTATATAATGCGGCGGTTTGACGTTTGCCCTTGGGATTATTCAAGCGCCAAGCTTAACGTGATGGGTATAATCCGTCTGGATTACGCCCCGCTGTGGTTTGGCGTGGGATTATTATTTGAGTATACCCACGCGAGGCTTGACAACATTAATATTCCTCTTTAACCAGCCCTTCATCATAAGCCTGCACAAGCATTTGCAGGCTTTCTATTTTGTTAAGAATTGCCTTGCCGCCGTCAGTATCGGCGACTATTATGCGTTTTTCGTTGTAGTTGATGTGTTCGCGCGGGGAGAAATCCAGGCTTTCATCGCGTATTATTTCGCCGGGGGAGGTAAAGGGCTTGTGTGCCGTCAGCGCCATACCCCTGGAGTTATATGTTAGGGTATAACCCGCCATGCCCGTTACATTCTGATAAGCCTTGGCAAAACCGCCGTCGATGTTAAGGAGCTTACCCTCCGCCTTAACGGGGTTTTCGCCTTTTTTTATCTCAACGGGCACATGCCCGTTTATAATGCAGGCGTCCTCGTGCGTAAGCTTGAAATTCTCAAGGATACGCACGCAAACATCCCGCTTGTTCCGCAGGATGAAATATGGGTCGCGGCTTTCCTTGCGGGTTGATTCATCGGCGATGAAATAACGCTCAAAAGTCGCCATCTTGTCCTTTCCGTAAAGGGGTGAATCCGCCCCGCACCACAGATACCACATAATGTCAAGCCCGCGCGTCTTGGTTTTGCTTAGGTCACGTTCGCGCAGGGCGTATCCCTGGCGGCATGCCTTGTCTATCGCGTCAAACAGTTCCCTGCCGTGCATGGGTATTCCGCCGAAATCCACTTCCCTTAATGTGCCGTCGGGGTTCATGGGTATACCGCCGTGGAATAAGAGGTTACCGTTATAAACCTTGTACATGCCGCCTTTGTTGAACAGGAAGCGCACATGCCGCTGGAGCTTTTCGCAGTTCAGGAAGCTTTGGCGAAGCTTTGCCAGCACGTTCGATTCGTCCGGCGTAAGGGCGTAGGGATCCGTTACGCATACGGTAGGAAAGGAGTTGTCCAGCAACGGGTATGTTACGCCGTCAATTTCCACCGTGTTTTCAATAAAGTTTATTTTATGCAGCAATAACCGGCCGTCCATTCCAAAACCCGGATTGCGCCTTATGATTTCCGCTTCGGCTTTGAACTGTAAAACCGTAACGGCCTTGTGCATCCTGGCTATAAGCAGAGCGTCCTTATCCCTTACCCCGCTTTGCTCCGCGTCGCTAAGGGCAAAGCATTTGCACGGGTCGTCCTTATAGGCCTCCATCGCGAAGGCCGCAAGCGGCACCAGGTTTATGCCGTAACCCTCCTCCAGCGTATGCAGGTTGTTGTATTTCGCGGCTATGCGGATAACGTTGCAGATACAGGCGAAAGAGCCGGACGCCGCTCCCATCCAGTTTATATCGTGGTTGCCCCATTGGACGTCCACGGAATGGTAGACGCACAGGTCGTCCATTATCAAGTGCGCGGCGGGCCCGCGGTCATAAATATCACCTATAACATGCAGATGATCGACGGCAAGGCGGAGGATCAAGGCGGCAAGTTTTTCAATTACCGCCTCGGCGCGTCCCAAACCGATGATGCGGTCAATTATCTGGTTATAATATTCATGCTTGTGCAGCCTGTCCGCGTCCTCGTGTATAAGTTCCTCAAGAATATACTCATATTCCGCGGGCATGGCCTTACGCACCTTTGAACGCGTATATTTCGACGAGGCGCGCTTACATACCCTAACCATCCGCAATAACATAACGCGGTAAAAATCGCTCATATTGCTTTCCGAACCGCGCACTTTTTCCAGTAAGCGCACGGGATAGCAAATTAACAGCGCAAGCTGGCGCTTTTCGTTTTCGCGTATGCTTGCGCCGTACAATTCCTCAATATATTCCCAAATAACGCCGGAGGCGTTCCTCATAACATGGTGGAAGGCTTCGTATTCGCCGTGTATGTCCGAAACAAAATGCTCCGTGCCTTTTGGCAGGTTAAGGATTGCCGAAAGGTTTATTATTTCCGTGCATGCGGCGTTATGGTTCGGGTATTGTTCGGACAAAAGCTCAAGGAAGCTTAGTTTTTCTTTTGCAAGTCTTATTTCTTTTTTCATTCCGTTCGGCGCCTCCGTTCAACATCTATTTTATCTGCGCCCGCGTTAAATGTCAATCAGCCAGTAACCCCCAAAAATTGTCCCCCATAGAATGGTATATTGACGCATTCCTGTGGGAGGTAATACCATGGGTGAATACCATGTGAGGGGCGGATTACGGATAGCGGGGCAGATTACCCCCGGCGGGGCGAAGAACGCTGTTTTGCCTATATTGTCCGCCGCGGTTTTGAACAGCGGTAAAAGCATTATACACAACGTACCGGAGATAACGGATGTATTTAACACGCTTGATATACTACGCGCGCTGGGCTGCGAGGCTTCATTCAGGGACGGTACCGTTACGGTTGATTCCGGCGGCATCGGTTCCTTGGTTGTGCCTGCGGAACTGGCAAAGCTCATGCGCTCGTCAATTCTTTTTTTAGGCAGTATGCTGGGGCGTTTCGGCGAAGTGGAGCTAAGTTTCCCCGGCGGGTGCTCTTTAGGCGCGCGCAACTTTGACTATCACCTGGAAGCGCTGCGAATGATGGGAGCGGACGTTATTAAGGATTGCGAGAAAGAGCTGCTGTTATGTTCTAATGCAAAGCTTACCGGGCAGCAAATTACATTGCCGTCGCCGTCTGTGGGCGCGACGGAGAATATTCTGCTTGCCGCAGTCCTTGCGGAAGGCGAGACGGTTATCCGTAACGCGGCGTTGGAGCCGGAGATCGTTGAACTGGCGGATTATTTGATTCGCGCGGGCGCGAAGGTGCGCGGGGCGGGCACCGGTACGATTGTGATCGAGGGCGTTAAGCGGCTTCATGACGCATCGCATAGCGTAATCCCCGACCGCATAGTAGCGGGCACATACCTCTGCGCGGCGGCAATGACCGGCGGCGAGCTGCTGCTGACTGGCGTAATTACGGATCATATACGCCCCATTTACACCCGGCTGTCGGACGCGGGCTGTACCATTAAAGACGGCAAGGATTATTGCTGGCTGCGCGCTCCGTCCAGACTGCAATCGCTGGCAACCCTCACCACAGAACCGCACCCCGGATTTCCAAAGTGTAATAAGGGACGGTGTTTATAAAAAATAATAAAAATCAAATGTAGCGTTGTATTTATCTATAACAATTTTATCAATCACCGATTTTATCGCATTGCTTTTCTGTTCGATGGACTGATCACTGTGAAATAAGATGTCAATGAGATTTTTTGCCGATTTTTTAAGGCTGCCTATCTTTTCGCCGGTTATTCTTTCATCTGTCACATAAGCTATCTTCTCTAGTATAGATTTTTCATCCTGGGTGCATTTTTCTTTGTTTTCCCTATATTCCTCCAGCGAATCAACGCCGCTTGAATATGCGGCCTTGTGACGCTCAAGCTTAACACGGATTTTATTTAAGGCGGTGTTGAGCGCATCCAGCTCGTTTACTTCTTTCCTTTTTGTGAAATGCGCGTACTCAGCTAAATTATCATCCTTTACAACCATTTCAAGAGCCTGTTTCACAGCAGCTTCAAGTTTTTTTATGCCAAGACAATTCTTGTATTTGCAGCATCCGTTTGCGCCTTTACTGCAACGATAATAAGCGTTTAGTTTATTATTTACGTTTTCATAACTGTGATTCATCCTGCCGCCGCAATACGCACACCTCATAATACCCGAAAGCCAATGTTTATATGTTGATGGCGGTCTTGTTCTACCCTTAGGTTTATTTTGTATTATTGATTGCACTGTTTCCCATGTTTCAAAATCAATTATCGGATCATGTTCGCCATTGTAAACATTGCCGTCATAATTTAACTTTCCGATATAAACCGGATTAAGCAACATACGTTTTACGTCACGTGAATACCATCCATAAGCCTTACGCTTCCCGATTCCCAGATCATTTAACTGCACGGCAACACTATGCCAAGATGGTCTTTCCGTAAAAAATGAAAAAATCATCTGAACAGTTTTTGCTTCATCTGGTAATATAACGAGCTTTCTGTTTTCCTTCGCATAGCCAAAAGGCGGCGGCGTTTGGAACTTCCCCTTCATTGCGCCATCGACCATGCCACGCTTTACGGCCCTTGATAATTTGCGGGAATACATTTCATTTAATGCGCCGAGCATGGCGTCGGTAATCAAAGCGCTGTCATCGTCTAGGGTTGGTTCTGTGATCGAAATAAGTGCCACTCCGTTGCGCTTCAGGACAGATTTATATACGATAGATTCTTCCAAGTTGCGGGCGAATCTAGATGAATCGTAAACCAGAACCACATCAAACAACTCTTTACCACTATCATCAATCATACGCATAAAAGCCGGCCGCTTTTCAGCAGCCCGCCCGGATATGCCCTCGTCTACATATGAATCGACGATTTTATATCTGTTTTTATCCGCGTAATCCTTTAAAACCCGTTCCTGGGAAGCTATTGAGTTATCTTGCTTATCTGTGGACATTCGCATGTATAAGGCAGCTTGACGCATTGAGTTGGCTCCCAATTAAAATTTATACTTGATACCCGCTCATTTTAAAATGCCGTTTGCGGTATGGCGTGATTTTATTTTGCCGTCAACGGAAATGGGTTTATTTGTAATAGGACTAAACCACGTATCATGGTCGCCTTTTCTATGTAAAATCAAGCCATAAACATCCTTGCTTGTCGCTATCCATACATCTGCTTCATCGTCCCGCATGAAATTAATCTTATATTCGTTGTTCATACCATCACCTCTATAGATATTATACTCTGTTTGTGTTTTTATGCAAACGTAGACTTTATTACATTAATTTTGTGGTTCTTCCTTGTAAAATACTAAGTTGACCTGAGAGTATTCTGTTATACAAAATTGTCCAGAGAATAAGACATCCAAATAAAATCATAGGGTGTGACAGAGGTGATATTATGGAGAACCGAACGCCAATCAAAATCGGTAAAGACACATTTTACATAGGATTCGCCGGTGTCGACCGTAAAACGGGAGAAGTTGTGACGGAAATAGCACCACGACCGTTAGATCAGGGAAAAGATGAACGCACGGCACTTTTTGCGAAAGCACTAGGATTAACAAAAAAGAAAAAAGCCGGTGCCGTGTGAAACATCGGCATGGTGGACAAGCACGACAACGCTGGTTTTCCGTATACCTTGCGAAAAAACAACTGCTTTGCCTTTCTCCAGTAACCGCCGGCACTGTCTGCACTTCTCTTGCTTGGTTAATGCCCTGGGCATATTCATAACCTCCTCTATAATGACCGTATATGATAATATGGTCATTAAATCCAATATGAAGATAAATGTCAACAGAAAAATAAAACTCCTTGACTTTTATCATAAAACGGCTATAATATGAGCGCAATTACATTTTTGACGAAAGGAGACTCGCTGTGTATATCAAGCGGCACATCGAAGAAGTATTAAAATCAGCGATAAATGAAAAGGGTGCGCTCTGCGTAACAGGCGCGAGACAAGTCGGTAAATCGTCCGTATTGAAAATCCTGTTTATAGGGCATAAGGAACTGACATTAGACGAAAGCAGATTGCTACGGCTTGCATTGGAACGGCCGGAGGAATTCTTCGAGCAATTCGAGCCGCCTGTCTTTATAGATGAAATTCAATACGCGCCATCGCTTTTCCCATATATTAAAATTCACATCGGCAAAACCGGAGCCAAAGGCGCGTTTGTGCTTTCGGGTTCCCAGCGATTATCAAGTCATGGGCAAATTCAAACGGTGTCATCCCCAGCATGAATTTCTATTTCTTCCGCGACAAAGATGGCAACGAAATCGACTTGCTCATTAAACGCAACGGCATTCTCTACCCCATAGAAGTCAAGAAGCATATAAACTGCGATAAGGGAGATATAACCGCGTTTAAGCAGCTTGATAAAATCCCCGATATGCAGCGGGGCGAAGGCTGTGTTGTCTGCATGGCGGATGATGTATTCCCGATAACGAAGACCGATATGGCCGTTGGTGTGCGGTATTTATAAAGGGTAGGCATTTCCCAACATAAAACGTCTATGCGTTATTTAACTCATTACAAATTTAGCACAAAGCTGTGGTTGTAGACTTCGGGAAACAGTGGATGCAAAACCAAAACACAGCGCCTGCGGATAGTATAGGGCTATCTTTTAAAATCTAAACGAAAGGATTGTATGATGAACCCTATGTTTTCATTATACAAGGCAGCAAAATGAAAAAAAGAATCCTGTCCCTTATACTTACCGTCGTTATGTGCGTCGGCTTGGTAACTTCCGTGTATGCAAACTCACCCGGCGATGTGCTGGGCGATGTACTGTATTCCGACATCGTAGCCTACATTAACGGTCACGCCATACCGACATCAATCACGGAAGGCAGAGCGATGGTGGTTGCGGAGGACTTACGCAATTACGGTTTTGATGTGGTTTGGAACGGCGATGATTTCACGCTGAGCATTGAATATACCGGCGGCGGCATAGACCCTTTGCCGGTTGAAGCAAACACCGCGCCGGTAGGCACGTTCAAATGCCATTATGTTTACACGGCAATAAAGACGTATTTATCGGGTGAGCTTGTTGACAGCTTCGCAATAGACGGGCAAACGCTGATTGACTTTGAGCTGTTGGCAAAGTACGGTGATATTACTTGGAACGGTGAAGAACGTTCGCTTAGGCTGACCATTGCCGCGCCCGCGCCTGCGGTTGTCACAGCGCCTGAACCTGTTCCAACGGCTGCGGCGGCATATAATCCGTCGTTAAATACCGTTGAATTTAAATTATTGGAACACGAAATTATGGTTAACGGCAGGGAAAGCAGGCTAGACGTGGTCGCGATTACAATTGACCAAGATAATAACAATATATATTTTCCGGTATCCGAAATGGCAAAAGCCCTTGGTATAGATGTTGAAGATAACATCATCGATTTTGGTTTCGGTCTGCATCAGTATGACGTTACTATTAATATTCCCGGAATGAAGATAGAATTTGAATGGAGTTCGTCAGACCGCCCCCATTTTGTTTATTATATAAATGATATCCCTTATCCGATGGAGGATAAAGGTACTCCGCTCAGAACATACTTTTTTGACCCAGGCAAACTCTTGGCTGTCCGTGCTGAATTTTTTGTGCAAGCGCTGGGAATCGAATGGTTCTACAACAAAGATACGGAAACACATATTTTTAACCCCAAAGAGCCGCTTGCCGCGAATATGGCGGATTTGACGCCGCCGCTAAGAGTTGCGCCCGATTTCGGCAGCATTAAAATAAACAACTTGGTATTATGGAGTCCTCAAAACAGGGATATAACCGTGGTCGCCGATTCCGTAACCGCGCCGTTCGGCAGCAGAGGCAGACTGTGTATTGTCGATGACAAAGGCAATGAATTTGCGTTTAATAACGGCAACGTTATAACATTGGAGATGTTGTACGGCAACGGTCACGGAATACGCATAGCCCATTCGTTCCCTAACGGCACATACAGGGCGCGGGTTGATTATTACGGAGTTTCCATTTACAGCGCGCCGCTAACGATAAATTACACGGCTACGGGAAAACTCGACGCTCCAAAGGTATCTCTTGACAGGGCGGACACAAATGATAAAAACGTCATGTTTATGTTAGGTTTAGAAAGAGGAATACCATTTACGATGTATATTACTGACCTAAAAGGCGATAGAGTCCCCGGGGATATTTGGCTTGGCACAGCGACTATCAGCGACAGAAATCCCAACGCCGAGCGTTATTGGTTTGAGCCTTTGTTTGATTTTCACCCCGGCTATAAACTTCATATTCAATATACTGACACCCGGACGCACATGGCTTCCGATTGGACGGTTATTGAGATAAAAGCGGAGAATATCGGCGGGTATAATCAACGGTAAGGTTAAATAAAACAATGTGCAGCAATTTAAACAAGCATAGGAGGGTTCGATTGTGAAAAGGAAGTTGACCGCGATGCTTTTAGCGGCAATTTTAACAATTTCGGCATATACGGCTTTTGCCGCGGCAAATAACCCCGGCGACGCGCTGGGCGATGTGCTGTATTCCGACATCGTAACCTACATCAACGATCACGCCATACCAGCATCAATCACTGACGGCAGAACGATGGTGGTTGCGGAGGATTTACGCAATTACGGTTTTGATGTGGTTTGGAACGGCGATGATTTCACGCTGAGCATTGAATATACCGGCGGCGGCATAGACCCTTTGCCGGTTGAAGCAAACACCGCGCCGGCAGGCACGTTCAAATGCCATTATGTTTACACGGCAATAAAGACGTATTTATCGGGCGAGCTTGTTGACAGCTTCGCAATAGACGGGCAAACACTGATTGATTTTGAGCTGTTGGCAAAGTACGGTGATATAATTTGGGATGGGGCAGAGCGGTCACTTAGGCTGACCATTGCCGCGTCTGAGGTTGTCACAGCGCCCGAACCTGTTGCAACGGCTGCGGCGGCATATAATCCGGCGTTAAATACCGTTGAATTTAAATTATATGAAAACCGGATTAAAGTAAACGGCAGCGACGTAACATTGGATACAAAGATAGACGCTCAAGGCGGTGACGGCGTTTTTGTGCCGGTTTACTCTATGGGGAAAGCGATGGGAATGAATGGCGGGTACAATCATACTATGGGTATGCAGACATACATAAACCTTTCAATACCCGGAATGACGGTAGATTTTGAAAGGGGATTCGACACTCAATTTGTTTATTGGGTGAACGATATTCCTTATCAGATGAGTGTTAATGGGGTTCCGGAAAGGCCGTGGAGCGCCAATCATCTTGGAGCGGCCCATCACCCGATTTATGTTCGCGCCGAATTTTTCGCGCAGGCGTTGGGAATCGAATATTTTTACGATAAAAACACCGAAACGCATATATTTAACCCCAAAGAACCTATTGCCGCGAACATGGAGAATTTAACGCCGCCGCTAAAGGTTGCGCCTGCGTTCGACAGTTCTATGATTAAAAATTTGGTATTATGGAGTCCGCAAAACAGAGATATAACCGTGGCAGCCGATTCCGTAACCGCACCGTTCGGCGGCAGGGGCAGATTATTTATGACTGATGATAAAGGCAGCGAATGGGAGTTCACCGGCAGGGACGGCAGCAGCATGATAGCATTAGAGGATTTGTACGGTAACGGTCACGGAATCCGTTTTTATACCGGTTTACCATTCCCTAACGGCACATATACAGCCCGGGTTGAATACTACGGAGAGACCGTCTACAGCGCGCCCCTCACGTTTGATTATACGATAACAGGTAAACACGCCATTCCTAACGCGTACCTTGACACAACTATCGGGGAAGCCGGGTCTGCCGTGACAAATGTCGTCATTGTTTATGGTTTAGAGGTTGGATTACCTTACACAATTTACTTTACCGACCAATACGGAAATAAGCTGCATAGTGAATTCAGCGGTAATTTCGGGACACATAGAGGCTGGTCTGACCACGCGGGCTGGAGTGTTTCGGCTGATACCAAGCCTTTAGCCCATATCACACCCGATTTTGACATCCACCCCGGATATCATATCCATATCCAGTATGCGGAAAACCGGACAAACGCGGCTTCTGATTGGCAGGTTATCGAATTAAAGGCAGAGAATATCGGAGCTTATAACAGGCAATAAGGTAGAATATACAGTCGTTGCGGCTTGTTTTCAACCGTAACGACTGTATGCGTCACGGGATTCTTATCTGGGTGATGTGCTGTATTCCGACAAAACCGACTAGGCTTTGCCATTTATGATTCCTAAGGGAGTTTTTGCCGGATGCAGTTAACTCCTTTGTTGAGCCCCGGCTGGTTACGCCAAAGGAATTTGAGGTATCCATACGGGGGGCAGGCTTGAGCTTGACCTTCCCGGGGAATCATTCCGCGTTTGCCGCATTCATGGATAGATTATGGAGGAATGGCTATGCAATGCTATTTATTCGTGCATTTCAGGGAAAAAACCATACCGGCGGGAGAGCAGGTTTACTTTGGTCTGAGCAGGGACGGTTTTCATTGGGAGGAAGTAAACGGCGGGCGGCCCGTGCTCTGGGCTTATTACGGCGATAAGGGCGTCCGTGACCACACTGTTGTGCGGAATAAAAACAACGGCATGTTTTATATACTGGCTACGGATTTAAGCCTGGCTTACGGCATGCGGAACCAATACCAAAGCTCTTGGCGGAATATTTCGCGAAACGGCAGCAAATGCCTTTCCATATGGGAATCGCCGGATTTGGTAAACTGGGGCGAACAGAGGCTTGTCAGGGTGGGTACGGACGGCATGGGCTGCGTGTGGGCGCCGGATGTAATATACGGCGGCAATGGGGAATACATATTGCATTGGTCGTCGTCCCACGTAAGCGACAATTATGAAAGGAAAAGGATTTATTACAGCAAAACGAGGGATTTTGCGGAATACTCCGAACCGGAGGTTTTATACCAAAAAGAGGACAGCGGCATAATCGACTCCGCCATGTACGAGGAGAACGGACACTATTACCTGTTCGTAAAAAGCGAGGGGAACCCCGCGCGGATTATCATGCTTAAATCCGCCGCCGCCACAGGCCCGTTTGAGAGGGTGCGAGCCTTTGACGAGGGCATGGAAAGAATTGAGGCGGGCAATTATGAGGCGCCCACAGCGGCGCGGACAAATGACGGCTGGTGCCTGTTCCTGGACTATTACGGGGTAAAGGGCGCGGGGCAGGGGTATGTGCCGTTTGTGGCCGGGAGCTTGGAAAAAGCGGACTTTAAACGCTCCGACAGCGAATTTTCCTTCCCATACGGCTTTAAACATGGTACAATACTGGCTATATCCGAGGAGGAATATACGCGGATAAAATCGTTCGGTTTCGATATTGACGATTACGGGAAATACTGATACCGGAAGGAGAGTACTATATGAAGCAAGTGCCGCTTAAAAACGTGCGCCTGGCCGAAGGTTACCTCAGCCCGTATTACCGCCTGGTCAGGGACGTTATGATCCCATATCAGTGGGAGGCGATGAACGACAGGGTTGAGGGCGCGGTAAAGAGCCATTGCATCGACAACATAAGGATCGCCGCCGGGCAGAGGGAAGGGGAGTTTTACGGGTTCCTTTTCCAGGACAGCGACGTCGCCAAATGGCTGGAGGCTTTGGCGTATTGCGTGCAGAACGGCGACGCCGCCGAATTTGAGGCCATAGCCGACGGGGTTATACAAACGATAAAATCCGCGCAGCAGCCGGACGGCTATTTTAATACATATATCCAGCTTACCGCGCCGGAACGCAAGCTGACGAACCTGTACGAGGCGCATGAGCTGTACTGCCTGGGCCATCTGGCCGAAGCCGCCGCCGCGTATACGCAGGCAACCGGGAAGCGTGAGCTGCTTGACATCGTCCTGCGGTTTATCGATTTGATAGACAGCCGTTTCGGAAGCGGGGAGGGCAAGCTGAGGGGCTATCCCGGGCATCAGGAAATCGAGCTGGCGCTGGCGAGGCTTTATGAAGTTACAAATGACGGGAAATTATTGAGGCTTGGAAAGTACTTTCTGGACGAGCGCGGCAGGGAACCGCACTTCTTTACGCAGGAATGGGAAAAACGCGGCGGTTTGTCCGAGTGGACGCAGCGCAGCGAAAAACTCCCGGCGGACTATACCTACAACCAGGCGCATTTGCCCGTGCGGGAGCAGGACAAAGTGGTGGGGCACGCGGTGCGGGCCATGTACATGTACGCGGCGATGGCGGAGATTGGGCGCCTTTCCGGCGACGAAAGCCTGCTGGACGCCTGCCGCGTATTATTTGAAGATCTCCGCCGCCAGACGTACGTTACGGGCGGGATCGGTTCAACCAACCACGGCGAGGCATTTACCTTCGCATACGATTTGCCCAACGAAACCAATTATTCGGAAACCTGCGCGTCAATCGGGCTGGTATTCTTCATGCATGCCATGCTGAAAACGGAGGTTGACGCGGCCTGCGCCGACTTAATGGAGAACGCGCTGTACAACACGGTGCTGGCGGGCGTTTCGACGGACGGGCAAAGCTATTTCTACGTAAACCCCATGGAAACCGTGCCGGAGGCGAACGAACGCAACCCCGCGCGCACGCATGCCAAGTCCAGGCGGCAAAAGTGGAACGCGTGCGCCTGCTGCCCGCCGAACATATCCCGCTTGCTGGCGTCCATTGGAAAGTATCTGTATTCGGTTGACGGCGATACGGTTTACGTCCACCTGTACGCGGCCTCGGACGTAACCGCCGATTTGAAGGGCGGCCCGTTCGCGTTCGGCGTGCGGACGGGATACCCGCTTGACGGCGCTGTCATGCTTACCGCCGGGTCGGACGTTACGGACAACGCGACGCTGGCGTTCCGCGTACCCGGCTGGTGCGGGGACGCGTCCTTCAAACTGAACGGGAAAAACGCGGATGTCAGCGTTAGGAAGGGATATGCCTATATCACACATAAATTCGTTAAGGGCGACGTATTGGAATTAAGCTTTGATATGCGCCCGCGCGTTGTCTACGCAAACCCCGGGCTCCGGGCGGCGGCGGGCAAGGCCTGCATACGGCGCGGGCCGCTGGTCTACTGCCTTGAGGAGCGCGACAACATACCGAACCTGCACTCGCTGAGCCTCGACGCTTCGGCGGAAATACGGGAGAAACCCGGCTCAGTCGGCGGTATGGACTGCGTGGTGCTGACGGCGGGCGGGTTTGCCGAGGAAAGCGCGGACGACAGTGTTTATACCCACATACCCAAGAAACGCGCCGCCCGTGAGCTTGTCTTTGTACCCTACCATCTGTGGGGCAACGGCGGGGATTTAGGGGAAATGATTGTTTGGGTCAGGGAACGGTAAAAACGGGGCTGTTGCAAAACTCCCCGAACAAAAAACGAGCCTAAGTAGAAAAAGGCTCGTTTTTGCTGTAAAATAGAGTTATGACAATCAACTTACAGCAAAAAAATTATAGCACAGGTAATCGAAATTATCAAATAAGATTACCGATAGATTATGAAGTCAAAATCCCCGAAGATGATTCGGTACGGTTGGTGTCCGAGCTTTATAACGAACTCCTGGCCTTGGCCGCCGATTACAACGTCAACACAAGAAGGTACGTGGATATCTCTGGGTATAAGGAGTTTACCTCCGCCACGCCCACACCTCCGCAAAGCTGATAACGGCGCGGGTTTTAACGTTGGAGGTGCGATGGAGGCAGTGGTGGTGTGGACGATACCTGGTGTGATAAATTAATTCCAAAAGATGTAAATAAAAGGTTGACAAAAAGATGTGTTTGTGCTAGAATGACAAAAAGTTCGGAAAATCCAAAAAATTCGGATTATTTGGATAAACTTAAAAAAACATGTTTTCTGGATTGTTTTAGGATTGTTCGGTTTATTTTGGAAGGGGTGGGGCAACATGAGCGTGACGTTTGCGTCGAGAAAGGAAAGCAACGGTCTGGATGTGGTTTTGGCGCTTCAGGATATTATTGAGGATAAGCTTAACTTAAATACGCCGCCGGCCGATATCATTTCGCAATTGAAATCGTCCCCGGCATGGGGCAGGCTTGCGGACTTTACGGGGGCCGGGGTAACCGGAGCGGACGCGGAGAAGCTTTACAATAATATTATCGCCGAACGGATGGCCAAGGCCGTTACGGGCTCCGAAGCGGTGGCAAAGGCTATTGACAGGCTGAAAATAAAAGTTGTGCAGATTGACATAGTCAACACGCTGAAATATATTTCCTTGCTGCGGCATGACCGCCAGCTTGCCGCGCCTGAGGCAAAGCAGCTGCTTGCGCTGGTTCTGCATGACGGCGGGACGGGCTCTTTGCGGTGGAAAATATTTGACGGCGCGGCAATGCGGTTGAAAAACGCCCCTTCCACAAAATTAGGCATTGGCCACAAGGAACGCCTGAGCGAGTTGACCGCCGGTATTGACCCGTTTTTCGCGGATGTTGATTGGCGCATCGGCTGATGCGTCCAAAGATTTGCGGACAAGTATTCCCGGCACAAATTCTAAACCCGTGGCAACGGGCATAGAATTAAACATTTGATAAATCCGATAAGATAAATCCGACAAGATAAATCCGACAAGATAAATCCGATAAGTAACCGGGGGTAACGCGAAAGCATAATGTAGCAGGGGAGGGAGTTTTAAGTGAGTAGAGATGAAGAGGCCCGCAAAAAGTTTGAGAGAACAATGGGCAAGGTTCATACCGAGAGATTATTCCGATTTTTCGAAAATATAAAGAAAAGCGATTATGAAGTTATAATTTTGGTGTCGAGAAAGGCGTATATTCTGTATCTGGTTTGGCGCCTGTGCGGTTGCAATCTGGACGGCAAGCATGTTTATTCGGACCGCGTGATAAATAAGGTTGGACGGTATGAGAAGGAGCTGTTCAGGGGCAAAAAGGTGCTGCTTGTGGACGACGCGGTGCGCATGGCGGCCAAGTTATCCGTGCTGCTGGCGACGCTTCGGGATAAATTTGAGTGCGCCGCCATATCCGTATATGTGTACGCGCGGAATGTGTCCGGTAAAATAGAGGACGGGATAGCGGAACGCTTGTTCTGCATGGTCGACATGTGCGCGTCCGAAATGGAGGAGTTCTCCCTACGCCAGGTGCACGCAATCCAGACTATTGGGCTGGTCTATTATATAGAAACACCAATCAGCAGGATTAATACCGTATCCAGTGAGGAAATGGCACAGATTGAGGGTTTGATTGAGAAAATCCATAACGGCGGCACATGGATAAAGGAAAGACACGAAGTTAAATTACTGGACGCGCTTAAGCCGGATAATATATTAGAGGACAAATATTTGCTGGTTGCGTCTGATAAAGCGGTAACATCACCTTGGCCTACATTCAGCCAGCATGTAGGCTATAGTTTTGTAAGCTACAGCGACGGTTATATGGTGAGCTTCGTTCCCTTCGTAGCCCTTGACTGCTTTGATTTTGACAGCGCGAAATACTTTATGGAATGCCTGAGGGACGATGTGGAGCTGTCCCGGAACGGAAACCTGGCCGAATTTATTGAAATGGCGCTGGGCGACGGTTTGGAAAGGAATGTCGTTTGCGTTAACTACCAAAGGGCCGTTAATTGTATCCTGAACCATTGCCTGGGTTTTAAATTCTTTAACATGCTAAGGGAACAAGGCCTTAGTGATGCGCTGTACAATAAGATGGTTTACGGGCTTATGCCGCCCAAAGCCCATTTCGGGGCTAATTTCAACGACTTCATCAAAGGGCTGAAGTTTGAGGATGTTGCGAAAATTGAAGGAATCCTGGAAAGAATGCAAGGTATGTTCCAGCTTGAGGAAGGGCAAGGCCCCTTCAACGGCTATGATAGGATTGACGATTATTTTCAATTTAACGATATAGAGGATTTGGAAGGGCACCCCGAGCTTGAGCTTGTTAAAATGCATTTTGAGGATGTCGACCCCCTTCGCCGGGGGGAGGGCGGCGTGGATTACGCGAAAGTCAAGGCTCACTTTGGGGTTTTGATGCAGCATTGCAAAGGCAGAAACACCTTCAAGTCAAAGCCCGTCAGGGTTGTCCTTTCCCATGCTTTCCAGAATATGGGGCTTGACCGGGATGCCGCCGGGATATGCATGCGCAAGGTGGTTGTCCCGCTGATGGAGGAAAGCGTTTGCTCCTCCGATTCCTTTTACACGCGCACAAGGGACGGCAAGGAATGGGGCAGCAGGGCGCTTATTGCGGGCGAAAATTCAATTAAGGCCGCTTATATCGACATTCCGCCCGTCGTTTTGAACGCTTTATTTGCGTTTAAGATAGCGGTTGGCGGTTATGAACGGATGAGGGAGAATCTGCGCGGATTTATTGAGAATCTTAGGCCCATATGGCCGAAGGATGTGCGCGCGGTTTTTAATGAGCGTAATTTTGAGGCAAGCATAAGGCTGAATTATAATAATGAGCAAAAATTCCTCGATATCGTAATGAAGGGTCAGATAGAGGGAGACGAACAGGGAGTCAGTCCCTTAATTTCAAATGATGAATGCAACAGAGAGGCTGATGCTTTAGGATGTAGAATTTCTTCAAGCCCGGAGGTATAGATGATTCACGATCAAACCTTTAAGGACGCCTTGACGCGTACCTGTGATGCCCCAGTTTGGTACTTTGTGAGGAAAATAGGCGAACAACAGACGGTAAAGCCCTATATGGAAGACGAACTTTATAATTTGATATTTTGGCAAGCGCACAGCAATCAGCAAAATTGGGTATTGCGCGAACCGCTTTTTGATGGCTTCGGGGATTCAAAAAGGCCCTGCTTTAACTATGTGAGGTCATGCTGCGCGAATGCGTGTGAAAATAGATGTGAAGACAAAAGCGTTGGGAAAGGCGCCGTAAGGAGACAGAGGTGCCTGAGCTGCGGGACGGTGATAACACTGGCAGCGGAATGCGGATGTAATGACACCACATACGAGCTGAACCGCATACGCGATTCTTACAGCATAGACCTGGACGCGGGACGCGATACATATGTCTACAGTGAGGTTTGCGGCGATGACAGGAAACTGTTTATAAGCGGGATCGCCTCTTGTTTGCATGCGGAGTACGGATATCGGAACAGCCTTAATGACTTCTCCTGTTCCGTTTATGATTCGTTGAAAGCCCTGTTAATGGAGACGAAGTATGATCCTGAGCTGATTGAAAAGGACGCTTTTTATGTCCGGGTTTACGAAGGCGTAAAAAGAGCGGCTGAACTTGCGGCATCCGGGCAGGCGGACAAGTCGGCGGATATACTTTACGATCTGCTGAAACGCTACAAATGCTTTTTTACCGTTGACTTTTATGAAGAGAGAAGCAACGGTAAAAGCATGAGGGCGTTTTATGGGTGTGTACATAATAAATTGAACGATGTAAGCAGGGAGCTTACGAATTGCGGCGTTGCGGAATACAGCCCCTGCGGGGAATCTTTAAGGCGCAAGCTGGGGCAGTTATATAAAAAGTTCAACAGCGAAGTTGATAAATGGAAAAGCAGCCCTCAGGTATGGTGGCTGGCGGTTGCGTTGCAGTTTTTCGCCAAAATGCACGCAATCGACCCCGGAGTAGTACCCAACGCGGCATTATTGGAATTCCAAAGGTATGTGGATTTAACGGATAGCAGTAACGCGGTTAATTTAAGCGTTGCCCATAAAGGGGTTAAGGAAGATATTAAAGCTTTTAGAAACAGTATCTATACCAGCATGGAAGTTCTGGCGGAAAGGGTAATTGAACTGCTGGAATTAATAAAAACAGCGAGGGATGAAGTGCTTAAATAGCAGATTTACTACCATATGCGCGGCCTTTCCGTGGGAAGCAGGCATGAAACGGCCTGATCCCGTCATAGTATTATACTATTAAAAAGCGGGAGGGTAAAGGCGTGCAATTTTATTATGGAGTGCAAAACGTGTTAAGAGCATTAGATGAGGCTGAATTCTGGAAGCATCAGGAAGCGGAACACGCCGGGCTGATTCCGGCGGTAACCCCGAACCTTGAGCATCAATACGTCAAAAGGCTGGAGCAATTAGGCGTTGAATTATACCATATGAACGCCGAGGCCGTTAAATACATAGAAAGCGCCACGCGTTCAAGGGGAATGGTGAACCGTGGCTTGAAAACGCAAATGCTGAACCTGGTCAGCCAATGCGTGGAGCAAAGCAAGGTTTTTGTCGGTTTAATGGAAGAAATGCTCCAAAACAGCCATGCCGTCCGCGCCAGCCAGGTATCCCAGACCGTAATCCACCATATGATAAGGGAATCGCAGTATTTTATAGGCATTGACCAACTGGTTCTGGAGTAAATCTATTTATCCACAATAAATCCGTTTGTTTTGTAAGCGCTTTGGCAGAAACTTTCCTCCGCGTCTTTCAAGGGCATGCCCAAAATAGACATTTCAGCGGTGTCCGATACGCCTATTCCATCGTTCCCAAGGGCGTACAGGTATTGTACCGCCTGCGGCTTAAAACCAAGGAGCCTCGCGCCGACAGTATCAGCCGCAACCGGGTCGGTTCCGCAAACCACTATATCTGAATGAACCGCGATGCCGTTATGAGGTCCCGTATGGATCATTGCGGGCGACGCGCTGACAATGGAAAGGTCAATGGGAATATGCCGCGCCATTTCGGCGATAAAGGCTTGCAGGCTTTCGTGTATGCCCGTATCCTTCTTGGGCGCGCCGTGCTGTGCCGTCGGCGGCCACGAAAGGGCCATGTTTTTGACGGATGCGGACATTGTGGCTTCCTCATGGATTTTTAACTGGGTAAAGGATATATGGAATGTCATTTCGTCTATAAGCCGGTTCAGTTTTGTGGAAGAGGGTTTTGCGTGGTTCAGGCCGATTTCGGTGAACGGCCCTTCGTTCAGGTCGACAAAACAAGCTCCTGTTTCCCGTATGATTTTATCGTAGCCAACCGTTTTCATAACATCACGCGTGTCTCCGCCGCCTGAACCCGCCGCGACAACAATACGCTTTGGTTCAGCCTGCTTAATGTACTCAATGATCCCTTTAAGCGTAACATTACCCACCACATCCGCGGTCTCGGGCTGTTTTGCGGAAACCCAGTTTGCGGTTATAACAACTGCGTCCCGCATGTTTAGCGCCGCTTTTATTCCCAGCAAGTCCAATGCTTCCGCCACGGCCTTAGGTTCGTCCGCGTTTTTTGTAATTGCAACCCTGGGCTCGGGTATCCGTCTGCTTCTCATAAATACCTCTTTCCGGCGCGCGTTCAACCGCGGATTATTCTTGCCCGCTTTCTCTGGTTATCTTGATTGGGTTTGTTATTCAAGTATATGCCTTTTGGTTTAATCGTTCCTTGATGTTTTTTTCGTGTCGGTATTGGTATTCATGTCCGGTAAATTGGTGTGGGAAGCTTTCTGCGCACTCTTGGATTTGCTCTTTTTGTTGTTTTTACCTTTGTCTGGCATTTTGACCTCCTGAATTTTCCGCATTTTAATACCATGTTGCAATCTAAATGATAGTAAGATGGTATAAATAGTGTGCGTAAAATTAACAGGAATATTCAAGGAATATTCGAATATTCTTAAACAATTCCTTAACCTCCTGCATATAATAATGTTTTTTTGCATAAACTGGACAAGGGAAGTCACTCTTATCCATGGAGGCGCTTATGTGTGTGAAAAGGGCAAAAAAATAGACCGGGAGACATGGCAGTATCCCAAGCTTACGAAGGAGGAATGGGAGGAAATGCAACGGAGGCGTAATGAGGATTCAAATAAAACAGAGCAAGATTATTTAGATGAAATGGAAACGCTTTATAATGATATAAAACAGAAAAATCAACGGATGCGGTGATATTATTTAATAATGTCCTCATGAATACCCATAATTAACCCTAAAGATTTTGTGATAAAATAGGGCGTAATGCCTTCTATATCCGTAAGTTTACCCCTTACTTCTTCCATGCGGTCAATGAAGGGTTCCATAAAACTGTCTAAATACTTCCTGTCAAATAGCGCGAGATCAGTGCGTTTGGCTGCAATCTCCCTGTGCACCGCGTACATCATCTCTTTGCACAGCATATCGTTGGGGCGGAGGACGCGTTCATCAATAACGATGTTTGGTATTTCGTCATAAACAGAACGCAGCGTAATTACGCTTGGTATCAGTATTGGCTTCATCGAGAATGTCTTTACCATCGTGTGCGCAAGCTTTTCCAACTCGTCTGTTGGGCTTAACCCGCGTTCATATTTATCTATCGTTCCCGAATTATCATTCAAATATTTATCTATGCGTGGGAAATTCACGGCTTTAAACGTATCAACAGATTTAATGTCCCGTTCTGTTTCCGCATACGCGTCAGAGATTATTCTTCTCTTATGTTTTTCATCCATGAAAAATCACTCCCCAAAATACTTGTTGGCAAACCCATGGAATACGCAATCGTTAAGCATTTCCAGAGTTTGCAACGTATGGTTGAATGTAAATAAAGGAAAATTGTCTACGTCTTTCCCCAAGTGATGCAGGAGTTTTATCATAACCTCGGCATACTGAAAGCTGTGGGCGTAGTAGTCATCCCCGTCTTTTTTGGTATAATATAAATAATCGGGAAATTTGAATGTATATGATTCAATATTCCATAACCTATTTTTAAACGCGGCGCCGAAATCCGCCATAAGTGACCAAATGGCAATATACGCGAAATACTCGTTCGGATACCTTGCTTTAATAGGCAAAGGGTCTTTTTTTAACATTTCGTCCGCAGCATCCGCGGCCACCGTGAATATGGGATATTTAAGAATTGATTTCACACTTGAGGATATGAGCTTGTGATGCTCTAAATTCTCGGTTTCTTCGTCCATTTCCCTCATCATCAGAGCATGGCTTTCAATAAACGTGGCTTTTATTTGTTCAATATTATCAAGCGTACATATAACGCACCCGCCATACATTGAGAATACGTCTTCATCCAATTTAACAGCAATATTTCTTATTTGCTCAATAAACTTATCCCATTCCTGCATAAAAACCGCTCCCCCTGTACGCAGTTACGCCAAAAATTTGCATAAAAAATGTAAGCCTATTTTTTAAATTAGGCTTACATTGAATCAACAGCGGAATTTAATCCGTTTTATCGCTGACAGCCATCGGCAACTTATGTAAGTCAATGATTTCATTTAACATTGTTCCAAATTCAACGTCCTCAACCGGGACCCCGGCATTTGTAAACTTCATTATAGAGGGGTTATTCCAATTCCCACTTGTCAGCATCATGTTTACAAACAAATTGTGGCTCCCGTTTTCCGCTTTCCGCATAGCAATCCATTCTTCTTTTGTCAGCTTCTCGTATGAAAACTTTTCGGCTTCGCGCAAATAGTCTTTTTGCAAGTGTGTCATTTTAATCACCCCGGTCCAGGTTTATTTGTCATTAAGCAACCAGCAGTGATATCGGATGAACTCTAATGAATTAAATTGTTGTTGCAAAATTTATACTTTTATGTTACAATTTCTGTTATTAGAGTTGTCAACCGAATTTTACTGCACTTAGTAGCACTAACGACAACATAACTATAACAGAAACGCGGACAAGCGCTATGAAGAAACATGCATCACCGGAGTACATTTATGCTTTAAATCACAGTATTTTTAAGCAAAAATAGCATAAACGCAGCGTTAAATGCATTTTTTAACATTGCAGGTCACGGCATTTTTATACAGGACAAAGAGGGGTAATTTAGGGCAAAGAATTAATTGAATATATTATAACAGAAATAAACATGGGTATGATGAAGTTTTATGCATTAAAAATATGAATAATTTATGCAGCTATACTGAATATTTAGTCATATAATTGCTCTAATATGAATAGTGAAATATATCTCTTTCCTAAGGAGCGTACAAAGATGGGTAGAAAAAAGCCGATGAGACTGCTGCTCATCGAGGACGACACTGCTGTGCGCGTCAAGTACCGGGAGCTTGCCGAGTCTTATAATTTCAGGAATAAGATTCAATTTGTAGGCATGACCGATTCGAGCGCCGACGGCATCAGATATGTGCATAACCATGCCCCGGAGGGTATTATACTTGACCTTGAGCTGCTGCGGGGGGTTGGAAGCGGGATGGACTTTTTAAGCGGCATAAGCGAACTGGAAGACCCAAAGCCGATAATTGTCGTTTCGACGAATACGCCGTCTAATATGGTACATAATCTGGTTCGTGACAAGGGCGTCGATCTGATTTTTTTTAAGAGGCAAAAAGGCTTCAAAATCGAAATGATAATAAACCTCATGCTTGACTTGCGCGAAGCGAATATGGGCGACGACGGCACGGACGACGACGATGACGACGGCATAATGACGGAATATTCGGATGAAATGGTTCCCGCCAAAATTAATAAAATGAATGTTCAAGCAAAAATAAATACGATGATAAATGAAGAGCTGGATTTAATTGGCATAAGCGTCCGCTACAAAGGGCGCGGTTACCTTGAAAAAGCAATAAATATCCTCGTAACCAAGGATTTAAACCGGCAGGGCAATGGAAGCCGTGATTCTGAAACCGTGCTTAACCAAGTCGCCCAAGTGACGGGGGTGAACTACAGTTCGGTTATCAGGGCTATACAAACCGCAATAAACAAGACATGGGACGGTTCCGACATTGAGGACCTCCAACAGTACTACACCGCGCGGGTGGACAAGAGGCTCGGCGTGCCGTCCCCGGTTGAATTCATTCATTATTACGCGGACAAAATCCGAAAGGCCATATAGATATAGATTCTAAGAACGGGGGGATTGCCATACAGCCTGCCGTAGTCGTAAGTGAAGCTGCCGTGGTATTTGGGTTCCTTTTCTCGTGTTTGTTAATATTGAATAATATAATCTGGCGCAAACTTTCCCGGCGCGAGATAATATTCATCGTGCTGGCCTGTCTCGTTTGCGCGGTTCTTTTTTCGTTTGCTTCAACTTGGATGCCCGGATTGCTTTTGCATTTTATAGTGTGCGCGGCGTTCGCGCTGCTTATATATATCATAACGAAATTAAATCCGGGCAAGCTTATCCCGCCGTTTTTATTCTCTGCGGCGATAGGTTTTACGTTTCTCTACCTGTTTGGCTTAATAAATGACTTATTTGAAATGGAAGGCAATATACCCGTATTGTTTGCGTTGTCACAATGCCTTGTTTCCGTTATTTCCGCCCGTTTTATCGGCATCAGGATTAAACGTGGCGGTATCTTTCACGAACCGGATACGCGCCCCAAAAGAGGAAGCCAAGCGGTGCTGGAAAGCAAATTAGCTGAAAAGACCGCTGAAAACCGGCTTCTTGAAAACAGCCTGGAACAGAAAGAACAGGAAAACGCCAAGCTGATTCAAAAGATAGAAGAATTGCAAATAATACACCAAAACATTAGCAACCGGCTGGCGGCGTTAGAGCGCAATGTTGTGAAGAATACGTTAAACCTTAAAACTTCCGGGAATTCCGATTCTATCCTGGAATTAATCGGGGACGAATTTATACTTTTCCAAATGCAAACAGAACTTGAAAAAAAAGAACTGGAAAACAATCAATTATTAGCCCAGCTTAACGAATTGCGGGTTGCGCACCATAACATTAACAGCCGGCTCGCAGCGATGGAGCTTAGCGTGAAAACAAGCCAAAATGACGGTGGAAGCGTTTCGGGCGATGAACTGGTCAGCATGTTGGAAGATATAAGCAAGTTAACGGATGAGATGCGGACGGTGGAGTGGAATTTGAAGATAACCAAGGAACTGCCTTCCACAGGCATAAAAATGCTGGACAGGATATTCGCGTACTATTTGGTGAAATGCGAAGAGGAAAATATAAATTTCAACCTCATAATAAAAGGCAATATCGCAAATATGGTTGAGAAAAATGTCGATCAGGGAAAGCTTGAGGTGCTTATAAGCGGGCATATCCATAACGCTATCAACGCCATAGAATCAAGCGGCTCGCCCTATCGGGATATTCTGGTGGTAGTGGGGCTTTCGGGGAAGCATTTCGGGTTTACCGTGTTTGACGGCGGCGCGCCTTTCAAAGTGGATACCCTCGTGCGGCTTGGAACGGAGCGGGTATCTACAAGCGTTGAAAAAAAGGACGGCGGGATAGGTTTTGAAACAACATTCAAGACCCTGAAGGAATATAACGCAAGCCTTACTATCGATGAAAAGGAACCGGGCAGGGAAGGGTATTCGAAATCGGTGGCGATCCGTTTCGACGGTAACGGCAAGTACATCATAAAAACCTACCGGCCCGATAATTTTCCGCAGAGCGGCAGATACATAATTATCGACAACAGGGACCGGTCATATAATGTAATCACCAGCAATCTTTCTATTTAATGACAATTTCATCAAAACCTGACATCGGGGATTAAAGGGGGGGGATGCGCATGGGCGCTAGTGAGAAGAGTGGACACAACCGTAATTACTGGGCGATGGCCGTTGAAGGTTCTTTTTTTATGGCGGGAATCGCCCTTTTATCCACCAGCGGTACCGTCGCGCTTTTTTTGGATTCTATGACGGGGTCAAAGGCATTGGTCGGCCTTGCCGCTACGGTGGCCACACTGTCCATGCTCCTTGGCCAGTTGTCCATCGCGCCCTATATCAGGACAATACGCAAGCTGCCCGGATTTCTCTTCAAGCACATGATATTTCAGCGAACCATTCCGCTCTTAATGGCTTTACCCCTTTTTATCGGTATCGCCGGTAATTGGCCGGTCGGCATATTTTTGGCTCTGTTTGGAATTTTCTGGTTTTACGACGGTTTCTTGACCGTGCCTTGGGGCGAGCTTAGCGCGCGGGCGTTAAAACCCGAGCTTCGCAGCCATATGATGGGCATGCAGGTGACAATCGGCGGCATCGCGTCGTTATTAACCGGGCTGCTGCTGACCTGGCTGCTGGCTACGCCGTCTTTGAGCGACAATTACCGTTTCGCGGTAATTTTCGTGCTGGCGGGTTTAATTTTGCTGCCCTCCGTTCTGGCAATACGGCTTGTCAACGACCCCAGCCCCATTGAAAACCCGGAAAAACTGCACATCCGTCAATACTACGCCCGTATCCCCGCTATCATAAAGCGCGAAAAACTGCTGCAGCACGCGTTGATTGCCAGGCTTCCCGCGTTTATCGGGTTTTCGTCCGTCACGTTCATTGTCGTTTTCGGGGCAAGCACCCTCGACCTCTCCGATGTGCAGGTGTCGTGGCTTGTATACGCAAATATTGTCGGCGGGCTTGTCGGAGGCATTTCCTTGGGTGAAATCAGCAGGCGTTTCGGGAACAAGGTAACTATAATGTTTTGCAATGCCGGTGTTTTTATTGCGCTGGGCATGGCGGTGTCTTTGGTGTTCTTCCCGTCTCTGGGATACGTCTGGCTTTTTGCGACATGCGCGCTTGCAAGCCTCACGATGAGCAACTGGATTGGATACTTTAACTATTTCCTTGATATCGCCCCGCGGGAAGAACGCTCCGTTTTTCAGGTCATCGGCACCTGCATCGGCATCCCGTTCAGCTTTGTCGGATATGCGTTGGGTATGATTATCGACAGCCGGGGGTTCGTCGCCGCGTTCACGATAGGCGGGGTTTCCGCCGTCGCCGCGTTTATACTGAGCATCCGCCTGAAATCAAAAAGCTATATCCAGACTATGCAAAAGCCGGATTAGAATCGAAGCCATGTTCATTTCACATAAATAAAACGCTCGCCCGGCACCATGATCTTATATTTTTTTGACTTGTGGTATTGGTGCATATAATGCACGAAATGCGCGGGGTTCTCGCTGTTTCCCTCAAAAAGGTCATGGTGCATGGGGATGGTTAAATCGGCGCACTCCGCCCCGATATAAGCGGATTCGCGGGAGTTTAAATTACCTATTATACCCTTTCTGTCGCGTTCCCAGTCGCGGCCGTTTATTGGAAGCAATATAACGTCAATACCCCGGGATTTCAGCATAGGGCGCATTTCCGGCCACTCAACCGTATCGCCGGAATGGTACACGCAAATGCCGCCCATATTGATGGCATAACCCATATGAAGATGATTGCCGTATTCATCAGTCTCAAAAACGCCATGGGGGCAGCCGTTTGGGATAATACCGCATTTTTCAAGCGTTATAGCCCGGTTATCAAAAGCGCCGATTATACTGGATTCGTCAATACCTCCGTCAATTAACACGGCCCTATGCGGCGCGGGAACGATGAACTTGGCATCAGGGGACGCGGACGCGATTCCGGTCAGAGTATACGGATCCAGATGATCGGAATGCTTGTGCGTGCAGAGAACGTAATCGGCGTGATCCACACAATCAGGCGCGAACGGGGGCGGGAAGCGTCTTTTGCTTGTTCCGTCCGGATTCTTGCCTTCGTTAAAGTAAGGGTCAATATAAACAACAACTCTGCCGGCCTTCAACGCAAAACCGGCTTGCCCAAAAAACCATATGGCTATGGAGCCGGGAAACACCTCGGTATCCCTGATTTCCGCCAGCAGCTCATCCCCGTATTTATACCAGTGGCTATAATTCATAATCGCTTCACCCCTCCGATACTAAGCGCCGTTTTCCAGCCACGCGCATTCCCCGCCCGTCAGCCTAATGTCCAAAGCGGCGGCAATCTCCGCGATTTCCTTTTCGCAAGCCGCGCCGACAATGGGAAATACCGCAAGCGGCTGAGCCAGCAGATAAGCCAGGGCTATCTGCGGGACCGACACATTTTTCTCAGCCGACAACTCCCGCGCCCGGTCAAGCCGGGCAAAATTCACCTCGTACGCATACGCGTTCAACGCCGCGCCGTCAAGCAGCTCCCTGTGGTTTTCACGCGTAACCCTGCCGGACAGCAAACCGCGCCCAAGGCTGGAATACGCAAGCACAGGCATTTTCGAGGTTAATGATCATCGTCCCCATTATAAGCCTTGACATGGTTTTCATACGCCGTTTTCCTCCTCGAAGGGATAGCGCAAATGGTTGTCAAGCCGTATCTTATCCATGGTTTCGACTATGGCGAGGGTTTCGTCAAGCGGCATGACGGGGGACTCGGCAAGGCCCTTTTCAAGGCATGCCATAACCTCCATAGCCTCAAATTGAAACCCCGTGGCCTCGAAAGGCAGCTTTATCTCCCGCAAGCCGTCCTTGCCGGATAGCAAAACGGTATCCCCGCACCAGTATGACGGGAGCTTTATGTATCCTTGCTCACCGTAAATCGCGGCTTCATGCGCCGTGTTCAGGCGGATGGATGAGATTACATGAGCGCTCCGGCCCTCGCCGTAACCAAGGAGCGCCGCCGCCGTCTCGTCCACGCCCGCCGCGCCGGTATACATATGGGATTGCACCCGGTCAGGCCGCGTTCCGAAAACCATGCTGCAAAGCGAAAGATTATATACCCCCACGTCCAGCAATGAGCCGCCCGCCATATGCGGGGCGAAAAGGCGGCTGGCCGGGTCAACCTCGGCACGGAAGCAAAAATCGGCGGAGATATGGCGGACATTTCCGATTTCTCCGGCGGCGATAAGCTCCATCGCCTTGCGAACCGCGGGCAGGAAGCGCGTCCACATGCCTTCCATCAGGAAAACCTTGTTGGTTCGGGCGCATTCTATCATACGTAACGCTTGCTTGGCATTCACGGCGAAGGGCTTCTCACAGATAACCGCTTTCCCATGGTTCAAGCAAAGCATAGCCGCTTCCGAGTGCTGGGGATGGGGCGTCGCCACATAAATGATATCAACATCGGGGTCCCGCGCCAGCTCCATATAACTTCCGTAAGCTTTTTCATACCCGTATTTGCCGGCAAACGCCCGTGCCCTGCCAATATCACGCGATCCAACCGCATACGGCACGGCGTTCGGTAAAACAGCCAGCCCCCGGGCAAACCTGTCGGCAATGGTTCCCGGCGCCAGGATGCCCCATTTATAATCCCTCATCTTAATTCCTCCGTAACTACCTGAACTGGTTCAAACTGGCAAATTCATGTGTTAAGCTGAACCGGTCTTCCACGCTGAGTTTCAGAAAGCGCTCGAATGTGGCCAGGCTTACCCGTCCCACTGAGAAAAGAAGCTCGGTATATTCTTTTTTATCGAAACCGTAGTATTTCTCCCATTCGGCGGCTTTCTTGTAACCGTAATAATAGGTGGTAAAATACCCGTTGCTGTTCTCATGGGCCTGAACCTGTATGCGGGCGCTGTTTCTGTCGAAACCAAGCTCCTGTATGTAAAGCTCTATGACATCGCCGATGGTTTTGCCGAAATAACGCAGCCATAAATCCACCTTGATGCGAACCGAGGTATGGTGCCTTCGGTAGGCCGTAAAAAGCGGGTAATAAGGGTCTTCTGCAAAGATATATTCAAACAGCTTTTCCGTGCGTATGCACATGCCCTCCGTAAGGCAGCTATGTTTTGCGCCCCGTTTGAAGGTCTCGGGCATGGGATCCAGAAGCGCGCGGAGAAATTGGGTATAATGTCCGGGGTGAACCTCGTGGATGCAGTTGATCTTTATCCAGCCGTCCGTGATGGCGCGGTAATTTTCGTCATTAAGCATAAAACGCCCCTTAAACGGCCTGCTGTACGGGCTGCAGGAACCGCCCGCTCCCCAGGGGTATGAGCTTCTCATCTGCCTGTACATCGCTTGGGGCGGGCAATCCGCGTCTTCAGGCAGCCAGACGTATTCTCGGGCGGCGGCGGTGCCGCGGGTTACGTATTCGTTTGCGCGGCGGAACATTTCTTCGGGGGAATCGCATGGGCCGGCGTATTTAAACAGTATATCGTTTACCTGCGCCATTGAAGTGACGGGTTTTTCAGAGATATCAAGGCTGTTGGCGAGCTCAAAGCACTCGTTGCGTGTTTTCTCCGCCTCGGATTCATGCCAGCTGAGGATATCGTCTAAACTGACGCCCTGAGCCTCTAACGCCTGCCGGTAGCCCTCTATATCCAAAGGAATAACATCATTTTCCCCGCGGGCTTCGGTTTTTATTATCCCGCCCTTACCCGCGATCATTTCTTTCAGCCTTGAAGTCCACTTAACAAGCGTACCGTCAACAAAAACCCGCATTTTCTCAATCAGTTCCTCAAGCTCTGCTTCACTAAGCAAAGCCATAAACTGACCGGCTTCCTCCCGTTCAATATTAACTACTTCCACGAGGTTATTAATCCGGGCAAGCAGGCCGTTCAGCTCATCAACCGGCAATGCGTCAAGCCACTCGAACATAGCCGCGAACTGCAGATCATATTGCTCCATACGGGCTTCCATAATCATTTTGCGGGTTTCATCAGGGCGCGTGTCCTTACGGAACAAAGCGCTGATGCTGAACCCTCCGAATCCAAGGCGGGTTAAGGGAGACTGGTACACGCTGTTCAGGCTAAGCCGCAGCCCTTCCAAAAAATCGGCATAATGATCCTTGATAATGCAAAAAACCTCATCGGGGGCTTCGAGGGCCTGTTGGCGGGCAAAAAGCGCGTCCAGCGCGTCCTGCATCATCCTGCGGTTGGCGGAGGTCGGTATAAACGGCTTTGCCTCAAAACCGTTAATTCCATGGAGCTTATCATCGAATGCGGCAATATCCTGATCCAGCATACGATACTTTCGTACTAATTTGGGGTCCTTCACGTTAAGGCCTCCTTCGCATTGAATTTATTACTTTATCCGTACTATATCACAACATTAAAATAAATGCATTATTGAATTAACATTACGAATAAATATATAATGAAAAGGCCATACTTATAATGAGGAGGCTGATTAATATGAAATTCAAAGCAGGCGTTGTCACAGGCGCGATAATCGGGGTAATAGGCATTGGCGCGGGTTATGTTTTAAGCGACGGGCGCGCGCGGCGGAAAATGTGCCGCCAGGGCAGGCGCATGATGGAAAAAGCGCAAGACGCGATAGATGATTTTACATCGAAGTATTAAATTAAGGGTTTGCATTTTAGATGTTGTATTATCCACTCTGTTATCGAAGCAGCAGAGTGGATTGCTTTTTATTATCGCAATATTAAAAAAGCCGCGATGGTTTAACTTATAAATCTTGCGGCTTTTAGTTTTTCTATAGCTCCCCGCTACAGGCCTCCGTGCGGTTGCGCCCGTTGTTTTTGGCTTTGTACAGCGCTTTGTCGGCGCTTTCTATGAGCTTCTCCATGGTTGTTTGCGGCAGTGTTTTGGTGGCGACGCCAAGGCTTATGGATATGTTAATCTCATTCCCGTTGTATGGGATAGGCGCGGCGCATACGGAATCGCGCAGGCGTTCGGCAAGCCTGAAAGCCTCGTCAGCCGATGTGTCCAGCAGCATGACAATGAACTCCTCGCCGCCGTACCGCGCCAGCAGGTCGCGCGCGCGCAAGACGGTTTTAACGCGGTTGGATACTTGCTGCAAGACCTCGTCGCCCACGGGATGACCGTAGGTGTCGTTCACATTTTTGAATTTATCAAGGTCGTAGATGATGACGGAAATGGATTTCTGGCTTGAACCGAAAATACGGAACTCAAAGTTAAGGCGGTCCATGAAATAGCGGCGGTTATATAGCCCGGTCAGGCTGTCCTTAAAAGCGAGCGTCGAAATTTTATCCAGCGAAGCCATGGCTTCTTTAAGCTCGCGCAAATCGTTTATGAACGCGGCGCAAACATAGTTACCGCCAGTATCCATGCGTATAAGGGTTACCTCGGCCGGTACCTGCAAGCCTTCGCTGGTGGACAGGATCCACTCGAAGCGCACACGCCCGCTTTCGCCCTCAAAAGCGCGTTTGACGTACTCGAGGGATTTTTCAACGGAAAGACGGCCGTCAGCCTGATATTGCGGGGCCAAGTCGAATATGCGCTTCATTTTATCTTCGTTGCCGGCAAAGCCGTAAAGCGCCACACACTCGCGGTTTTGCCCGATACATTCGTATGTGTCGGATATAAACGCACAAGCCATGGGCATAATCTCCATGGCCGTACAAAAATAACCCTGGCGTGACATACAAGTCAATTGATGCATTTATCTCACCTGCTTATGATCCCATGGACCCGCCCCTACTGGCCGTTTCCTTCGTCCTTAGCGTCTTCAACAAGCAATTTAACGGCTTTCAAGGCACTTTTGTCAACCGCCGGTTTTCTCTTGCGTCTGCGGCGCACAAGCCTTCTGAACGTGAAACGCCCGACCAGCAGCATCAGCGCGATAAAAATCAGGGGGATTATTGCTGAAACAAGGAAAACCAGCACTGTTTGCGCAAAGGCGGCAGTGGCGTCGATAGAATCGGTAAAAGCCTTTGCCACGCGTGCCAATAACGTTCCGGGTTCATAAATGCCGCGTTCCTCGGTTATGGAGAGCCAGATCTGGGAGTAGGAAACCCTCCGGTCCATGCCCTGCAGCTGCCCGCGCATGGATTCGATTTCCTGGCGCACTTGGGAAAGCCGCTGTTCCAGCAGAATCAAATCCGCGATCTCCCGCGCCTGGGCGATAAGCTCAAGCAGCCGCTGTTCCTCGATTGTCCGGGCATCAAGCCTTGCGGCGATATCGTAGTAATGGTCCGTAACGTCCGATTGGCCGCGGGAAGAGTTGCGCACCCCGCCCTGGGACTCAATGCCGCGCATAGCCGCCTCAAAGTTCCCGGAGGGGACGCGCAGGGAAAAACTCTGATTCCGCAGGCCCTCATGGGTAGTGTACTTATCTGTCGACTCGATATACCCGTTAAAGGACTCAACCAAGTCAAGCACGTAACTTGTCAAGGTATCAAAATCCCGCGTACTCATGTATACGGAGCCGTTTCTTATTATCTGCCGGTTCCGCCGCGTTTCAAGCTCTTCATGAAAAATATTTCCCGCGGGGCTTGGAGGAGCGGAAAAGTTTGAAGAATGTGACAGGCCGGTATACATATAATCGGCGTAATCGCTGTCATACATTATAGCGTAATTGCTTTCATACAAGCGGGGCGATGACGTATCCCAGCCGTAACCCGCGTCCTGATTTCTGCGGCAGCCGGATAATAACGCTGTTATGGCGATAACCGCCAGAATTAACGTTCCAGACCGAAAGCGAAGAATCCCGTTCATATTAACGATTCCCCTTTCTGCGGAAAATAACCGCGTATACCGCGCTGATTAAAATAACCACAATAGCCGCCGGGATTATCGCCCCCGTCACGAAAACGATTACGCGTTCCGCCGCCTGGGACATGCCTTCCAGCCCGTCCATAAACCCGTTGAGCAGACGTTCGGCGAAGCTTAACGCAACCGGGGCCGCCGCCGGGCTGGAAGCTGAAATGTAGACCGTGGACATATTGGCGTCGGAATAAAGCCGCCTCAGCCGGCCCTCGAAGCTGTCAATCTGCCGTAAAACATTATTTATCCTGTCATGTAAGATTATAAGCCCATGCAGCTCGCCGGCGTGGTCATTGTATGTCAGCAGCCGCTCGTATTCGGAGCGCCTTGCGCTGAGACTGGCCTGCGCGTCGTTGATCTCATCGGCTAAAGACCATACTGACGCGCTTTCCCACGTAATATCGCCGAAATCCGTCAAAACCGCCGCAACCATGGGATATTGCTGTATATGCAGCCTTATTGTGGCGGAGCTGTAAACCCTATCGCCTCCGGTACGCGTGCTGCTGTCCGTTATCTGTATGCCAAGCATCTGCACGGATTGCAGCATTCCCTCGGCATTGGAGGTTTCTATTGTTAAATGGCGCTGTTCGGTGAGAATATCGCCCATGGGCGGCGGATGATAACCAAAAATCTCAAACTCCGCGCTTTGCCTGTACGGCTCTTCAAACGGCGCGGCGGCGGGCATTAATCCGTCCGCGTATACCACCGGAAAATCGCCGCGTCCCCCCGCGCGCGCCGCTTCATACGTATTATCCGGGGAATCGTAAAGAAGGTAGGTATCGTCAGACCGGTCATATATAATATTGTCCGCGCCAATGCCCATGACGCCGCCATATGACTGAGCGCCGAAAAATGCCGTGTTAAAAGAATCCGTTTCGGCATACGCCATATCAAAGGCACGCGCTCCGTAATCCGCCCAGCCCGCGTCATGCCTGACCTGATTGGCCTCCGGCCTGAGCAGCCCCAGCGCGCTTGCCGCCACTACAAACACAAACATCGCTGCGGCGGCGCCGAGCGTTCCTATAAATCCCTGTAATCTGGCCCGCCTCTCCGGCAGCATCCGCCCAATGCGGCTTTTACCGGAAAAACTTTCGATCCGCGCCATGGATTCCCTGAGAAACTGCGTGTCCGGCACTACTTCCGCCAGCCTTCTCAGGTCGCCCGCCATATCGGTATAGGCCCGAAGTGCGCCGCTGCACCTCCCGCAAGTGTTCGCGTGCGCTAAAAGCCGGGCTTTCCGGACATCATCCAGATAACCGTCCACGTAAAGCGTGATCATTTCTTTATACTGGCGGCATCCCATAATACATCGTTCCTTAACAAAAAGTTAATATTTACTTAATAAACGTTTATAATCAATTTTAGTTCCGAAAATTAATTATAGGCTTGAAAACAATAAATGGTAGCTGTATAATATGTTAAAACACTTGCATGGAGGTACGTGATGAATTCCGACGATTTTTTTGATATCGAAGATTTTGGCGATATGGATGATATTGACGAAGACGATGAAGATGACGATATCTTCGATTTTGACGACGATGACGACGATGATGACGATGATGATTTTGATGAAGAAGAAGACGACGACTTTGATTTTGATTTTGACGACGACGATGACGATGACGAGGATGATTTCGACGATGATGACGATGATGACGATGACGATGATGATGACGATTTTTTGGACGGGTTCATAATCGGGGACGGCGACGAAGATTTTGACGAGGAATTCGACATGGATTTCTTAAAGCAGTTTGAGGACAACGCCGGGGACGACGAAGATGATGAATGACAGTCCAAAACTTTCCCACACGGGAACCGTCCCGCTGGAGACGGAGCGGCTGAACCTGCGCCGCATGTCGGTTTCCGACGCGCCCCAGATGTTTGAAAACTGGGCAAATGACCCGGAAGTTACGAAGTTTATGCTGTGGGACGCGCATAAAGGCGTCGTGGCCAGCGAGGAGAGGCTGGCGCTCTGGGAAGGTCAGTACTCGGAGCCGGACTTTTACCAGTGGGGCATAGAGATTAAGGAAACAGGGCAGCTGATCGGCACGGCATCCGTCGTGAACATGAGGGCCGCGCACCTGAGCTGCGAGCTTGGCTGGTGCATAGGGCGCCGGTTTTGGAACCGAGGGATCACAAGCGAAGCCGTCGCCGCCGTCATAAAGCATTTATTCAACAACGCGGGTTTTAACCGCATTGCCGCCCATCATTTCGCGGATAACACAGCGTCGGGCCGCGTAATGCAGAAAACCGGCATGACGTTCGAGGGTATCAGCCGCCAATGCGATTATATGGCGAAGCTGGGAGGGTTTGTCGATGTCGCCTGCTACGCGGTTTGCAAATCCGATTACCCAAAATAAACAATCCCCACAACAACCAGCGCATATACCGGCACAATACATAGCAGCGGCAAATCGGTAAGCAAAACCGTGGTGGGATCCCCGTCGGAATCGGCGGATTCCAAAATCTGCGCATACCGCAGCAATCCCGCGATTACAAGCGGCGTCGTCCAAATCAAATTCTCCGTGCCCAGTTTTGCGGCGGTTTCGCCGTCTATGGCCCAAAGCGCGTAAAACGCGGCGCTTAGCGTCATTGTAAAATACATTGCCTTGTCCAGAAACGCGGCGCTGTATTTTGACAGAACCCTGCGTGTGGCGGCAGCCGCGCCGGGAACGCCGTTCAGTTCGCCGCGCCTTTTGCCAAATCCCATGAACAGGCTTAGCGACATGATGGTAAGCATCAGCCAGCTTGAAACAGGAACCCCTATCGAGGCCGCTCCCGCCGCTATCCGCAGCAAAAACCCGGTCATTACGCAGAACACGTCAACCAGTGCCAGACGCTTTAAAACAAAGGAATACAGCATGTTTACGGCGATGTAGGCAACAAGCAGAACCCCGGCATGAACATGGGTAAAAAACGCCGTAAAACCGGCAAAAACAAAGCAGAAAGCCGCCAAAACAACACCAAAGCGAACGCTCATTGCGCCGCTGGCGATGGGGCGGTTTTTTTTGCGCGGATGGAGCCTGTCCCTGGGCGCGTCGGCGATGTCGTTTATGATGTATACCGCGGAGGATCCCGCGCAGAAAGCCAGAAAAATCAACGCGGCACGAATAAAACTGGAGGTGTTGAACAGGTTCAGCGAAAAAACCAGCGGCAGGAAAACAAGGATATTCTTAATATACTGCTGGACGCGCATTTGCTTAAATATGTTTCTCATGACTCACCTTATCGCTGGGCTTCACAAAAGCCGTTTTCTGATGCGTATAAATAACCATCCCGGGCTTTGCGCCCGCCGGTTTTTTAACATGCCTCCTTAGGGTATAATCCACCGGCACAAGCGCCGAAGCCCCGGCCTTGCTGTAAAACGCGGCGAGGGAGGCCGCTTCTTCCAGCGTACTGTCGGGAACCCCGGCGTTTTCCGTTCTTATTATGACATGAGAGCCGGGGATGTCCTTCGCGTGAAGCCAGATATCGCCGGGATTGGCGGTTTTCATTGTTAACTCGTCGTTTTGGCGGTTGTTTTTGCCTACCAGAATAGTGAAACCGTCCGATGAGGTGTATGAGACGGGCTGGCTGGCTTGGGCAGGCCGTTTTGCTTCTTTTTTCACGTTTTTCCGCCGCGCGAAGCCCGTTTCCGCAAGCTCCTCGCGGATTTCATTCAACTCCGCCAGATTATCGGCCTTTGACAGCGATTCCATCACGCTTTCCAAATATTTCAATTCCTCGGCGTTTTGCTCCATCTGCGGGCCAAGGGCCTCAAACGCCCGTTTTTCCTTGTTATAACGCTTGAAATATCGCTGGGCATTCTGGGCGGCGGTAAGTCTCGCATCCAGCTTGATTGTGATGTTGCCGCCGTTTTCATCGTAATAATTGGGCAGCGTTACCTCTTGCAAGCCTGGTGTTATTTGATATAAATTTGCGGTTAAAAGTTCACCGCTCAGCCTATTCATATCCCTATTCTCAATTTCAAGCGACGTCCGCTGATGCGCGTCGTATTTACGCACGCAACGTTCGATGTTCTGCGCGACAAGGCGGCGCAAATCCTGTGATTTCTGGCTTATGCGCAGTGCGTGGTCCTTGGCGCCGTAAAATTCTTCCAGCAACCGGGACATATTTTCCGCGCCACGCCGCAGTTCTTTGGGATACACGGTCATTTCATAGGGCGCGAAATCAACCGCCGCCCCTTTGCCGTTTTCCGCCAGCTCGCCGTTGAATTTGCCTGAGAGCGCGTCAGTGACAATCGTTCCAAAAACATTATAAAGCCGTGTAACTTCAGCGTTTTCAAGCTTATCAGCCATTGCGCCGGCATCAATACCGGCGCGGTGGGTTATCTCTTTGGCGGTGGCGGGGCTTATGCCGTTAAAACCGCCGGAAAGGGCTTTGGGCGCGGTATCACCGCTGTTTAACAGCCGTGTGGTAAATATTTCCATATCGTCCATCGCGGCGGCAGGGTTAATTTTATCTTGCGCCGGAGGTTCCGTATAAGTTCTGCCCGGCAAGACCTCGCGCAGGGAACTCATTTCATGTGTTACGCGTTTTATGGAATCAAGAATTACGCCGCCGCCCAGCAGTATTATGTTGGAGTGCTTGCCCATAATCTCAATAATCAGGCGTCTTTGGCATATTTCACCCATCTCGCTTACGGCTTCAACATCGAAATTAATAACGCGTTCGAAGCCCGCGCCCTGAGTGATCCCGGTAATCCGCCCGCCAAGCAGATGCTTGCGCAGCACCATGCAAAAAAGCGGCGCGGTCATGGGGTTATCCTTGGGGATTTCGGTAAAATGGGCGCGCGGAGCCTGTGCGCCGGCGGACAGCAGCAGGCGGCGGTTAACGTCTTTCCTTATTACCAAAATTATCTCGTCCGGCTCGGGCTGGTGGATTTTATCTATTTTACCGCCGGTTAATGCGGCGTCCAGTTCGCGGACAAGATACGCTATCGCGATTCCGTCTAGGGCCATGAATTTTCTCCTGAAAATTGATAAAACAAACTAAATAATACTATAAAACAAACTAAATAATACTATAAAACCAAAATATTGTCTACCACCTTTTCACAATAACCGCGCTTCTGTAATATCTCCGCAAAATCTGCTCAAAGTTGAATCCGGCCTCCGCCATGCCCCTTACGCCGCTCTGGCTCATCCCGGCGCCATGACCGAAACCGCCGCCGTGGAAGGTCACGGCCCACATGCCGCCGTACTCGTCCACATGCTTCTCTATAGCAAAAAACGCCGAAGGCATCATCGTCAAATTTTCCGCGGCGCCGCCCATATGGCGGGTTACGCTCGCGGGCCTCAGCAGATGGCGTACGTTCAACTCGGTGTAAACGGTTATAACGGCCTCGGTGCCGGTTATTTGCATCGACATAACATTACCGCCCTCACCGCGTGAAAGCGCCTCAATATTAACCAAATCACCGATTGTCTCAATAGGGCGGCTGCGGAAAGACCCGTCCGGCTGCAATGTTTTTATAAGCGCGGGGTTAGCGGCGTAGAGGGTGGGCAAGGCGGCGTTTATTGAGGCGGTAAGCTCGGCGGCGGTCATTTCGGCGTACCAGCGGAACCACGGGGAGCCTGAATCACAGCACTGCACATTCCAATCGCGGAAAAACGCGGCCGCGTTTGATTCGTTGCGTAAATCGCCGTAATTTCCTCCCGAATGCAAAACGGTTGAACGCAGATAGGGTAAGGTTTCGCCGGGGAACGCGCCGGTCAGCATATCCGGCCAAACCTCGCCGGAATTTGCCGTAACGCCCGCCGATGCGCTGAAAAAATTACCCGCGATAACATTCCCCGCGTGGCTCAGCATCATACCGCGCGTTTCGTTAACAGCCCGCACGGACAGCGTGTTCTCGGGCATGTTGTTATACAGCTGGCTGATAACGGAATCGTTGAAGTTAGCACCCAGCGCGCCGAAACTGTTGGCGAAGAAATGCGTATAAGCATAGGAACGCGCGGTGACGGCCTGCACCTTAGCGGCCTCAAAGCCGTGCGTATGGAGTGAATCGCTGGAAACCACGGAATATAAGTATTCTTCAATATTTAACTCATTAACAACGGTAAAACGTCCATCCGCCTCCAAACAAATCTCCAAAACCCCGCGATAGCGCGGGTGCTCTCCGTTTCGCAAAATACTCAGAAGCTCTATGCGCCCGTAATATGTATCCGTCGTTATGTAAATGCGCGGTTTGGATTCGGAAAAAATGTGTAAATTCTCCCAAACCGCGGCGGTGAACACCTCTCCGGCGGCGTAGGCATAGGGGTCGCCGTTTGCCCAAACAGTGAACGGTACGTCGCTGGTAAGGCTGACGCTTTCGTGTAAATAACCCCGGAAACCCGTAGTGCTTAGTAAAACCCGCACCGTGCGCGGATCGGATATGTGGTTTATCAAAACAGCGCGGACTTCGCCGTCTTCAACAATGAAACTGGCGTCGTCACTTCCGGATATTACGTCTCCTAAACCGCGCAAAACCGGGACTGGGAGCGCGGGCGTCCCACCCGCAACATTTTTTTCGGAGACATCGTAAACCCTGACATCGGCGGCATTCGGCAGCAGCTCAATATCGCGCAGCTCGGTAAACCCCGGCGTTATGCGGTTTAGCGTGCCGCTAATCTCCGTTTCGAGGATTTTTACATCAAGGGCGGTTCCGCGTGACACTGTGATATCGCACACATTTCCCGCCGGGAGCGGATTTAACCAGGCATATGCCCGTATCGCGCCGCCCGCGAAAATGACGATGGCTTCGTCATAAATATCCTGTATATAAGCCCCCCGGATAACAGGCGCTTCGCTCTCAACACCAAGCAGGGCAAGGATTTCATCGTCTTTAACCAACGCGGTGATCTGCTTGTCGATATAAGGCGCTATATCTATTCCGGCACAGCCAAACGGCCCGCAGTCCGTAAACACGCCATTTTCAACGGTTTGTAATGGTATCAGGCTTATACGGCTTATACCATACAACCCCCAAATATCGCCGCCGCTTGCTTTATCCAATGCGTCCAGCAGCAATTCAGTCCAATAAGAGTAAGGAATAGGTTCGGTGTGGTCGAAATAGTGTTCAAATTCATCGTCATCGGCGTAAACACGGTTTAATAAAAACCTCGCCTGCGAATACGTCAGCGGCGCGTCCGGCATAAATACATCCCCCGCGCCGGACATCAACCCCATGGCAAAAACGGCGTTAACATAGCGATTGTGCCAATGTTCCATCTCCACATCGGTAAAGGTAATTTCGCGCTCCATTGAATTTATCGCAATCCTGCCGCTATGGATAAACGCAAGCTGCTTTGCCGCCAAAGCGCGCGTAACATGCATATCCACGCCAATATCTTCAGGCAGGGGTGTTTCCGCTTCATAAGTATATTCCAAATAATAACCTTCTCCGTCTGTATGACAGGAGGGGAGAAATAATACGGTAAGAATAAATAAAGAAATGCTAATAAGTCGCATATTTCACCAGCTTTCACCGTTTTAGTATACATTTTTTGCTTGCGCAAATCAATATAAAAGATTATAATTATTTAGACAAAAATAAACCTTAGGAGGGTGTTCAATGGCACTCGTCACAACGAAGGACATGTTCGCAAAGGCTTACGCGGGCAAATACGCCATCGGCGCGTTTAACGTAAACAATATGGAGATAGTGCAGGCCATAACCGAAGCGGCGCTTGAGGAAAAATCGCCCGTAATCTTGCAGGTTTCGGCCGGTGCAAGGAAATACGCCAAGCCCACATACCTGACAAAGCTTGTGGAAGCCGCAATGCTGGACACGGGGCTGGACATGGCCCTGCACTTGGATCACGGCGGCGCGGGCCTAAACCCGGATCAGGCATTTGAGGAAATCAAAAGCTGCGTGGATGGCGGGTTTTCCAGCGTTATGATTGACGGATCGCATTATTCGCTTGCAGAAAATATCGAACTTACAAAGAGATGCGTTGAGTACGCCCACGCACGCGGTGTAGTCGTCGAAGCCGAGCTGGGCAAACTTTCCGGCATTGAGGACGCGGTTAACGTAGCCGAAGAGGACGCCCAGTTTACCGATCCCAACGAAGTCGAGGAATTCGTAACAAAAACCGGCGTGGATTCCCTTGCTATCGCCATCGGTACAAGCCACGGCGCGTTCAAGTTCAAGCCGGGCCAGGAGCCGCGCCTGCGCTTCGATATACTTGAGGATATTCAGAGACGCCTGCCCAATTTCCCAATCGTTTTACACGGCGCGTCGTCGGTGATGCAGGACTGGGTGGTGAAGGTAAATAACAACGGCGGTAAAATGCCCGACGCTATCGGCATTCCAGAGGATATGCTGCGCCAAGCCGCCGCGATGGCGGTGTGTAAAATAAATATAGACTCCGACCTGCGTCTGGTAATGACGGGCAGCATCCGCGAATACTTCAACATGAAGCCCGACCATTTCGACCCGCGCCAGTACCTGACCTACGCCCGCGCAAACGTCAAGGAGCTTGTAAAGCACAAAATCCGCAATGTCCTGGGTTCTTCAAACAGAATTTAATTTCTGTGTTTTTTGTGGTTAAAAATGTTTTTGGAGGCAGTACAAATGATACCAACAATGCCGCAATCCCACGAAATCCTCCGCAAATACAACTCAAACGAAAGCTTGATAAACCACGCCGCCGCCGTCTCGGGCGTTATGCGCCATTTTGCTCAAAAATACAATGAGGACGCGGAATATTGGGCGGCGGTGGGACTTCTCCATGACCTGGACTACGAGTTGTATCCCGACCAGCATTGTAAAAAAACGGCGGAACTAATGGAAGACGAAGGCCTTGACAAAGACTTCGTCCGCGCCGTTGTCAGCCACGGCTGGGGTCTTTGCTGCGATGTGGAGCCAATTTCGCGCATGGAAAAAGTACTCTACGCCATAGATGAGCTAACCGGCCTCATCAACGCCGCGGCCCTTATGCGTCCTTCAAAAAGCCTGATGGATCTTGAATATTCCTCTGTTAACAAGAAATTCAAGGACGCCCGCTTTGCCGCCGGGGTAAACCGCGAGGTAATCAAAAAAGGCGCGGAGATGCTGGGCATGGAGCTGAAAGACCTTATAGACGAGACAATCCTCGGAATGCGTTCCGTTGCAGGGGAAATCGGGCTTGCTTAGATATATTTTCGGCAAGCCCGGCACTGGCAAAACATACCTTT
>WRAC01000013.1 GCA_009780415.1 Defluviitaleaceae bacterium | reverse complement strand
TAAAAGCCGTAGGCCAAAGGGACGCTATTATAAGCCTTTTCGTCCGTGTTATGCAAAACATTGCCGCCGCCGTTGCCAGCGTACCAAACAGCCAGTCCAAAGGAAAAGGCGAAAATAAATTAGTGATAAAACAGCCAAGGATTATACCCGGCGCAAAAACGGGGTTTATAAACGCAAGCAAGTTCAAAACCTCGGAAAAACGGCATTGTATCTGCCCGTATGCCAGATATGGGAAAAACAGGCTAAGCACAGTATAAACCGACGCGGTAATCCCGGTCAGGGCAAGCCGCCGCGCCAGCCGTGGCTTGGCCGATTTAGGGATTTCCCATGTTTCCTTTGTCATGTAAAAAGCCTCTTTAATAAAACTTGCAAACTTGTTATTTTTCATCTTCTGTTCCTCCTACGCCGAAGTCAGTATTGTCCCACAAAACATCAATGCCGGGATAATTATCCATCCTCCCGTACGTTGCTATAAACCATTCGATCAATCCGGAATTGGATTTTATTCCCGTAGTATTTTCCACAAAAATATTAACGCAGCCCATCTTAAAAAATGTTGTCAGAATATCTATATCCCGCGCCACCATTTCCCGCGTCTGCCCCTCAAGCCCCACCAGCAGGCATACGGAATCAAAATACTCCGCCACTTCACGGGGATGCGCAAAATCAATACCCTTGTTCATTACATTATTCCTAAAATTATCGTCAAACGTCTCAATTCCGCATTTTAACATCAAATCAACCGGTTTAAAGCTTTCCCGCAATTGTTCAATTTTGCCGCGATACATCCACGCGGATTCAAAAAACAACGCGCTGATGGCTTTATCCGCCACGATTTTGCGGATTTCATCAAGCGTCGATCCGTGCAGTTCAAACACGCTCCCGGAATTTACAACCTCAAGCCGCCCGAACATCCCGCGCACTTGTGAAAGCGCCGCGGTATTAACGCATAACGCTTCATGTTCGCAAACGGTGTTGTCATCCGTATAATCGCAAAACAGACAGCGGCCCCATGCGCATGGTTTGCCTTTGAGCAGCACGATTTCACGTTGGATTTTATTATTGATAACGCCGTATCTTTCCATTACCTGCGCCTGCCGCCTCTGGTGATCAACAGCAGGCGGATCAGCGTCATCACCGCGCTAAGCGTAGCCGCGATGTACGTCCAGGCCGCCGCAGAAAGCACGCGCTGCGCCCCGTCCAATTCATCCTCGGTCAGCATATCCCGGGATTCCAGCATCGCGACGGCTCGGGCGGAAGCGTTAAATTCCACGGGCAGCGTAATAAGCGAAAGCACCACAACCGCGGTAAATAATAATAACCCCGCGTGTATAAGCAGTTCACCGAACATTGTGCCATAATCAACAGAAAGAAAGAAAATCCCTATCAATACAATGGGTATGGACATCCGCGACCCGATGTTAGCGAACCGCACAAAACTCTGGCGCGCCGTAAGCGGCGCGTAACCTTCAAAATGCTGTATGGCATGGGCGGCCTCATGCGCGGCGATTCCGACGGAGCTGATATTCTTCCCTTCGTAAACGCCACGCGATAACCGCAGCGTTTCGGTATGGGGATCATAATGGTCGGTTAAAACGCCGTCAACCATTTCGATATTCATATCATGCACCCCGGCGGCCTCCAAAAGCTCCCGCGCCGCCTCTGCGCCGGTTATCCCCTTTTTGTTTTCGTACGCGCTGTATCTTTTGTATGCGCCGCGTACCTTAGCCGATGCGAACAGCGACATTAAAGCCGCCAAAACAGCCCCGATATAGGTAAGCGTGTACCAGTCCAAATCCATGTAATCCCGCCTGTACTTTTAATTTATACTATAGTATAATGAACCGAGAGGATTTAATCAAGGAGAAATTTACCAATGCCAAAATCAATCGACATCTATACCGACGGCGCGTGTTCAGGAAACCCCGGCCCGGGCGGATACGGCGCTGTTTTGCTGTATAAAACGGCAAAAAAAGAAATAAACGGCGGCTTCACCCTTACCACAAACAACAGGATGGAGCTCCTTGCCGCCATCACCGCGCTGGAGCTTTTAAAGGAACCTTGTGAAATCAATCTGTACAGCGATTCACGCTATCTCGTGGACGGCATTACAAAGGGATGGGCGCTCCGCTGGCGCCAAAACGGCTGGATGCGTAACAACAAGGAAAAAGCTCTGAATTCCGACCTCTGGGAACGGCTGCTGACCTTGCTGTCACAACATTCCGCGCGGCTAATATGGGTAAAGGGCCATGCCTCGAACGAATTAAACAACCGCTGCGACGAGCTTGCGAGAGCCGCCATCGAAAACGCCGATAAACAAGCGGACGCGGGATTTTTACAAAATCAATAAAACCGCTATTGACATTTCCGCTTTTCCTATGGTAGATTAAAATCAATAAATGTTAAAGGATGTGACTTTAATGGACACATTATGTATACTCGCAATCATCATAGCTATTCTCTCGATAATCGGCAGCTTCGCTATTTACCTGACGTTTTTACGCAGAAAAAGCGGCGAGAAATATACGAACAAAGCGCTGAGCTGGCTGTACGATTATCTGCACTTCAACGGCTTTGTAGCCGAAGGGCTGTTGAAGTGGCTGCATTTGCTGTCCGCGCTGTTCCTGACGGTGTTCGGTTTTCTTGCGCTTTTCACCGGCCGCCCGGCGGTATTCTTCCTGTGCGCATTAGCCGGAAACGCCTTGAACAGAATATTGTACGAATTCGCGCTGCTCTTCGTCTTATTGGTGCGCAATGTGACAGAAATAAACAGGAAATTGGATAAATCCGATATTAATAACGAGGACGAGAAGGATTACCAGTTTGACCCATGGAATTCCATAGATAAACCCGATCAGCCGGAATAGCAGCCTACATCTCAGCAATCACAAATGCCGCGGCGTATTCCGCGGTATTTGTTATACTAATATGCCAAGTCCTAACTCCTAAATCCGCCGCAATCTCCCCCGCCTTCCCGTTCAAAACAACAAAGGGCTTGCCGTTTCCGTCCCTTAAAACCTCAACATCAGAAGGCCAAAACCCGGCAAACCCCGTGCCCAGCGCCTTAGACACAGCCTCCTTACCCGCAAAGCAACCCGCAAGGATTTTTATATTCTCACCGCGCTCACGAAACAACTCCAACTCCCGCCCACTGAAAACCCTACTCAAAAAAGCGGCTTTAGAAGCCGCTTTTTCGATTCGAGATATTTCAATCATATCAATACCAACACCAATTACCATATCTTTTTACCTATTACCTATTACTTGCTTTTAATACATTCCGCCCATTCCGCCGCCTCCGGGAGGCATCGGCGGTTCGGGTTCCTTTATATCCGCGACCGCGCCTTCGGTGGTAAGGAAGGTGGACGCAATGCTGTTGGCGTTCTGGAGGGCGCTCCTGGCAACCTTCGTCGGGTCGATGATACCGGCCTCAACCATGTCTACCAGCGACTCTTTAATAACATCAAATCCCCAGCCTTTTTTAGCTTTCTTTACATCGTTGATAATGATGGCGCCTTCGATGCCGGCGTTTTCAACGATCTGGCGCAGCGGGGACTCAAGGCATTTCACAATAAGCTTTGCGCCCGTAAGCTCGTCGCCCGTAAGGCCTTTGGTCTTTTCCACCACTTCCGGGATGGCGTGGACGTAAACGGAACCGCCGCCGGAGATAATGCCTTCTTCAACAGCCGCGCGTGTAGCCGCCAAAGCGTCCTCCATGCGGTGCTTCTTCTCTTTCAGCTCAATTTCGGTTGCCGCGCCGACCTTAACGACCGCGACGCCGCCGCTCATCTTGGCAAGGCGCTCCTGAAGCTTCTCCTTGTCAAACTCGCTGGTGGTCTCTTCAATCTGGCTCTTGAGCTGGGAAACGCGCGCGCCGATTGCGGCTTTGTCGCCCTGCCCGTCTATAATGATGGTGTTCTCTTTGTCGATCTTCACGGTCTTGGCGCGGCCCAGGTTGTCAAGGCGCGCTTCTTTAAGCTCAAGTCCAAGCTCGTCCGCTATAACTTCACCGCCGGTAAGGATGGCGATATCCTCAAGCATGGCTTTCTTTCTGTCGCCAAAGCCCGGAGCCTTTACGGCGACGCATACGAAAGTGCCGCGCAGCTTGTTAAGGATAAGGGTTGCAAGGGCTTCGCCCTCCACGTCGTCGGCGATGATAAGAAGCCGTGCGCCAACCTGCATGATTTGCTCAAGCAGCGGCACAATGTCCTGTATATTTGAAATCTTTTTGTCGGTAATAAGGATATAGGGGTTTTCCAGCTCCGCGACCATCTTTTCCATGTCCGTAGCCATGTAAGCGCTGAGGTAACCGCGGTCAAACTGCATACCCTCAACGACTTCCAGTTCCGTCTTCATGGTCTTGGATTCCTCAACGGTGATAACGCCGTCGTTTGAAACCTTTTCCATAGCTTCCGCAATAATTTCGCCAACCGCGTCGTCACCCGCCGAAATAGCAGCCACGCGCGCGATATGGTTTTTGCCGTTTACCTTCTGGCTCATGTTGTAGATAGCGTCAACGGCGGCTTCTGTGGCTTTCTCCATGCCTTTTTTTAGGATGATCGGGTTCGCGCCCGCCGCGATGTTTTTCAGGCCTTCCGCAACCATTGCCTGGGCCAGAACGGTGGCCGTCGTGGTTCCGTCGCCTGCTACGTCGTTGGTCTTTGTGGCGACTTCCTTAACGATCTGAGCGCCCATGTTTTCAAAGGCGTCCTCAAGCTCAATCTCTTTCGCAATCGTAACGCCGTCGTTCGTGATCAGCGGCGAGCCGTATTTTTTATCCAAAATAACGTTTCTGCCCTTTGGGCCAAGAGTTACGCGTACCGTGTCAGCCAGCTTGTTAATGCCTGTTTCAAGCGCTGTCCTGGCGTCTATGCCAAATTTAATCTGTTTTGCCATTTTAAAAATCCTGCCTCCTGTTTTTTTGATTCTTTTTAGCGATTCAAAAAGAATTTAAATCAGAATTTCGCTTTAGTGAAATTTTCTACTGTTTTTTGATTCTTTTTGGCGATCCAAAAAGAATTTAAATCAGAATTTCGCTTTAGCGAAATTACTTACTCGACAATTGCCAAAATATCACTCTGGCGCACGATAATATACTCTTCCTCGTCGATTTTGACTTCGGTACCGGCGTATTTTGAATAAATAACCTTGTTGCCGGGCGCTACTTCCATCTTAATCTCTTTCCCATCAACTACACCGCCGGGGCCAACCGCGATAACTTCGGCTTCCTGCGGCTTTTCCTTCGCGTTAGACGGCAGGACTATGCCGGATTTCGTTTTTTCCTCGGCTTTAAGCTGCTTGATAACAACCCTGTCGCCCAATGGTTTCAATTTCATTCTAGATTTGCCTCCTCAACATATTTATCTTTTTGTTAGCACTCACATCAATCGAGTGCTAACACTTTTAATAATATAATTAATAATCCAAATTATTGCAAGACTTATATTTTCTCATATTAGGTCATATTTCCTAAAATACACAACCTCTATTATCGAATGCTTAATATTACTCCGATTTCCTTCGTTTTACGCTTTTAAATCTAAATTAACCAGCTTCGTGGGCTTTATCCCGCCGTTATCATCCGCAGGCTCTGAATCCGTCAGGGCAAAGGGTTCACCGCTTTCGGCAAAAATGTAGGAATCCAACCGGTATCCCTTACTCGCCAGCCTTTCCGCCAGCTCACCCACACTACTTAAAACAAGGGATTTTATTCCATCCTCAGTCACAAAACGGATGCTTACCCCCTGGCCAATCTTTTGAATATAAGCCTCAAAATGCCCAATATACGCGAAATCAAGCGATAGCAGGGCGCTTTGCTTCCCCTGCCCTCCCCCGCTTTTCCTGCCCTTGTCACGAAACACATAAAGGCCCATATCATTCGCCTCATCACCGTTCCACAGCGGTATCTGCATGTATACCATACGCTTTAAATCACAAAAAAAATCCAAGCAGTTTTCCAACCGGTTCAGCGTATCCCCAAGCCGCTCATGTCCTTCCCCATCTGCCAACGTCAGCTTTGCTTCCGCAACCGCCTCGCGTAAATTGCTTAACCGCGTGTTCAGGTCGCTTCTGTCATCCTTCTCAGGATCCATTGCAAATCTTTCCATAACCTGAGTAAACAGACTCGGTTTTTCAACCTGCGGCGCGGTTTGAGGCTGTCCGGGCTTTGCTTCGGATATAAGTTTACCAGCATTACTGTCAAGAAAAGCCCTCTCAACCGTCGATTCCGCGCTTCTATTTATAGCTTGGCGTACGATTTCCACGCTATCCGCGATAGAAAAGGCCGTTGGTTTACTTTGTACGCCGCCGTTCTCCGTGTTGGGCGGCATTGAGCCGGATTGACGGGGAGCGGCATTCTCCCGGTGTTCAGCTTCCGGCTTCGCATTCAAATTGTTTACAGGCATTTCCGGTTTGTTGTTTTCCGCTTGGCTTTGCGCTTTTTCCGCACCCGCCTGCTTGACCGCGTTCGCCTCCATCGCAGATTTTGGCATCGATTCCGTTGCTGCTTCTGCTTGAACATCCTTGACAGGAGTGGATATATCCTGTACAGCGGTTTGCCCTTGAATCGGCGTTTGATTCTGTACCGGCGGCTGCATTTGTTCCTGAGCCACGGGCTGGGGCGCGGTTTGCTGCGCATTTCCTGGTTTTTCACCCGCCAGCACAGCGATAAGCCTGTCCTTGATATCCCCTTCGGGCAAGTCCTGAACTATTTTCACAATATCTTCAATTAAAGCCAGAACCTTAAACTCATTTGAAGCAAACCCCTTTACAAGCTCGGCGGTTTTTGCGTTTAAGGGCAGCGTGTTGCGCAGTATAAAAGCGGCCTGATCCATGTCTCCCGCAAGCTTTACCGCACGGTTCAAACCGCGCAGGTTCGCGTCCGTTACAGGCATGCCGTTTTGCAAAAGTTTCTCCGCAAGCCGCAGATTCTCCGGGGCAGGCTTAAACCCAAGAAGCTTCAATGCGTCAAGAAGATTTTGTTCGGGCGTAAGGGCTTGAACCGGAGGTTCCTCTTTAACAGGCGCGGCAGCCGCCTGAACCTGCGTCTCCGCCGGGCGGTCAGCGCTCCTTGCGTATAACGGCGAATCGGTATTTATGTCCATTCTTTCCAAAAAAGCCGCCTCCCGAAAAGCATAATCTATTTCTACAATCATATATATGTTAAGTAATGACAAAAAATCGAGGTGTATAAATGGATAACGCAGAAAACGCATATCACGAAAGCCACAAGCCGGGGCTTTTAGACCGCAAGCTCCTTGAGATGATCGCGCACGCGGCGGACGGCGAAACGGCGGCGGTAAAATACTATACACGCCTTTCCGACATGCTGGAAGGAGCCGATAAAAAGACGGTACATAATATTGCCTTAGATGAGGCCAAGCACCGGCGCCTGTATGAGGAATTATATTTCAACATCGCCGGTACAAGAATGCTGCCGCCGCACACCCCGCCGGAGCCGGTTGAGCCAAAAGGCTCTTTGCATGAAATATTCGAGGAACGGCTGCACGACGAACTTAGCGACGTCGAATTTTACCGTCAGATCTACCAGGCCCTTCTGAACCTGGATTACCGCGATATCCTGTTCGAGATAATAACCGACGAATTGCGCCACGCGAATCTGATGTCGCAGCTTTACGCCAAATATAAGGCCTAAACCACAATATCAGCCCAATCCGCCCCGACAACAGTGATTCCGTCTTCAACGCACCGCGCGATATAATCAATCATCCCGCCCGTTATTATCTCTCCCGGCGCAATCAGCGGCGAACCCGGCGGGTAAGGTATGATAAACCCCGCCGATATCATGCTTTCAGCTTCCGTCATTTTTACCCTTCGCGATTTTTGATAAAACGCTTCGCGCGGCGTCATCGCGGTTTCCGGGCGCGGCGGTATAGGCAGCCTCCTTGTTTTGGCGGTGCTTTCAACAGCATCGCCGTTTTCATTTATCCGGCAAACCGCCTTGTTTAATCTCTCAAAACCTTCCCGCGTGTCCGCAAAGGTTGTCATGGCTATAATATGCCTTAAACCGCTCATTTCTATCTGGATGCCGTAATCCTCAGCCAGCAGCCGCTCCAGGCCCGATCCCGCAATGTTGCTATAATCGCTGCGTAACAAGAGTTTTGTTTGATCTATAGCAAATATAGCAGAGCGGCCCGCGTATTCTTCCCCAAAAATCCTTATTCCGCCTTCACGCGGGAATTTAAACCGGTATTCTGAAAGAAGCGAAACATAATCCCGGATTATATCAGGATTTTCTCGCAAAAGATTCAAAGCATAGTCAATCTGCGCAAGGAACATGTAGGACGGGCTGGTTGTTTGCGCCAGATTCAGCGATTTCTTTACAAGCTCCGCGTCCATCAGCTTTGTATTGACATGCGTCACAGCCGTTTGCGAAAACATCGGGAGCTGTTTATGCAGGCTTTGCACAACGATATCCGCACCAAGCTTTACCGCGGATTCAGGAAACTCCGGCGCGAAATTAAGGTTTGCTCCATGCGCCTCATCAACGATTAACGGCACGCCGTATGTATGAGATATCTTTACTATAGCGGCTATATCAGATATAAAACCCTCGTATGTGGGGCTTGTTACAACAACCGCCGCCGCTCCCGGATTCATTTCCAACGCCATGCGCACATTTTCCGGGCTTATCCCCCCCGCTATATTTATATCGGTCATTTCGGGGAAAATGTATACCGGCCTTAGCCCGGTCAATACCAACGCCGAATATACCGATTTATGGCAATTCCGCGCAATTATAACAGGCGCGCCCGGTTTATTGACAGCCATCAGCCCACCCAGCAGACCGCCCGTCGAGCCATTCGTCCCTAAAAAGCTTATATCCGCGCCAAAAACAACCGCGGTACGTTCCTCAAGCTCCCGGATAATGCCCTCCGGGGCAAGCAGATTATCCGAACCGGGAATCTCCGTTATCTCCATATCCAAAATCCCCGGCGGCAAAAATGCCCGGTTCCGCTTGTGACCCGGCATGTGGAACGGGTAAATTTCTTTTTGCAAGTATTCATTAATAAAATCATATACAGGCCGCATTTTAAACCGTCCCCTTTGGATACGGACACATCCCATGCAGCGGGCAGCCCCCGCAAACCGGCTTTTTCCGGCAATGCTCCTTACCGTTGATTACAATGCAGGCGTGATAATTGTTATATAACGCGGCGTCTTTTGGGAGTTGTGATTGAAATACGGCCTTTAAATCCTCATATTTCCTTTCCGGTTCGCCGAAACGCGCCAGCAAGCGCATTGTGTAGGCATCAACAACAAACTCCGGAAACCCGAACGCGTACAACAGTATTGAATCCGCTGTTTCGCGCCCGATGCCTTTAACAGACAGCAGTTCGCCCCTTAGCCGCGTTTGATATTGCTTTTTCACCGTTTCCGGGTCATATGAGTATTTTTTATACCAATCGGTTATGGTTTTTAAATAATCCGTCTTTTGGTTGAAAAACCCGGCTGGGCGTATTTTTTCTCTCAGGGTGGTTTCGTCCATATTTTCAACCAGCGTTGGTGATAGATCACCGTCAAAATTAGCCAGCGCCTTTTCAACATTTGACCAGTTCGTATTTTGCGTCAGAACCGCACCTACGATAACCTCGTATGGCGACTTGGCGGGCCACCAGTTCAGGTCACCGTAGCGATTCCGCAGAAGTTCGTAAATATGTATTAAATCTATGCTCATACCTGTCTCCTAAGTTTTTTGACATTATAACAGATTAGTGATATAATGCAACCATTGATACGGAGCGTGCGCCGCGCTGTAACACAAAAAACACAAAAGAGGTAATTATGCCATACACATTTATAGCAACCGCCGCATTCGGATTAGAGGCCACAGTAAAACGCGAGGTAGCGCGGCTTGGTTTCCCTATAACCGCCGCAAGCGACGGACGCATCGAGTTTAAAGGCGGTTTTGACGCCATACCCAAGGCAAACCTATGGCTGCGCGCGGCTGACAGGGTTCAGCTTATTGCGGGCGAATTTGAGGCGTTTACGTTTGACGAGTTGTTTGAGCGGACGAAGGCGCTGCCATGGGATGATCTTATTACGCGCGACGGAAAATTTACGGTTGTGGGAAAGTCCGTTAAATCAAAACTTTTCAGCATTTCCGACTGTCAGGCCATTGTCAAGAAGGCTGTTGTTGAAAAATTAAAATTAAAATACCGGCAAGATTTTTTTCCTGAAACAGGCGCTGAGTTCAAAATACAGGTCGCGCTGCTTAGGGACCGCGCAACCCTTACCGTTGACACCACCGGCGTCGGTTTGCACAGACGCGGCTACAGGCCGTCAACAACGGGCGCGCCAATTAAGGAAACCATGGCCGCGTCTCTTATTGAGCTGAGTTATTGGAAGAAAGACCGCGTCCTTTTCGACCCGCTTTGCGGCAGCGGCACAATCGCTATCGAGGCGGCGCTTATGGCACGGAATATCGCCCCGGGGCTGACCAGGCGTTTTGCGTCCGAACGGTGGCCGCAGGTTTCCGAAAAATTGTGGCGCGAGGCGCGCGAGGAGGCTCGGGAGGCAGTTAGCTCCATAAAACCGCTTATTTACGCTTCCGATATAGATCCGGAATCAATCAGGCTGGCCCGTCAAAACGCCGCCAATGCCGGAGTTGCCGATTGCGTGGATTTTACCGCGCGTGACATCGGGGCGCAGGTTTTACCCGCTGAATCAGGCGTTCTTATTACCAATCCGCCCTATGGCGAACGCGTTGGCGAAAAAAGCGAATCCAGAGAGGTTTTTAAGGCATTGTCAGCGCTTACGAAAAATAAAAAATCCTGGTCGGTTTATGTCATAACACCCGACGAGGATTTTGAACGCGTTTACGGCAGGAAGGCCGACGCAAAAAGAAAATTATTCAACGGCCCGATTAAAACGGACTATTACCAGTTTTACGGGGAAAAACCTAAAAATTAATAAATATCGGCCAGTTTATCTATTGCTGAGTCCTGCACCAAAACTTCCCCGTATTCGTCCAGATGCAGCTTATAAATCACGGATGTGGAGTGCTTTTGCCCGTATTCCATCAAAACGGCCTCAAAATGCTCCATTTTATTAATGTTGTTTTCATTTTGCAAGACAAGGTAATATTTATTTTGCTTTTTGTAAACGGAGTTCGGCCCGCGGAAGCTGCCGTTCAGCCGCGCCGCCGCCGCGCCGATTTCATCAAGCGATTTAAACATGTAAATACACACCGGCGTCTCTTTACTCTCCGTCCTTGACAAAGGCGGCTCAATAAACGGCTTGCGCCTGTATTTCCGCTCTTCCCTGGCTTTGGGCTGTATGTTGAACTTGCTTTCGATATACTCCTGCGCGGCGGCCTTTGTCACGATAATCATGATGCTGTCGTTCGGCAGGGGCACCGTCTCCACAATCAGCGGGGTGTTCGGGTCGGTATTAAATTCGTACTCGACCATCGCCTGCGTCATCATCTCGCGAAACAGCTCGTGCATTTTCGCGTTTCCATGCGCCAAATCCGTTATCTTTAAATTATGGAAGTTTAAATCGTCCTTATTAAGGATGAATTTTATCTGTTCGTCGCTGATTCGTTCTATTTTCATATGGCGCGCCCCTTTTTGCGTCATTTTATATGCTTAAAAACAGTATACATAAAAAAAGAGAGGTTGTAAATAGGTTTTTTGTGTTAATAAAGGGTTTCTGATTGAAAAACATTGACAAGTGCCTTAAAAATGGTTAGAATTAACATAGCTAGGTATGTACAAAGGAGGATTGGCATGGGATACGATGAATTAAATGATAAAACCGACGAAAATATATATGACGATGATATGGCGGTTGCCGCTGTCGGCGGCTTGTTTGGCGGTGAAAAAAAAGACGGCGGGAGTGAGGGTACGGCATCCGATATTGTAGATGTCCGCGATGAAGCCGCGTCGCCCAGGCGTGTGCCGGTGCGCGAATATAAGGTACGCGAGTATTTCAGCGAGCAGGACGACCTCTCCGCCGAGGATGAACCCGCAAAAGGAGAATCAGCGACGGAGCCGGTCAGCGGCGAACCCCTGCCCGCGTCAAAAAAAGATTCATTCAACCCGGAAAATGAGGATTATAGCGAGTACATAAAAGCTATGTCCCGGGAAAACGCGGAAGAAAAAAACAAAAAAGTCGTAATGCCGCGCGAAAAGGAGATGGTGAGGGATGCTTCGCGCAACCCGGCCGTGAGACGCGAACAGAAAACAGACGGCAAGCCTGAAAAAAGAACCGACACGGGAGATAGAAGGGACGACAGGCGAGTTGAAATAAAAGACGATAAAACCGACGAAAGCCGCGCCAAAGCGCCACCAAAGGATTCGCGCGCCGATACAGGGCGAACGCGCGCCAGAAACATGGCCTATCCCGACGGGCGCGTACGCGAGGCTGAGGCGGTCTCGGAAAAAACCGGCGAACCCATAAAACCCGCGCCGCCGCGAGCCGTTCCGAAATACCCGGTATCATCAACTGGTCGGATTCCCGTAAAGGGCAATGTCAGGGGGAGCAAGTTTTTCGAGGCGGAAAACCGCGCAGACGACGGCGGGGACGCCGTCAGCATGATTATGGATCTGCGCGTCATTATGGTTGTTGTTTCGATAATTTTATTCGCGCTGTCCGCTTTCCTTTTCTTGCAAAACATGTCCCTGAGGGGTGAAACGCGTGATGTTGACGAGGCCTTGGCAAATCTTGCGGCCGCGGAAGCGGAAATCACCGATCTGAAGCTAAATATTGCCAATCTGCAGGATGATTTAAAAACAGCGGAGGGCGATCTTGCCTATTACCAGGGACTGGCTCAAAACTCCGGCAATGATATCACAGATCCGGGCGACGGTGATAACGGCGGGCATGTAGGCCTCGGTTTACCGGGCAATCCCATGCCCACGCCTATGGCTCCGATGGGGCCGATAGAATACACAGTGGTTTCGGGCGATACCCTGACCCGTATCGCCAATCAGTTTTACGGTGACGGAACGCGCTGGAGAGAGATTTATAATTTTAACCATCTTACAACGGAACAGCTGAGAATAGGTCAATCACTGCTGATCCCGCGTTAATAATTATTACACGGGCGATCTGCGGATGCCCGGTGTATCGGAGGATTTATGAGTTTAGAAGGGCTTCAACTCCCGGAGCTTCGGGAAATCGCAAAAGCCAAAGGCGTTAAAAACATTGTTAAATACCGTAAAACGGAGCTGCGCGAATTGCTTGACAGTTTGGGCGCACAGACACAGACTCCCGCTCACCAAGTTGAATTACCGGTTGAAGTTATGCCGCCCTGCGCGAACCTTGAACCAATACCGAATCTAGTAATTCCAGAAGTGGTTGTTTCATTTGAAAAACCGGAGGAGCCCGCAACCGATGTTCCCGTCCAGCAGGATAACAAACGCCATGTTTTCCAGTCCCGCGAGCAGCGGCAGATATATATGGAACAGCTTGACAGCGGCGAGATCGGCGAGGGCATCCTCGAAATCATGCCGGAAGGCTACGGCTTCCTGCGCACAGCCAACTATTTGCAAGGCCCGAGGGATATCTATATCTCTCCGTCCCAGATACGCCGTTTCAATCTGCGCCCCGGCGACAGCGTCCGGGGAAGCCTCCGTAACGCCAAGGAAACCGACAAATTCAACGCTATTCTGTTCGTAAAAGCGGTGAACGGCGATGCGCCCGAAACGGTGCACAGGCGTCCAAATTTTGAAGACCTTATCCCCGTTTTCCCGGATGAAAAGCTGCATTTGGAATATTCCCAATCCGACACCGCCACGCGACTGATCGATCTCATCGCGCCGATAGGCAAAGGTCAGCGCGGTATGATAGTATCGCCCCCAAAAGCAGGTAAAACCATTTTGCTGAAAAAAATTGCCAACGCCCTTACAAAAAACCATCCTGACATAAATCTCATCATCCTGCTGATCGACGAGCGCCCCGAGGAAGTAACGGATATGCAGCGCTCTATCACAAATAGCAAAGCCGATATCGTTTACTCAACATTCGACGAAACGCCCGAGCATCATATAAAAGTGGCCGAGGTCGTTATGGAGCGCGCCCGGCGCATGGTTGAGCAAGGCAAAGACCTAGTGATTCTGCTGGATTCAATCACCCGCCTCTCCCGGGCATACAACCTCACCATCCCGCCCGGCGGGCGCACCCTTTCCGGCGGTTTGGACCCTGCCGCTCTCTACATGCCCAAGAAATTCTTCGGTGCGGCAAGGAACATCGACGGCGGCGGCTCGCTTACCATCCTTGCCACGGCTTTGGTCGAAACAGGCAGCCGTCTGGACGATATGGTCTTTGAGGAATTCAAAGGCACGGGTAATATGGAATTGGTTCTGGACAGGCGGCTCAGCGAAAAACGCATCTTCCCCGCCATAGATGTAAATAAGTCCGCCACAAGGCGCGAGGATTTGCTTCTTACCAATGCGGAGCTTGACGCGCTTTACGCCCTGCGCCGCGCAATGGGGGGAGCCAGCACAGCCGAACTTACGGAGGAAATTACGGAAATGCTCTTAAAAACAAAGACTAATCAAGATTTTATTTATGGTTTAAAAGGTTTGAAAGCACTTTCTTTCTAGGAAAGGAAATTACCAATGAAAAGAATAATACTTATATTATTAATGTTTGGAGCAATCATTATGTCATCATGCAGTAATAAAGCCACAGCCTGGGAGCAGCTTCAAGACCCCAAAGCCGGCGACCCCATTGCCGTTATCAAAACCTCGATGGGCGATATCACGATACGCCTTTTTCCCGAAGCCGCGCCCAAAGCCGTTGAAAACTTCACCACCCACGCCAAAAACGGCTATTACGACGGCGTTATCTTCCACCGCGTCATTGAGGATTTCATGCTGCAGACCGGCGACCCCACAGGTACGGGCCGCGGCGGCGAAAGCATCTGGGGAGGCCGTTTCGAGGACGAGACAAGCGTTGGCTACCATCATATACGCGGCGCGGTTTCCATGGCAAACGCCGGGCCCGGCACCAACGGCAGCCAATTTTTTATTGTACACAGCGGCGGTCTTGGGGCCGTTCAAACCAGCGACGGCAGGATAATCGACCTTGAGGATGAATTCAAAAAAGCCATTGCGGACGCCAAGTACCCATTTTTCCTGGACTGGCAGGGCTGGGCGACGCCTTACAATTTACGCGACCGCATCCCGGTTGAATTTATCAGGCACTATGTCGAGCATGGCGGCACGCCGCACCTGGATTGGCCGGGTATCGGCAGGGGCTCCAGGCATTCCGTCTTTGGCCAGGTCGCCGACGGCTGGGATGTTATCGACGCTATCGCAGCCGTAGCGAAAGACCGCAACGACAGGCCATTAGAGGATGTTTCGATTCTGTCTGTTGAAATTACAGAATTCAAATAAAACAAGCACTGGTGATTAAATGGATAATAACATTGAAAACAGCGGAGATATTGGAAAGGAAGAACGCGCTTTACCAGAGGTTCAGCTCCGGCCTGTAGACAGCCATAATTGGAAAGCTTGCGTCGATATGTCCGTTACCAGCGCGCAGGAGGAGTTCGTCTCCGAGAACTGGTACTCCCTTCTTCAGTGGAAATTCAGCGAAAGGCCGGAAAATATATACCCATACTGCATCTACTCCGACGGCGTTATGGTCGGCTTCATTATGTATTATCTGGATCCTGAGACACACCGCTGGATACTGCTGCGTTTCATGATTGACGCGAAACATCAGGGCAAGGGCTACGGCAAGGCCGCTCTCTTGCGTTTGCTGGAAAATGTACGCGATTCCTTGGGTAACATTGCCTTTTATACTTGCGTTGAACCGCATAACGACGTGGTCATCGCGCTTTATGAAAGCGTAGGCTTTGAAAAAACCGGCGAGGTTATGTCCCACGAGGATGTTATGAGGATTATTTTATAAATCACGGGCAACGACAGGCGTAGGGGCGAACTGTGTTCGCCCGTATTCTTTTACATATTTTTATTATTTATTCAAGCCAAAATCTAATGTATAATAAATTTGCATAGAATTAATATTACATAAAATCCGAGGTAGACTATGTACATAAAAAACAGGGGGCTGGCGCTTGTTTTCCGCTTGGCGGCCTTGAGCGGCTGCGGGTACGGTATGGCTGCCATGTCCAATATCTTTGGCGGCGGTTTTCAAACCGGGATGCTGATATATTATACAAATCTCAGTAATATCGCCGTTTTCGCATATTTACTGGCGTCGGCGGCGCATACGGCTTGCGGCATCGCACGTCATGGAGTTTATGGGCAATCAACTTTACTCCCCGGCTTAAAACGCGCCTTAATTATGATGATTACGGTAACCATGCTGGTTTACCATTTTGTGCTTGCGCCGCTGCTTTTTACCATGGACGTCAGCCTGAACTACGCGGTCCACGGCTTAACCGATATTCTGGTGCATTATTTCACCCCGCTGATGCTGATCGCGGACTGGCTGCTGTTTGACGAAAAAGAGCGCGTCCGCTGGTTCGAGCCGCTACAGTGGCTGATTCTGCCCTTCGCGTACCTTGTCTTCATTATGATACGCGCGGAGGTTGGCGCGCCGCTGAACTCCGCCGGGCTGCGGTACCCCTACTTCTTTTTGGATCTTGACATATACGGCCCCTTCTCGGTAATGGGTCATGTAACCCTCTGTATGCTGGCGTTTTCCGCCGTTGGGTACGTCTTTTTCGCGCTGGATAAATTGCCTCGCGGGTTTGCCAGAATTTATTCATTTTCCGCACAGACAAGGGATATTGACGTATAATGTACCATTATGATATAATGACGCGGATAGAGGTGACTTAATGAAGCGTTTTCTCGCTTTTTTCCTAACAATAATAATTATTTTACCTACAGCAACGGTTTTTGGGGGTTTTATCGACCAGTTCATTGAGTCGGACCCGGTGGACAGGCTGTATTCGGGCCGTCAGGAAACTTCCGAAATACGTTTTAACCTAATGTTTACGGATATGGATGAATATTTCTGGGCGCAGGAAGCCGTTACGCGCCTGGGAGCGTTGGATATGGTGAAGGGATACGGGAACAGCTTTTTCCCCGGAGACTTTGTGTCCAAATCCTACGCGGTCGGGCATATCATGCGCGCGCTGGGTTACGAATGGCAGGCCATACAGCAGCTTACGGGCATCGAGGCGCAGCTTCCCCCCGGCGTTCCCATGGAAACATTAATGGAACTTTCGTACATGTACTTCGCGTCTTCTCTTAATATAATTACCCCGCTGAATTATCAGGACGCGCTTTATGAAGTAAGGGAGCGGCAGGCGCTGTATAACAGCCTGGGAGCGGCGGCGGCTGAGGCGTTTTTGCCCGATGCGTTCGCGTACCGGGCTTGGGACCCCGTAACCCGCGAGGAATTGGCATTATTAATATATCTGGGTTTACAGACCATAAACACAAACCTTTGGGTCAATCCCCCAACCGTACAACATTTATACATGTTCGCGGACTGGACGGAGATTAATCCGGCGCATTTGCCGGCGGTTGAGGCGATGCTCTCAAACGGCATAATGGACGGTTACCTGGGCAATTTCCTCCCCCATGATTATGTAACCCGCGCGGTTATGGCCGTCATACTGCGCGCGATGGACGATATATATTACGGTTTAATAGGAATACAGAAAAAAACCGGCGTCGTCGCGGGTATTATCGACAGCGGCGGCCTTGAAACAGCCGCTTTTGCCGCCGAACGCCAGATTCTGGTTCGTACCTCGGCGGGATTAAAAGATGTTCTCCGGTTCAGCGGCGCGATCAACGCGGAAGGGCGGGTGCAAACCCTTGACGCGATTGTGTATAAAAATTGGGAGATCGTCGGGCTTCAGGCCCTTGAACCGGGCGACGTTATCGAATACCTTGTCAACCCCGCCGCCAATCAGGTTATTTACGCCCATGTTCTTGGCACAAGCCTTGAAACCAATGTCGAAGGCGTCCTTCATTCCGTTAATATACCGGGCAACCAGATTGTGCTTCGGCAGATCGACGGAAACCTCCATACCTACAATTTTGTATCCGGTATGGGCTTTTCCGAAGGCGGCAGGGATTTCCTGATTATGCACGGTTTGAGCGGGAACGCCGACGGTGATATCGTAAGCCCCGAAAATATGCCTATTTCCAGCCACGTGAGGATTACCTTGCTTGGAAATATAGCGGTGCGTATAACGTATCTGGGAGAACCCGTGGTTATCGCCCAGGGCAGCGGCGTGGTGCTTGAGAACGACCCGGCGTTCGGGTTTATGACGATCCTTGAACGCGGCGGCGCAACCGTGATAAAACGTTATTACGAGAACGATATGGTAGTGCAAAAACGCGAATATTATGAGACAAGCGACAATATCGGCTATATAGCGCAGATTTTCCCGCATTTCGGGTACAACCCCCTTATTACGACAATTTCCGCCGTCGAGCCGGGCGATTTAGTATTTTTCGTAACCGACCCGGACGATCCCGACGTAATCACCGCAATCAGCGCGGTTACAAACTACACCGCGCGTTACGGCAAGGTCATCTCAATCCGCGGCGGTTCCGGGTTTACGGAGATATTGGTAGAATATGAGAACTTCCGCACCGCTTGGTTCAGCGTCGCCAACAAGATTTTTGTTACCAAGGACGGCAGGCCGTCAAGCGTTTACCATTTAATGGAAGGCGACTGGGTAAGGCTTTTGGTAAATGAAGCGGTTATCGCCCCGGGTGTCGTTACGGAGACGGTAAAAGAGTTAAATATCGAAGGCCCGGAACGGCATATCAGCTCCACCGTCAAAGGTAATTTACTAAGGTTCGATGATATCCAATGGCGCATGATTGTTGAAAACGCGATGATCCATGACAGGGCGCGGGGCTGGACGGATTACCTTAACGTGGAAACCTACGACCTCAGCGGCAGGGATATCGAGTTTTATAACAACGGGGCGCGTATTTCAAAGGACGAAGCCGCGCGCTTCCTGAGACGCACGGACGTTACGGTTTATATCGCGCTTGAATCCAGTTTTCTGGGCGAACGGGTGAGGATGGTAAGTTTCCGCGACAGCAGGGATACCGCCCTCGCGCCGGACACGGTTGTATCCGCCACAGGCGGCGGGAGCTTCGGGATCCTGTCACAGCCCGGCAGCATAGCAACCGACGCCGGCACCATCGTTGTACGCCACGGGCGGCTGGTTTCCGGCAGGGATATCTACCCCGGCGATTATGTCAGCGTTGTTCTGAACGGCGAAGGCCTGGCGGCTATCGTTACAATAACCGACACCCCCGGCACCCCCGCGCTGATGTTCGCCCGCGGCGGCGTGATGTCCGTTAACGAAGGCCATGCCGGCAGAAGCTTTACCGTATACAGCATGAGCACACTGTTCAGTACGCAGTGGGGATATACGCCCGTACAGCGTATTTACGAAATCGACCACAGGACGATTTTCTGGGATGAGGACGGTTTTGTGCCGCCCGATACCTTTATCGGATATACTGAGAGCACGGTTGTGGACAATTACTACACCATAGTCGCGGACGGAACGCGCGCGGCCTTTGTGGTTGCCGCCCCCTTCGCGAACGGGGCCATGAGGGGCACCGTTTACGAGATTGACGGAGACGGATTCGGCATAAGGGACGTTGAGTACGAGGAACCGCTGACCGGTCTCTGGCGCAGGCTTCCCGCCGTGGACAATAACGTTGTCATACGCGTCCCCGGCACGAACACATGGGAAACCATTATCAGCGAGTATAATACACTGCGGATAAATACGTACGCCAACACCCTTATCGCCAGGGATAACAGCATCGTGACGCTTTCGGATCTTAGCGCTGGCGATCAGGTGCTGATAATGACTTCCGAAATACGGCCTTTTAATACCGTGGCGCTTACGTCGGTAATCGACGGGCCATTTACGGATGTTGACGGATGGATTATCAGAGTTTTGAATTAAGGAGGTCCGGCTTAATTATGAGAAAATATATAGTAAGCTTAATTGTTTTTATATGCGTATTTTCGGCTCTTTCCGTTTCCGTCTGGGCCAGTCCGGGGGATATGGGGTTCTTTGGCGGCATCACCGAAGGCGTACCACTGCCGAAGGCAATCGAGGAAATCCTTGCCGGCAACGCCGCCGCCAGCGCCACCGCGCCCATTAGCTCGTCATACAGCGAAATTATCTTTATAGGCGGCAGGCCGGCGGAATTTACGGGCCAGATATCCATCAGAAAGGGCGGGGCCGTTAACGACGCCGATTCCGGCCAGTACCGCGTTACTTACGATATTTTCCCGGGAAATGCCACGGACGCTAATGCCATACTTGACCGTAACATAGTCTTTGACGTGCAGTGGTACAGGATCCGCGAACTTGAGCAGGTCATTAAAAGCTTCAGCGTGGCAGGTTGGTCGGAGGTTATTGTTGTTGATGGACAGACCTTTGTGCTTGACCCGGCGCTTTCGTTTTTTGACGTCAGCGTGCTGGAGGACCACACAGCCGGCGTGATGTATTACAAAGGCAACACCTCGTACCGGGCCGTTTATTTCAGCGGCGGCCTCAGTACGACGATTGAGGGGAACAGCCAGTTTTGGGGATATAAAACGGCCTGGTCACACGCGGAGACCCATCGCATCAGCGAGCAGGTTCTTAACGATGAATGGCAGATGGCCTATGAAGTCCGCCCCAGCGTAAGCGCGTTTAAGACCTTGCAATACAGCCGGAACGAACCGCAGCTCATCAGCTTTCCCGGCAATTATCAGGAAGTCCTGACCACCGAGAGCGGCCTGGCTTATAATATCTATCATTTGCCGAACCAGTTTTACGGCACCCCGCTTTACGGCACGGCAAACCTTGATTCCATCAATGTTTTTGATAATCTGCCATACGTGGATACATCTATGTACGCGGCGGACTGGGCGCATCAGGACATAGCCCGCCTGTACGCGCTGAGCGTGCTTGACCAGCCCGTGCCGATGTTCGTTCCCAGCTCTCTTATCACGCGCTCCCAATTTGTCACTATGCTGGTAAAGGCGCTGAAGATTCCAATTGAGCCGCCGCAGCCCTCAAGCAACAGAAGGCGTGATTCCGAAAGAATCGTTTTCCCCGATATCACCAGAGAGCGCCCCGACTACGCCTATATAATGGCTGCATGGGATTCCGGCCTGGTTGTGGGCAAAGGCGGCGGGCAATTCTGCCCCGACGACTATGTAACTATCGAGGAAGCAGTGCATATGGTGGTTACGGCGCTGGGACTGCTCCGGTTGGGCATTGAGCCGACCAACATGACGCCCTTTTCAGACGATGCCGACATCTCCCCATGGGCAAAGCAGGCGCTGTACGCCGGACGCCGCATCGGTCTTATCACGCCGCAGCTTGACGGCACTATTAACCCGGGGCTTGAAATGACCAAGGCTGCCGGCGCGGCTATCATCAACCGTTTGATCGATTACATGCGCACGGAATTGTTAATAGATTACACCGAGCATATAGTCCATTTTGCCTGGTAATTATTTCATTTTTATATATAATCCAATTTCAGGGAGGATACAAATGAGGATGTTAAAGAAAGTTGCCGCTGCCCTTATTGCGTTTGTGATCGCCGGCGGAATTTTTAGCGGCACGGCATACGGCCTCACATTTCAAGACGTACCGGAAGGGCACTGGGCTTACAACTCTATTGACAAAGTCACAAACCTGGGGCTGATGACAGGGCAAACCGTTGACCGATTCGGGATTAACGAAATGATTAATAAGTTTGAAATGTCGCGGATTCTGGCTACCTTAGCGGGTTATAAATCGTTTGGCGCCACATTTGAGGAACATACTTATTATGAACAGCTATACCAAAAACACATAGGCACTATTCAACAGATTTCACAGCATCTTGCCCGCTGGAGAAGCGAGTACGATACGGAGATTGCCTACCTTTTGGAACTGGGCATCCTGACCCCGCTTGATTTACAGCATTTTATCGTTATCCAGAGCGATTCCGAGGGTATTTTGGCTCTTCGGCGCGATGAATTCTGCGTTTTCTTGGTAAGGCTGCTGGACGCCGAAGACGTGGCGCGTTCATTTGTACCGTCCAGCTTGTTTTCGGATGACCATGATATAGAAATCCCGATAAAACCTTATATTTACTACATGCGGCATATTGGCATGATAACCGGCGATGCACACGGCAATTTCAACCCCAGAAACGCCCTTTCAAAGGCGGCTATGGCGGTTTTACTCGACAAAACCATTAATCTGCTGGGCTTTGGCGGAAACCAGCAGGAGCAGCAGCCCGGCACGCAGCAACCGGGCGGTAATTATTCAACCATGATCGGCGAAATTACGCATGTTCACTCGTCTTTCAGGGCGATAGAGGTACGCAATCTGTTTAACGGCGAAAGAACTATCTTCCCCGTCCTAAATAACGCCAGCATCGTAGTTGACGGCGACCCCGCGTTCTTTGACCGGCTTGAAACGAAAATGGATGTGGCGGCTGTGCTTCTAAGCGGCGATGTGCTGGAGCTTGTCGCGATAAGCCATTCCAAGGACACGCCGTCCGGCGGCGGCAATAACATACCGAATATCCCGAACATCCCGATTGACCCGGGCGCGGTTACGGAAACCGTGATAGAAGGTATCGTAATAGGTACAAAGATAATTAACGGCCTCGAATATATTGACGTAGAGGTAAGGATCATAAATACTTTGGGTGAGATTATTGAGGAGCAGCGCACCTTCCTGCTGGACGATTACTGCGAGATAAGCCGCGGCTCAAACCCTATCGGCTATTTGCAAATCAACCCGGGCGATATCGCTACTTTGACTATAGCGGGCAGCACTGTTTTCGATATCCACCTTGAAGATAAATACCGTAATATAATCGGCACGGTCACGGGGAAAAGGGCCGTCGAGGCCACAGGCGCGGGCATCCTGACCGTAAAGGATAACATGGGCCGTACCCATGAGCTTGTCACAACGGAACGGACGTCCATAACACGCACAGACCATATAGGATTGCCCAGTTGGAACGATATCCGTATCGGCGACCATGTTGAAATCACTGCCGAGTTCAGCCAAATCATATCCGTGGGCGCGCGCGGCACCCGTTCGATGGTTGACGTGGTAATCACAAAACTCACCGTATCCGCCGCATACGCTGAGTTAACAGGCGTTGCCTTAACAGGCGCAGGCACCGGCAGGGAAATTACTTATCCGGTTATACCGTTGAGCGGCGTTGATCTCTTTGATTATCAGATTGGCAGTATGGTACGGCTCGGGCTGGACAGCCAGGAAATTGATAACGTACTTTTGCTTCATGATGAGCATACCGAAACATTGACGGGTTTCCTGCGCTCCATCAGATCTGACCGGATTTATATGCAAAACGCCCTTGATTCAAATGAGTACAGAGCTTTTTACTTTGACAGCGACATGACCATTGTGGATTCCACAAACGGCGCGCGGGTTAACTCAACAGGCCTTAGGCAGGATATGAGTTTATATCTGGTCTATGCCCACGATTCGCGCAGAGATGTCAATTATATTACGCATATAACGATCTTACAGCATTAATCAACCCTAGTATTGATTTAAGGTGGTGAGAGGATTGTCCGGTTCAAATAAAAAACCCGTGCCAAGAAATCCGGCAAGACCGGGTAACAAAGGCAAACGCCCGGGCAGCCCTCCGCCGCGCGGGAAAGCCCCCATACGCGGCCCCGCGCCAAAAAGCAATCCAGGCGTACCGCGTAAGAACCCCCCGCAGCAAAGGCCCGGTATGCGCGCCGGAAAGCAAAAAACCATACGAAGGAAAAACAGTAACATATTTATTAAACTGCTTGGACTGCTGCTTTTGGTGCTGGTCGCGCTTTTAAGGGGTATCGGCAATCTTTTGGGTTTGATCGGCGGTTTCTTCAAATCACTTGAGCCGCGGGCAAAATTAGCGGCGGCAGCGGGCGGGGCTGTTTTACTGGGTATGGCTGTACTGCTTTTTGCAATTTTTATTATGTCCAGGCCGAATGCTTACATAATAAATTTAAACGGTGATTTTATAGGTATTGTAGAAATGCGCGGGCATCCTGAGCTGACCAGGGAAAATGTTATGGAATTGGTTGTCAGGAGGCTTGAACAGGAAGTAACGGAACCTGTGCGCTGTTTTGACGACATAAGCGTTGAGCCTGTAAGGAGCCGGGATTTTAAGCAAATGGACCTTGTCGTGTCGGATATCGCGCGCCGCGCTAATTTCCGCGTTCAGGTGGCTGTAATTACCGTGGACGGCGATAGCAAAGCCATCGTGAAAAATGAGGACGAAGCCCGCAGGCTTTTGAACGATATCCTGAACGAGTATTGGCAAGACGACAGGCTCATACTGTTTAATGATTTTATCGAGCATGTTGAAGTAATACTGGATTTTATGGATATCTCCAACCGCATGACATACAACACGGCGCGGAGTATATTGACGACGCCGTCCCGTGTTGAGGATGTGCATTCCGTCGTAAGCGGCGAAAATTTAACTTCAATCCGCTTGAAATACGACATGTCGGAGGATTTTATCCTGTCGCTGAACCCGGGCATCCGCCCGCATAACCTGAGCATAGGCCAGGAACTTATCATAATGCGCCCGAAAGCGCTGGTTTCCGTCCGAACAGTTGCACAGCAGATAACGGTTGAACCGGTGAAGTTCGAAGTGCTGACCCACGATGATCCCTCCCGCCCAAGAAACTACTCAAATGTTGTAACGCAGGGCAGAGACGGCAGCAGGGCCGTAACGGAACATCTAATCTACGAAAATGGGATTTTAATCTCACGCGAGGAAGTGGGATGGACATATATTGAAGAACCGATCCCTCAACAGGTCGTAAGGGGGACGGGGTCGTAATGGATTACATAACAAACCAACAGGCGCGCCGTTTTATGCTTTTGAAACAAGGTCTCCTTGGGGATCATAAATTCATGGGTAAACAAGGCGCGCTTGATTTTTTTCATCAGGCCGGATGTGTTCAGTTTGACCCTGTCGACGTTTGCGGCAAAAACGCGGAGATTGTTTTACAATCCCGTGTTTTAGGATTTACAAAAGATATGTTGGACGAGCTTTTGTATACAGACCGGGAGTTACTTGATTACTTTGATAAATGCATGTCGATTATATTAAAAGCTGATTGGCCCTATTTCCGGCGTTACCGCGAAAAATTTATCAGGTACGGCGCGAAATATCCCGATATGGTCGGGGTTATGGAGTATGTCCGCAAAATAATACGCGATAATGGCGCGGTGTGCTCTTCCGATATAAATATCGCTGAAAAAATCGACTGGCACTGGAATCTGTCATACAGCCCCAGTAAAAACATTCCGCGGGCTTCTCTGGAGTATATGTACTTCATAGGCGAATTGATCATTTGCCGTAAAAATGGGACGCGTAAGTTTTATGATCTGGCGGAAAGATATTTATCGCCGGAATTACTAAACGCGCCGGATCCGCTGCCTGATGAGATTGACTATATTAAATGGCGTGTGCTGCGGAGGATCGGCGCAGTCGGGTTTTTATGGAACAAACCCTCCGACGCGTTCCTTGAGATTGAGGGAATCAAAACGGAGCGGAACAGGGTTTTTGAGGAGCTTCTTAACGAGGGAAAAATAACGGAACTAAATGTGGAAGGCATGAAGGACAAGCTGTACTGCCTTTCCGGTGACCGGGCTATTCTGCACTCCGCCGGATCCGACCATAATAAAAGATGCGAGCTGCTCGCGCCTCTGGACAGCTTCCTGTGGGACAGAAAACTTATAAAAGCCTTATTTGAGTTTGAATACACATGGGAAATCTACAGAAAAGCGGAAAAGCGAAAATATGGATATTATATCCTGCCGCTATTGTTAGGAGACAGGTTAATAGGCCGCGCTGAGATAACCGCCGATTATAAAAACAACCTTTTGACAGTTAAAAATTGCTGGTTTGAGCCGTTTTATGAGCGTGATGCCGGTTCAAGTGAAATGATCGCGAATTGCTTCAAGCGTTTTGCCATGTTTAATAGATGTGAACTGGCCGGTATCACCGGATTCTGAAAACTATATCGTTTTTGTAAACAAGGTTGAGACGGTCGCGGGCGATTTTTTCATAATACTCGGCGCTGCCGTGCATGGCTTTTTCGTGCATAAGGGTTTGGGTAATCTCGTTTTGCTCTTCAATATCACGCCGCACAGCGGTGATATCATGTTCAACGGAGACTAGGATGCCGTATTGGTATCTAAAAAACACGAAAAGCACGCAAACCAGACCTATCAGGACAAGCGCGACGAAAAAAGCGCCGACACGCCTGCCCGCTGTGCCGCCGTGACCGGGATATTCGTCTATATATTCGCTTTCATGCTCGGCTTCATAACCCATAAGCTAAACCTTCTTTAGTATAATCCGCATATCCCTTCTAAAAGACAGCATCTTAATTTTTACATAATTCCCGATATTTTGCAATACCTTTTTTATTACTTCTTTCAAATATCGCAGGGGTTTCCTCATAAGACGGTAAAAAGCCCTTAAAGGCGCTGTTAAAATCCTGATTACGCGGTTAATGATTTTAAGCAGTAAATTAATCAACCGGCAGGCGGCGCGCAGGAAAAACCCGCTAAGCACCGTAAAATATATAACCATGCCCAAACCGACCCCAACGAAGCAAAAACCTCGTATCTCGCCGTAGTGCCTGTTCAGGAAAATATAGAATGTAACCGCGGCTACAGCCAGCCAGTATATTAAATCCTCGGCGTGGATGACGATGGCCCGGTGTTTTATGTACAGGCGCAGTATGCGGAACAAGTCGTAAAAGAGGCCCGCTCCCAGGCCGATTACGACCGTCGTCAAAAAAAGCATAGCCTGCCCGGACATGGAAAGTATCATTTAAAAATCCTGCCAAGCACCGATTGTTTGGATTTATAACCATGCCCGCTCTCGTAAACAAAGGAATCAATCTGTCCGGTAATTTCCAGCACACCTGTATCGGTGTTCAGGCTGGATACCCGTAAGCCGCTGCCCTTTATAGCAAGAACGCCCAGGTCAGTTTTGCATACGACGCTGTCCTCGTCAAAGGAAAGAACCTCCGACACGCCTGAAATGCGTGCGGATTCGCGGTTTTCGGATACTATGCCATGCGCCTTCACCGGTTTTGGAGCTTCAAACATTTAAAGCCACCTCCTATGCGTTTCATCTTTTATACCGCGAAAGATGAAACGCTATACAATATATGTATACATGCAGGAGGCGGGAAATGCATATTTTTTATCTGACTATGCCGGACATTACTACTACCTCGACGCCCATTTTTTCCCATTCGTCTAGGATTACGTTCATCCCGATGGAATCGCTTGCCATATGCGGAGTCACGATCAGGTTGCCGATGTTTTGGTCGGTTGCGGCCTTTGCGTCGTCTTTCGTTGCGTGCATTTGAATTATCGTGCCTATACCCGCTTCAAAATACGCCTTTAATACCTCCGGGCCGCCGTTTGTGCCGCCGGACATTGAAACGTATATTTTCCCGGCAAAGTTCTTTTCGGCGCCGCATCTGATTTCGCTTTTTACCTCGGATTTCTTATACTCGCCGATTTCGTTTAACGCGTCCAAGACATCCTTCAGCGCAGCCTTCGGATTCTGCCCAAGCTTTTCGTCCATTACCTTCTGGACGGCGGCCTCGCTGATAAGGTCGGCGGGCGTATGTATACACATATAGGGCATACCCAGCAGTTTAGCGGCAGAGGCGAAACGGTCTGTGTTGCCGACATGCCTGTTCAGCGCGACGGCTTCCTTTTGCGTTTTTAGAACCCTTTGAGCCTTATTTATGGGTACGCCGCATTCAACAAGCTTGTCGATATGATGGTCCATTATATCCGCGTAAGCGGCGTTGGTATTCTTGGGGTGGTGGCTGACAACGCAGTCACAGCCAAGCTCTTTCGCAAGCAGGATTTCCGCCGTGTCCATGTCAACGCCCACAAGAACCTTCTTTATATCCTTCCCCGGAACCATAATGTCCGAATCCACCGGTATGGCTGTCAGCCCGGCAAGCCTAAGCGCCGCGTTCATTAAATCGGTTGTGTTAACTTCCATTAGAATCCCTCCATAACAATATGTTATCATATTGCGTAAACTAAGTCAAAAGCAAACTTGACAAAACAGATGAATTTATATAAAGTAATTGTATGGGGAAGGGAGTTTTTTTATATGAGTAGGAAGGTACTGCTTGTTGAGGATGCGGCGACAGTCCGCCTGATGCAAAGAAAAATACTGGAAGAAAACAATTATATCATAGTCGGCGAAGCTTCCAACGGCGTTGAGGCCATTGAAAAACACAGGGCGCTGAAGCCTGATATTACGATTTTGGATATCACTATGCCCGGCATGGACGGAGTTACGGCATTAAAGTATATAAAAGGGCATAAGCCGGATGCCAAGGTCATTATGTGCTCGGCCCACTGGACGCTGAAAAATGTTGTGGAGGCTTTGATGGGCGGGGCCATGGACTTTGTTTCCAAGCCTTTCCAGAGGGACAGGTTTCTTTTCACGGTAAACAGCGCATTGGATAATGAATGGACCTTTGATACGGAGCTGCTAAGCGCGCTGGCGGATGAATGCGAATCCCATGAAGATCTGCCCATATCCCAGGATCAAATAAGCGAGCTGATCTCTTACGTTGTGGATGTAAACGCGGGCCACTTCAACGTCGGTGATATTCTTGAAAAACTTGGCTTTTTATATCAAGAATCAATGTTTACGGAATCCGCGCTTGATAAAATATTAAACGGCCAGGAAAAAATCATTCAAATGCTCGATCTTATTTTACAAAAGCTTAAATAGGAGTATTTTATGAAATACAGAGAAAATCCCAAAAACTCGGACAGCATATCGGCATTGAGCTTCGGTTATATGCGCATTAACAAAAACGACGCCAAAAACGAGGAAATGCTGCGTTTCGCGGTTGAACAGGGCGTAAATTATATCGACACAGCCTATATCTATCCGGGCAACGAGGCGACCCTTGGGCGGTTGCTTGAGCGGACAGGGCTGCGCGATAAAGTCAAAATCGCCACAAAGCTGCCGACGTACCTAGTCGGTAAGCCGGCGGACGCGGAGCGTATTTTCAACGTGAGCCTGGAGCGTTTGCGTACCGGATTTGTCGATTATTACATGATCCACATGCTGACGGGCGTAAACGACTGGGAGCGTTTAAAAAGCCTTGGTATTCTGGAATGGATAGTGGAAAAGAAAAAATCCGGTAAAATTAAGAATTTCGGCTTTTCGTACCATGGCGGGACAGACGCGTTTGTCGCTTTGATAGACGCTTTTGACTGGGATTTCTGTATGATTCAGTATAATTATGTGGACGAGCACACGCAGGCCGGGCGCAGGGGGCTTGAATACGCCGCGGGTAAGGGTGTGCCGGTTGTTATTATGGAACCGCTGCGCGGGGGAACGCTTGCCAATGTAAAGCGGCTGCCTTCCGGCGTTATGGACATTTTCAACAAATATCCCGTAAAGCGCCATCCGGCGGAATGGGCGCTGAGGTGGCTGTGGAACCAGCCGGGGATTCTTACGGTGCTGTCCGGGATGAAGGATATGCAAAATCTTCGGGATAACATCCGGGCCGCGGAGGAATCAGAGCCGGGGATGCTTAATGAAAAAGAATTTGAAGTATATAATAGGGTTATTGATGTTTTTCGCAAGCAAACCTCCGTGCCCTGTACGAGCTGCGGCTATTGTATGCCGTGTCCGCGCGGGGTTGATATACCGCAATGTTTTGACCTTTATAATCAAAGGGCGCTGGGAAGCTACCAAGCTCTGGGTTTTTACATAATACGCACCCACGGCACGAACGCAAGCCTCTGTTCGGACTGCGGCAAATGTGAGCCGCTTTGCCCTCAGGGGATAGAGGTGCGCAAAGAACTTCGTGGGGTTAGAAAACGGATGGAAGGTTTTTGGTACAGGCCTATACGGTTTGCGGCTAAAAAATTTATGAAGCGCTAAGGAGAATATTCCCATGCCTAATCTAAAGGAAATAATAAAAACAATACAGGATAAAATGCCCCCGGATACGGTTGCCCGGTTTGATTTCCCCAAAACCAAGGGCAGTCCTCCGGAGGAAGTTACCGCCTTCCTCCGTCAGATGGAATCGCTTCTTTCAAAGGAACAATGCCTGGCCGTAATGACGGAGCAGGGCTGCGCAAAATCGGGCGCGACGGATAAGGAGCACCGGGAATTCGGGCAAATGCACGAAGGAAAGCCCATAGAGGAAAAACTTGCGTTACTGAGGGAAAACGGCCCGCATAAAGGTTTGGATAAAAAAATAAATGGCGACGGTACCCTTACCATTGCCTGGGCTTATGGCGAAGAAGGCAATTACAGGTGTATATGCAGAAAAATAAGCAGGCTTTTGAAAGAAAATCCGTCGGTTGAAGTCCCGTCTTCATTCTGCGGCTGCTGCGGCGGGCATATCCGCTACCACAACGAACACGCCCTCGGCGTAAAGCTGAAGCTGAAAGAGATTGTGTCCTCGCCGTTGATTACCGGCGGGGAGAAACGCTGCGAGTTTTTGTTTGAAATCCTTGAATAAATATGATAATATGACTTATTACTTATTTTCGATAGAGGAATTGATGTTATGGATGCAAATACACGGTTTAATTTTTCAGCAATCGATAAAAAATGGATGAAACGGTTCGCCGATGAACCCGTTAATGTCTACAGCGACGGCAAACCCAGCCTGTATTACCTCGCCATGTTCCCGTATCCGTCGGGTACCGGACTGCATGTGGGGCATTGGCGGCCTTATGTAATAAACGATATTATGTGCCGCCACCAGATGCTGAAGGGCAATTACGTAATGCAGCCGATGGGATGGGATGCCTTCGGTCTTCCGGCTGAGAACTACGCCATCCAAACAGGCGTGCATCCGGCGAAAACCACTGCGGAAAGCATTGTTACGTTTAAAAAGCAGTTGGATGACATCGGCGCGGCCTTAGACTGGAGCCGCGAGATAAACACCTCCGACCCAGCTTACTATAAATGGACGCAATGGATCTTTATTCAGATGTTTAAAAAAGGCCTGGCTTATGAAAAGGATATGCTGCTGAACTGGTGCCCTAGCTGCAAGGTCGTTCTTGCAAACGAGGAATCCGTGGGCGGTTGTTGCGAACGCTGCGGGGAGACCGCCACGAAAAAGCATCTGCGCCAATGGATGCTGCGCATAACCGCTTACGCGGAGCGGCTGCTTAATGATTTAGACGGGCTGGACTGGTCATATAAAGTCAAAAAGATGCAGACGGACTGGATAGGCAAAAGCTACGGAGCTGAGATTACGTTTGATGTAAAAGGTACCGATAAGGAGATTACGGTGTTTACAACGCGTCCGGATACTCTGTTCGGCGCGACGTTTATGGTGCTTTCCCCTGAGCATGAGCTTGCTTTGCAAGTGTCCGACCCGATTCATTATGAAGCGGTAAAACAATATATTAATGAAACCAGCGCAAAATCAAACATCGACCGCATGGCAGCGAAGGATAAAACCGGCGTTTTCACCGGCGCGTATGCCGTAAACCCCGTAACCGGCGAAGATATGCCAATCTGGGTAGCGGATTATGTGCTGATAGATTACGGCACGGGCGCGATAATGGCTGTACCGGCCCATGACGAGCGGGACTTTGAGTTTGCAAGCAAATACGGACTTGTAATCAGGCGCGTTATTGCCAGGGATGAAGATGATACAGGCATAATGGAAGCCGCTTACGCGGGTGAAGGCGTGATGGTGAACTCCGGGTTCATTAACGGGCAGAAAAGCAAGGACGCTATCGAATCCGTTGCGAATCACCTGGAAAAAGAAGGCCTGGGTAAAAAAACGGTCAACTACAAGCTCCGTGACTGGGTTTTCTCCCGCCAGCGCTATTGGGGAGAGCCAATCCCGCTGATTCACTGCCCGATCTGCGGCGTTGTTCCCGTGCCGGACGCTCAGTTGCCGGTAGAGCTTCCCTATGTCGAATCCTACAAACCTTCGGATACGGGCGAATCGCCTCTTTCCCGCATAGAGGAATGGGTAAACACGCCCTGCCCGCAATGCGGCGCGGCGTCAAAACGCGAAACCAACACCATGCCCAACTGGGCCGGGTCGTCATGGTATTATCTGCGTTTCGCCGACCCGCATAACAGCGAAGCCCCTATAAGCCCGGAGGCCATGAAGAAATGGGTGCCGGTGGACTTATATATTGGCGGCGTTGAGCATGCCGTGCTGCATCTGCTGTATGTGCGGTTTTATACCAAGTTCCTTTACGATATCGGCGTTGTGGACTTTGAGGAGCCGTTCAAGCGCTTCTTCTGCAACGGCATGATCAATTTAAACGGTTCGAAAATGAGCAAATCCAAGGGCAACTACATTTCGCCAGACGATATCATTGCGTGTTACGGGCGGGATGTGCCGCGCCTGTATATCCTGTTTGTCGGCCCGCCGGAGATGGATTCGGAGTGGGACGAAAACGGTATCGAGGGCGTGTTCCGATTTATGGGCAAAGCTTGGAAGCTGGTGTCAGAAAACGCGGGCAAAACCGCGAAGCCTACGAAGGAGCTGCTTTTCGCTCGGAACAAGCTGATTAAGGACGTGACTGAAAGACTGGCGGCCTTTTCGTTCAATACCGTCGTAAGCGCGTTTATGGAAGGCGTTAACAAACTGCTTGATTTATCAAAATCAAGCGGAGTGGACAAGGAAACGCTGGAAACCTTGATTATACTACTTGCCCCCTTCGCGCCTTTTACATCCGCCGAAATGTGGGAAATCACCGGCCATAGCACGCCGCTGTTCGCGCAAAAATGGCCTGTATGCGATGAAAGCGCATTACGTGTGGATGAAATTACTATTGTTATCCAGATAAACGGCAAGGTGCGCGAAAATATTTCCGTGCCGGCGGGTTCAGACAAGGAAGAAATTATTAAGGCGGCAAGAACGGCGGCAAAGCCGAAATTCCCGCAGGAACAGCCTTTGAAAGAAATTTATGTGCCTAATAAATTAGTTAATTTTGTGTTTTAGCAAAATGGCGTTTTTCGTAAACTTTATGTGAAAGGCGCCGTACATATTATCAAAAGATATACTGTTGTTATTTAGGAGATGATGATATGTATTGCCATATTCATAGCCAGGGGATGGCAAAAGGAGCTTGCGTGCATTGCGGCAAGCTGTTTTGCGCGGATTGCTTGGTAGAGGTGGACGGTAAGTTTTTCTGCAAGGAGCATGTCAAGCTTCTGTTCCAGAATACGGGCGGCGGCTACCGTTACACAGGCCCGCCGGACCCGCCGAACCCTTATGAGGAAAAGCCCTACGATGAGCGTTATTGCGGGCCGCCGATGCCGGCGGTTTACGTCCATGACTACGCCATTTACGGGTTCAGCCCGTACAACAGGGTGCTTGCGCTTTTGCTGTGCCTATTCTTCGGGGTTGCCGGGTTTCACCGTTTTTATGTGCGCAAAATCGGTACGGGCGTTTTATGGCTGCTGACGGGCGGAATGTTCGGCATAGGCTGGATTTTAGACTTGATTGCCATACTGTGCGGCTATTACCGCGACGCTTACGGGAGAAGGCTGCGCTGATGCAAACCAACCAGAACCAAGAAAAAAAGACCGTTATACGAAATATCGCCCAAAATAAGAAGGCGTACCACGATTATTATATCGAGGACACGTATCAGGCCGGGATCGAGCTTTCGGGCACGGAAGTAAAATCCATGCGCGCCGGGCGTTGCAATTTCAAGGACAGCTACATCGAAATCGCCGGGCGCGAGGCATTTGTCGTAAACATGCACATCAGCCCCTACGAGCATGGGAACATCTTTAACCGCGACCCCCTGCGCAAGCGGCGGCTTCTTCTGAACCGCTGGGAAATAAATAAGCTGAACGGCGCGATAACGCGTCAAGGCTACACGGTTGTGCCGCTGAGGGCGTATTTTCAAGGGAGCTATGTTAAAATAGACATCGCTCTGGCGAAGGGTAAGAAACTGTACGACAAACGCGACGCTATCGCGGAACGTGACCGCAAGCGCGACGAGGAGCATGAGTTCAGGGAAAGAACGAACCGCAGGGATGATTGAATCAGGCCCTGCGGTTTTTGTGAAGGGATTAACAATAATAACATAAATATTTTACAGCGTGTACTTCTTAGGGCATTATGCCCTTCCAAACGGTATGGACAACGGGTATGGTTCTGGCAAGCGGGCGGCCGGGAAGGCTGCCTCCGCGTTATACCACATCCACAACATCACGGAAGGTATTTTCAAGAATCTCCTCCGCGAACGATTTTTCTATGTCGTGAGAGAGGATGATCTCTGACAGGATTATTTGTTTCACCGTAGTGAGCATCTTTTTCTCCGCCGAGCTTAGTCCGCGTTCACGTTCGCGCAGGCGGAGGTTACGGAACACTTCCGCGGCCTCGCTGATAAAGCCTGTACGGATTTTTTCCATATTTTCTTTATAACGCAAATTCCAGTTATCGTTCATTTTTACGGGAAGCGTAATAACGCTTGCCATCGCGTCCAGAAGCTCTCCGCTGGGCATAACTCTGCGGATGCCCATGCCCTCGGCGCTTTTTACAGACACCATGATCTTGAGGTTGCCGACAGGCAGGCGCAGCACGTAATAGTTCTGCACCGCCCCGTCAATCCTCTTTTCCTCAAGACCTTCAATTATGCCCGCGCCATGCAGCGGATAAACTACCTTGTCACCAATGGCAAACACAACTTCACCCCTTACCAATTTCCGCACAATTTTCCTTATCTTATATTATAACACAAAAACCGAAAAAAATCAAAGTATTATTATATTGCATAAAAATTATTTTATGTTATAATGATTTGCGTGTTTTAGTTTATTTAAACACCGGGAAGGAAGAGAATTTTGCCTAACGTAAAGCGCAAGGGTTTGTACACATTAATAGCAATTGCCGTGGTAGCCGCCGGGTTGATAACCATTTCATTCACAGGTATCGGCAATGATGTTTTAAGCGTCCGTAACATCAAACAGGGCTTGGATTTGGCGGGCGGCGTAAGCATCGTTTACCAGGCGGACAAAGCCAACCCCTCAACGGAAGAAATGTCCAGCGTAATGACTATGATACGCGAACGCCTTGACAGGCGCGGGTATACCGAAGCTCCCGTCGCCACGGTTGGCAGCAACCGTTTCCAGGTTGACATTCCCGGCGTTGACGACGCGGAGCGCGCCATCGAGGACATCGGGCGCACAGCTCTTGTAACCTTCGCGGCGCCCGGCCCGGACGGCCCCGGTGAGGTTATCTTCGACGGTTCGCACATAAGAAGCGCCAAAAGGGAAACATACCAAGACCCGCAAAAGGGCGTAATTAACCTTGTCGCGCTGGAATTTGACGACTATGCCGCCGCCCTGTTCGCGGAAGCCACGCGCAATTATATGGGCAATGTTATATATATACTGATGGACGATGAGATTCTGTCCTCCCCGGTGGTAGGCACGGTTATAACGGACGGCAGCTGCGTAATAGAGGGCAATTTCACGCCGCAGTCCGCCGAAGAGCTGGCGGCGTTGATCCGCGCGGGTTCGCTGCCGTTTTCCCTTGAGGTTATGACATGGTACAGCGTCGGCGCAACCCTTGGCGAAACCGCGCTTAACGCCAGCATTATTTCGGGCTTGATAGGCATGGCGCTTATATTAATCTTTATGGCGGCAGTTTATAAAGCCGCCGGGCTTGCGGCTGACTTGGCGCTCATTATATATGTGGGACTTATGCTTGTTATACTTAGCGCGTTCAACGTTACGCTCACACTGCCCGGTATTGCCGGTATCATACTCTCCGTTGGCATGGCAATAGACGCGAATATCGTCATCTTTGAGCGGTTGAAGGAAGAACTGGGCGACACAAACCGCAGCTTCCGCTCCGCTATGGATACGGCTTTCAAACGCGCCTTCGCCGCTATAATAGACAGTAATATAACCAGTTTTATAGCCGGCGTAATCCTCTATGCACTGGGAACAGGCCCGGTAAAGGGCTTTGCCGTCACGTTCTGTATAGGTATAGCGGTGTCCATGTTCACGGCGATTATTATTACCCGCACTATATTAAAAAGCTTCTACGCAATAGGTATAAACAAACCCTCCCAGTACGCGGTGGGTTCTAATATCTTTAAATTGGATTCATTAAGGCAAAAACCTTTACGGATTGTTGAAAACAAAAAGATACATTTTATCGTTCCCGCCGTTTTGCTTGCGCTGTCGCTGGTATTTATCGCCGTAAACGGCCCGATGGGCAATGGAATGTTCAGCTACGGCGTTGAATTCGCCGGCGGCACGTCTATGACCGTTGACTTCGGGCGGGAGGTCAACAGGAACGATGTGGCTCGGATCGTAAATGAGGTAACGGGCCAGCAGCCGCGCGTCCAATCGGTAAACCGCGCGTCGGAGCTGCAAATAACGATGCGCTCGTCCGGGACGGAAACCCTGGGGGAATTGAAGGATGCCTTAAAAAACGCTTATCCGCAGCTTCACAACGACGACATTACTACCCAGGATGTCAGCGCAACCGTTTCAGGTGAAATGCAACGCACCGCCATAACCGCAGTCTTCGCCGCGCTGGGCGCAATGTTCTGCTACATCGCGTTCCGTTTCAGGGATGTTAAAATCGGCGCGTCCACCATCATTAAACTGCTGGTAAACACCTTGGTACTTATCGGTTTTTACGCAATATTCCGCATTACGCTGAACAACTCGTTTATAATCGCGATCCTTACGGTGTTGGGATATTCGTCCAATGACACAATCGTCCTCTTCGACCGTCTCCGTGAAAACAGAAAGCTTCTCCCCCGCGAGGATTCCGGAGTGTTGATAAACAAAAGCGTAAGCCAGACTCTTACACGTTCCTTATATACAACCGTGTCCACATTGTTCCCCGTCCTCTGCCTTATTATCTTCGGAGTGCAGAGCATACGTGAGTTTGCCCTGCCCATCATGCTGGGCATAATATTCGGCGTGTATACGTCGGTGTGTCTGGCAGGGAGTATTCTGCATGTCTTTGAATCTCGGAAGAAGCCGGATACTGCCGCATGAACGCAGAATGGGTCTATCTTGAAACGGACGCGGATTTGGAGCTTATGTCAAAGACCCTTGGCGTCCGTCCCATAACAGCTAAAGTGCTTGCAAACCGTGGTATACGCTCCAAGAATTCCGCCATAAAATTTCTTAACCCGGCACGTAAGTTTATGTATGATGCGGCTTTGCTCATGGATATGGGCAAGGCCGTTTCGATTACATACGGGGCCATAATAACGGGCAAGAAGATAACGGTTTACGGGGATTATGACGTTGACGGCGTTTCCGGCACGGTTATTCTGGTCAAGGCGATAAGGAGCCTTGGCGGTGTTGTTTCGTACTATATACCGGGGCGCGAGGACGAGGGTTATGGCATGAACGCCGCCGCTGTCGAGGTTTTGGCAAAATCGGGTACAGAGCTTATTATCGCCTGCGACAACGGCATATCAGCGGTACAGGAAATAAGGCTGGCCCGGGAGCTTAATATGGACGTGGTTGTTATAGACCATCACGAACCCGGCGAGGAATTACCGGAAGCCAACGCCATTATAGACCACAAGCGCGCGGACTGCGCGTATCCGTTCAAGCATCTGTGCGCGGCGGCTTTGTGTTATAAATTCGCGGAGGAATTGTTTAAACACGCCGGGGCGGACTTTCATGAGATGGACAGCGAGTTGCTTGCGTTTGCCGGGCTTGCCACTGTTTGCGATATAGTGTCGATGACCGATGAAAACCGTGTAATAGCGGTAAACGGTTTGGCGGCTATAAGCCGCGGAATCTCAAATCCGGGGCTGAACGCGCTCCTTTTAGTTCGCAGCCTTTTGGGCAAGCAAATCGGCGTATATGAAACGGGGTATATTATAGGGCCTTGCATAAACGCGGCGGGAAGACTGGAAAAAGCTGATCTGGCCGTGGAGCTTTTTTTACTGGGCGATTCGGTGAGTGATAAAGAACGGGCATATGAACTGGCTGGGGTGTTATCCGGGCTGAATGACGAACGCAAGCGCCTTACGTCCAATTACGCCCAGAAGATGATTGAGGCCGTCCGTTTGGAAAACCAAAATGTTTACGTATTATTTGACGCGGATATGCCCGAAAGCATTGCCGGAATTGTGGCCGGGCGCGTTAAAGATACCTCAAACCATCCGGCAATTGTGCTGACAAAGGCTTCGGTGCCGGGATATGTAAAGGGTTCGGCGCGGTCTGTAAGCGGCTATAACATTTTTGAGGAGTTGTACGCGCACAGGAAGTTTTTCAAGCGTTTCGGCGGGCATGAAATGGCGGCGGGCCTGACCATGCGCGAGGAATACATAGATGAGTTGAGAAAACGGCTGAACGGCGCCTGTACTCTGACCGACGCCGATTTTGTAAAAAAACTCTACATCGACGCGGATTTATGCCCGGAGGACGTAACAATGGAGCTGGCCCTGGAACTGGCGCGGCTGGCGCCCTTCGGGCCGGATACCCCCGAGCCGGTTTTCACCATGCGAAACATCATATGCGAATCAATTGACCGCATAGGCTCGGATAAAAAAACGCTTAGGTTTACCTTTGGCACATCCCGCAAACTCAAGGGCATTGCGTTTGGCAAGTACGATGAATTCGCCTCCGCGCTGGATGCCTGTTTTCCTTTAAAGATGGATATTGCTTTTAATATAGATGTGAATGAGTATAACGGATATTCTAATGTTCAAATGAAGGTTTTGGGGATTGTTCTAATTCCCAATTAATAGGTTCTTAACTTCGTATGTGCTTGATTTAACATTATCCATATAACAAAAATTCAGGGGGCGCACTATGTGCGCCCCCTTATGCAGTCACGGATCGCTCTATTTGTAATCTTCCAAATTATCGGGAAACTCCACTTCCACTCCGCCGATTTGGGTGTATTCCATTATTACTAAGATGTCCATTTCTGTTTCCAAGCCCTCAACTACCATAAACATGGACATTTCGGTTATCATAATGCTAATGTAGCCGTCAAAACCAATCAGCACCGTCATGGACATATTTGAGAACGATAATTCTAAATCATCCAGTACCTCCAGTACCTCCGCATCCATACCCATTATATCCCCAAAGCCCGTGTTCATAAGCAAATCAAGGCTGTTGTCAATCAAATCATCACTGATCGCAAACTCCATGAGAACGCCGTCCTCTGTTAGTTCAAAACCTGTCAGGGTGTAATCCTCCATCAAAGCCGGCGTCATGGAATTAATATTATCTATCATGGACTCCATATCAAATTCCATAATGGTCATTTCACCCAGCTCATATGTGTACATTACACCGTCCCTGTAGTAAAGCGCGGTAAATTCCTCTTCAATTATCATTCCCAGCATTGACGCGGTAACCAGCGATTCTGACGCAAATTCAAGATTTTCACCATCAATAAAAGCATAGGCCGCAACCGTGAACATCTCCATGTCAATGGTTAAGCCCATCATGTGCATCTCCATAAACATCATCATTTCAACTAAGTAAGAACCGGTTTCCTCGATAATCTCACTGGCGACCGTCACGATATCTATAGCGGGGAGCTCAAGCAGCTCATCCATATCGAAGCCGTTATCCGCGTAAATCCCTACGGCTTCCTCAAAGCCCTCAAACGAAGCGGCGTCACAGGCCGCGAACGTCATCGAAGCGGCAATTACCAGCGCGATAAGCGCAAAAAATCTGTTTTTCATTATAATCCTCCTTTAAAATGAATCAACTAATTGATACTCAAGCAAATCATCAGGCAACTCAATCTCTACTTCATCACCCAAAGCAGCGTACAACTGTGTGAAAGAGACCCCAACACCAATCGCAAAACCAGGCAGTTCTTCCATTTCCACGGATATCACGGTTTCAATGGTTACGCTTCTGAGGTATCCATCATAGTCAATACCCACCGTAAGCATAACATCGCCGAAGGACAGACCCTCCTCCATGCCGATCATCTCACCCATAAAACCGTCCATGAAATCCCCAATAAGGCCGTCCATCGCGCCAAAGGCCGTGCCGTCCAGCACAAACTCCATTATAATGCCGTCATCGGTGACATAGAAATCAACCAATTCGGTTATTTCTTCCAATTCGGTAAAATCAAGGCCTATACTGCCCATACCGAATTCTTGCAGCATTTCATCAAATTCCTCCTTAAACACATCAAATTCCGTTTCTAATATCTCCTCCACTCCGTCGATATATGAATAAGCTACGCCATCATAATAATACAGCGTAATAAATTCCTGCTCCTCCATTCCCAGCATATCCATGCTCAAAAACATCTCCATCGCGAAAGCGGCGACTTCCCCGTCATCAGCGATAACGGCCGTGATTATATCCAATTCAACCGTACCCATGGTCAAACCCATTAAATCCATTAAGACAAAAATCTGCGTCGCTATTACTGAAGACGTCTCCGTAGCGCTCAGTTCCGCGGCAATTTCAACAATCTCCATTGGAGTAAGCTGTACCAGTACCTCCGCGTCAAAGTCATTTTCTTCATATACCGCAAGGGCTTCCGCGAAACTATCCCCGAACTCAGCGCCGGAGCCGCAAGCCGCGAACAGCAAAGCGGCGGAAAAAACAAGAGCAAAAAGCGTAAAAAAGCGTTTCTTCATTATGTAGCCTCCAATCATTATTTATTCTTTAACTCTAACATGTATACGTGCAAAAGTCAAATCCAATTCATTGTATAAACATGCCGGATTAAAAGCAAACTAATAAAAAAGGCGGGATTGCATGTTGCTTTTTACAATTGGCATCGCGCCGGTTCTGGCGGTGCTTTTCTATGTTTATATACGCGACAGGTACGAGAAAGAACCGCTGCGGTTGCTGGTTGTAGGCGTTATCACGGGTTTGGCGATAACTTATCCCATTATCCAGACAGAAATGGTAATAGCCGGTTTTATGCCAGTTACCGGAATCATTGGCGAGGCCTTTTTCAGCGGTGTAGTTGTAGCGGCGCTGACGGAAACGGCATTCAAGTTTCTGGCTTTGTTCCTGCTTACTTGGTATAACGCGAACCTGAACGAGCCTTTCGATGGCATTGTATATTCGGTTTTTATCGCCCTTGGGTTCGCGTGGCTGGAAAATATTCTCTATATCTTTCACCCGGAGCTTGGCGGCCTGGGTACGGCCTTAATTCGCGCGTCCATATCCATTCCCGCCCACGCGCTGTTCGCCGTTACCACCGGGTACTATTTTGCTATGGCGCGCTTTGACCCAAGCCGCCGCGCCGGGTATCTGGTCAACGCGTTCACAGCCACGTGGCTGCTGCACGGCGCATACGATTTCCTTCTCCTGTCGCAGCAGCCGGTTCTGTTGGTGTTGTTCGTTCCGCTGATGATTTTTATGTGGCATAACGGCTTGCGTCAGATGGAAAGACACCTGGAGATTTCACCTTTTAAAAGAAAAGCTTGAAACGAGCACGCAAATGGGTTATACTTTATAGGTTATATTAACACGCCGCGAACGGAGGATAATATGTGAGTGAAGCGGTAAGCTGCGGGGGTGTTGTGATAAACAGGGGTAAGGTTCTGCTGTTATATAAAAACCAAAACGGCAAATATCTGGGCTGGGTGCTTCCAAAGGGTTCGGTGGAAGAAGGCGAGAGCTTCAAGCAGACCGCGCTCCGTGAGGTTAAGGAAGAAACGGGCATAACGGCAAAAATTGTTAAATATATAGGCAAAACGCAATACAATTTCCGGGTATCGGGAGATATGGTAAATAAAACCGTACACTGGTACCTGATGTTGTCAAATACCTTCGTCAGCAAGCCCCAGGCCGAAGAATTTTTCTCGGACGCCGGGTTTTACAAGCGGCATGAAGCCTTCCATCTTTTGAAATTTCATGACGAAAGGCAGATCATGAACCGCGCATATAATGAATATGACGGAATTTGGGCTGCGCGGGGCTACTCAGGGCCGCGCAGGGAACCGCAAAAAGGAGGATAATCATGAAATGCTGTAATTCTAAGGACGGCAGTATTATCAAGAAAATATTAATTTTAGCAGGGGCGGCGGTGTTCTTGGCTTTTATTGCCGCGGTTATAGTTAAGGCCGTTAAAACACTGCGTTGTGATTGTGATTTCGACGATGATTTCTTCGGTGACGAGCTTTTTGACGACGATGACGAGGATGAGGATGAGGATACAGAAACCGAAAACAACGAAGGCTTCGCCCATGATCAGGATTTTGAGCAGCCATAATATGTTTTAACTAAATTATGGAAAATTACCTGAAAAAAGATTGACTTACGCTAACAATTTGTGTATAATCTATTTACTGTCCATTTTTTGCGATGGATATTGCAGTCAGCGTACGGAGGGAGGGATTTTGATGTCGGAAGTAAGAATAAAGGAAAACGAATCCTTTGACAGTGCGTTGAAACGTTTTAAAAGAAGCTGCGCGCAAGCCGGGATAATGGGCGAAGTTCGCAAACGTGAGCATTATGACAAGCCCAGCGTTCGCCGTAAAAAGAAATCGGAAGCAGCAAGAAAACGCAGATATAACTAAGATACATGTTTAAATATCACGTGTAACACAAGACAGGCCTTGGAATCCCCCTCCCGGGCCTGTTTTCATGTTTTTATTTTGTGTTTTTTTGTGTTTTCTGTGGTTAAAAATAATATTTTATTTTCTGAATAATTTATCTTGACAATAGTGTGCGTCATACAATATAATAGTTTTGAGGTGATTACTGTGCCTGAAAATGAACAAGTACAGAGCTTTGTAACAGAACTAAGGCGTGGAAGCCTGATGCTGGCGGTATTAGGCTGTTTAGACGGTCCGCGTTATGGTTATGATTTGCTTCAAACCTTGCAAAGCAAGGGGATAGACATAGAGGCAAACACATTATATCCGCTTTTACGCAGGCTTGACAGCCAGGAGATTCTAGTCAGCGTTTGGGACACAAGCGAAAACAGGCCTAGAAAGTATTATGCCATCAGCGAAAAAGGCGTCAAAATATATGCCGAGCTGATAACGGAATGGGAAAAAATGCAGAAAAGCATCGCAAACATTTGCAGGAGGGACGAATACTATGACAGACGTAATTGAGCGGTATCTGTACGATGTAACGCGGCGGCTCCCCGAAAAGGACAGGGAGGAGGTCGGCAACGAACTTAGGGCCAACATCTACGACATGCTGCCGGACGACGCGGACGACAACGCTAAAATGGCCGTAATCAGCCAGTTCGGGCCGCCGTCTTTACTGGCGGGCAAATACATGCAAAAACAAAGGTATCTTATATCCCCGGCGGTATATGATGAATACATCAGCGTGCTTAAAATAGTGGTTTTCGCAATCGGCGGCATTGCGCTCGCTATCGGCGTTATTATGGGTATAATAAACGCTTTCGGCACGGAGGCGGCTGCCATATCCCGTTTCATGACAAGAATAATCAGAGACACGGTAACAAGAGGATTATCAATGGGTTTAAATGCCGCGTTCCAAGCCGCGTTCTGGACAACCGTCGGTTTCATAATCTACGAAAGAACAAGCGGCGCGGGCAGCGTACAGCGGGAGTGGAAGCCCCAAGACCTCCCGGCGGTGCCGCAAAAGGGCAAAAACGCCATCCCGCTGACCGAAAGCATTGGCGGTCTGATCGTTTTGGTTGTGTTTTCGATGATAGCCGTTATGGTATGCGTTGGGATTATGCCCGCCGTTTTTATAAATTTTGGAGCCGATAGAATAATCCTAAATACCTTCCACGTTGATTTCCTCAAGGCTTGTATCCCCGCCATCATTATCTCCGCTTTATTTGGCGCGGCGGAATATTTTATGAAGATAATTGTCCGGCGCTGGACACCCGCTGTCTGCGCGGCAGTTATAATGAGCAATCTGGCCGGTATTTGCGCGGTATTGTATATATTCAGCAGACCGGTTATATTTAACAACGATTTGCCTGATTTCTTCCCCTCCTTCATGTGGGACGCCTTTGAAAACATCCGGTACGCCGTCCCATTCCACGGCGCGTTTGATAACCCGGCGGGCATTGTATTTATTATAATCATTATCATAGTTGTGATAAGCGGCTTGGCTGAATGCGGCGTTGCCATATATAAAACGTTCAGACCGCCGCTGGGTAAAGTAAGTAAAATAATAGATATAATTGAGGATTGATAAATGGAAAACTGGATTATTCACGCGGCAGGGTCAGCCGTCTTTGCCGCGCTGACGACGATTCTGGCAAAAATCGGCCTGAGAAACGTTGATTCTCATTTGGCTACAGCCATACGTACGATGGTTGTATTAGCCTTCGCGTGGCTTATGGTGCTTGTCGCGGGCTCCGGCAGCCATATCCGGCATGTGGACGGCAGGACGTGGATTTTCCTCATCCTGTCGGGCGCGGCGACCGGGGGTTCATGGCTCTGTTTTTTCCGCGCCCTTCAACTCGGCAGCGTGAACCGTGTGGTTCCCATAGACAAGAGCAGTACGATCCTGACCATGATTTTGGCCTTTATCTTTCTGCGCGAGCCTATGGGCGGATTTACGGTTGCGGGAATGGCGCTTATGGCGGCGGGTACATGGCTGATGCTGGACTTGAAAAAGGATAAGGGTGTCAAAAACCGCCGCGGCTGGCTGTTCTACGCTTTGTTGGCGGCGGTTTTTGCCAGCCTTACGGCGGTTTTGGGAAGGATAGGCATTGCAAACATTGAGGCGAATTTGGGTACGGCTATAAGGACGATGGCTGTTGTGCCCATGAGCTGGCTGATGGTTTTCATTACCAAAGGCCAAAAAAACATAGGAAAAATAGACCGGAGAAGCTGGATGTTCCTTTTGCTGTCCGGTGCGGCCACCGGCGCAAGCTGGCTGTTTTTTTACAGGGCATTGCAGCTTGGGAACGCCAGCCATGTTGTGCCTATAGATAAATTAAGCGTTGTATTAACAATGGGCTTTGCCCGGCTGTTCCTGGGCGAACGGTTTTCTAAGCGGAGCCTTACCGGGCTTGCGTTATTAACGGCGGGAACTTTGCTTCCAATTATTGTTACATTATGGTAATATATAATTGGAAGAGAGGGGATCCGCATCAGTAGAATGTTCCTTCGCCATGTATGTAAGCTTATATTCCGGGTATTTCTGTTTGCCATGGCATTTTACCTGTTTTTTGCCGATGTTGATAAATTAAATTTTACCGTAATTCCGGATATAGGGCTTAACGCGTTATTTCTCTTTATTATTTGGATTTCACTTACCGTTGATATGCTGTATCGAATTATCCCAAATAAACGTATCTCCATGGGAGCGCGCAAGCACTTCACCTGCTCTTACAGCCCCGCTCCCTTATCCGCTATTACTCCAAAAAGCAAGAAAACGCAAAAAGGCGCGCTTTTAAGCATTTCTTCCTGGTTTTTAATCACCGCAACCGTGCTTTTCCTGCTTCATCAATTGGGTTTGCTGACTCCCGCGGCGGTTTTGCTTATCGTACTTGCTTACGCTGTATTCGACCTTGTTTTTATACTTATCTTCTGCCCTTTTCAAGTTTTATTCATGCGGAACCGCTGCTGCGTTGTATGCCGCATTTATAATTGGGATTATTTTATGATGTGTATACCCATGATACTGTATCCCAGCGTTTATTCGATAAGCCTGATTCTGCTCTCGCTAACCGTTTTGATACGCTGGGAAGTAGCGTTTTATACAAAACCCAATTACTTTACGCAAGAAACCAACGAAAACCTGCAATGCCGCCGGTGCGAAGATAAGCTATGCCTTCTGCGTAAAAAATATGTTGACAATACATATACCCCATGATATCATTACAAATGTAGTGAGAGGGGGTATCCTTGTTAATACTAAGTTAAGCGATTCCGAAATAATGGTGATGGATATATTGTGGAGGATAGGCGAAGCCAGAGCCACATTAATAGCGGATGCCGCCCGCGACGAGATTGGCTGGGAGAAGAACACTACATACACCTTCCTCCACCGCCTTATCAAGAAAGGCGCCGTCAAGCGCAGGGATCCCGGTTTTATTTGCTCCGCCGTGCATGGAAAGGATGAGATACTCCGCGACGAAGCCGCCGACATGGTGGAGCGTTTGTACGACGGTTCAATCGGTATGTTCGTACAGGCATTTCTGGATAAAAAGCCGATTTCCCAAGCGGAGAAAAATATTCTGCTGAAACTGATCGACAGCGGGGATGTATCGTTATGACGACATTCACGTATGTGCTTCAGGCGACTGTTTCGGCAAGCGTAATGGCGTTGTTTGTTATGGTTATCCGCCCTTTCGCGCGGCGGAAGCTGCCCCATTCGCTGACGGCCGTTTTATGGGTCTGCGTGTTTGCCGCGTTTATATGGCCGTTATTTATCCCTAATTACGCGCCCGTTCAGTTCGTCGTTTCACCGGCGATGTATAATATCACGACTACAATCATCCAGCATACTTTTGTTTTTGATACTATACCGTATATTACGGGCGAAGCAAACGCCGCATACAAAACAGCGGGCTATTTGCCGGAAATAATTTGGGCCGCGGGAATGGTTTTGCTGGCTTGCTTCTTCCTGATCCAGCGCATACGCCTGGGCAGATATTTTTCCGGCGCGAAGACCTTTTACAGCGCCGAATATAACGCATATCTGAGCGGCGTTAAACGGCGCGTCACAATACATACGTCTGAGCATGTAAAAACGCCGATAACATTCGGGGTGTTGAAGCCCAGAATAATACTGCCCTTGGATTTTCCCGCAAAAGGCAACATACAGTCCAAACACGCCATAATCCACGAAATCCGGCATATACGCCATTTTGACAGCCTTTTTAACGTGCTGTGGCTTGGGCTTGTATGTATCCATTGGTTTAATCCGCTGGTTTGGCTGTGCCGGATATTAATAAAGATGGATATGGAGTTCCGCTGCGACGCGGCGGTTGTGAAGAGCATTGGATATGAAAGCAAGGCCGAATATGCCCGCGCGCTTGTGGAGCTTGCCCCGGTGCTGCCCGTCCGCCCGGTGTTTTCCATGCCGCTGGCCTCGCCGGATATAAAAAACAGGATTGTCAATATAATGCGTTTGCGTAAGCCGACAATTAGTTCGCGGATAACGGCGGTTGTTTTGGCCGTGCTTATGCTGCCTATTGGCATGGTGAGCATTTCGTCCGTTTCCAGCATATCCGCGTCCGTATTATCACCGCATTCAGATATTTTGACGGCGTACGCGATAGCGGTCACCGATAATGCTGAAAGCGCATACGCCGTGGTCTGGATTGGCGAAACCGTTTCAAACGAGCGGCACGCCTTTGAATTAATCGGTTTTACCGATGCGCCGCCTGATGACCTTTCCTTCTCCAAACACGCTTTTGGCACAAGCTTCCGTGGTGTAATACATAGTTTTATCTATGACTGCGCTGATTTAATTATTGACGGCGAAATAACATCGGACCGGTATATGATAATCGATATGCCGTCGTTTGAATCGAAAACGGATATGTTTACCGCGAACAGCGCGCTGCAACTAATGAACGGCTTAGACGGTTACTGGAGCTTCAGCCGCGCACTCACGCCGTTTAGATATTGATGTTTTAAAATCAGCTTAAACCGGGTGATCACAGTTCGCCCCTATGTTTGGCTATCGTCACTACGTTTGTAGTGATCAATATGAGGAGGACGACATGACAATATCCATGCAGAATGTCGGAAAGACTTATAAGGGCGGAAAAAAGGCCCTGGACAATGTGACAATGGACTTCACAAGTCCCAATATGATAGGGCTTGTGGGGCCCAACGGCGCGGGAAAGACCACGCTTATGAAGCTGCTGGCGGCGGCGCTGCTGCCAACGGCCGGCGGTATAACGCTGGATGGCAAGCCGCTGAATAACAATGAAAAATACTTGAAAAGCGTTTTAGGTTATCTGCCGCAAACCTTCGGGCTTTACGACGAACTGACTGTATGGCAGTTTTTGGATTATATGGCGGCGCTTAAAGGCATCAAAAAACCGCGCGAGGCGATTGCCAAAGCCATAAACGAAACAAATCTCGGCGATAGGAAGAAAACGAAAATACGATCCCTGTCGGGAGGAATGAAGCAGCGCGTCGGTATAGCGCAGGCCTTGATAGGCGACCCCCGGCTGATTATTCTGGACGAACCCACGGTAGGGCTGGACCCGGAAGAACGGATCAACTTCCGCAACCTTTTTTCTCATAACGCCCGGGATAAGATTGTCTTGCTGTCCACACATATCATCGAGGACGTGCAATCCATCTGCAACAGGCTGATTGTTATGAACCACGGCAGCATCCTGTTCGACGGCGGCCCCGATGAATTGATCCAAGCCGCCCACGGCCATGTGGGGATTTGCGAGCAAAACGGCGGCAACACCGCCGGGTATCAGATAACCTCGCGCATAAATACCGCCCGGGGCGTTATCTGCCGCATCATTGCCGAAAAGCTTCCCTATTTCGCGGAACCGGCGGAGCCGACGCTGGAGGACGCCTATATGTACTTGATTGAGAAGGGAAGTGAGTAATATGGGGTTTCTGTCCTACCTGCGGGTGGAAACAATCAGGATATTCAAGTCGAAATCCGCTTGGTTATTCGCGGCTTTGACGGCAATTTCCCCTTTACTCGGTTTTACGTTTTTCGTGTTGAACCCGATACAGACCGCTTCCACTCAAATGATAATCAATCCCGTTATGACCGGTATGATGGCCGTGCCTGTTTTATTCGCGCTGTTCACGCTCCTTGAACTTGACAGGGTACGCAAATACAAAACCTCCGTGCTGACGGACGCGATAGCGCCGCCTATGGCGCTCCATGCCGCGCGCATGGGCGCCATAACCGCCGTTTCCCTTGCAACGGGGCTGGCGGTAATGCTGGCATATCTGCCCTATACGGCATACAGTATGGAAGAGTTTTTTGATTTAGGGCTGTACATAAAAGCTTATTCGATTTTTATGATACCCGGCATGTGGATGGGCAGCCTTTTCGCGGCAGTGTTTTATTTGGCTTTCCGCAGGGTGGACGTAAGTTTCATAGCTGTATTGGCCTGTGCATATCTAGCTTTCAACCGGCCAATATTCGATGATTTCCTCCTGCGCTGGATAAACCCGAACTTATATGTCTTTTCCGACGCTTTCGGAAACGCCCAACCTTTTCGCATGGGTATTTATAACCGCCAGCTATGGCTTTTGCTGCTGGGCGGGGCATGGCTTGTGTCGTTTATGTTCACGCGTAAGTATGAAAAGGGCGTTTTCGGCTCTATCCCTCGGAATATAAAAAAATTCTACCTTCCTGCAATTGGAACGGTTATGATTCTGCTTGGCGTATACCATTACCAAACCCAGCCCTTTTATAATAATGCCCCGATAGAGGTGGATTGGGATATGCTTTTTGACCTCGGCGAAAGGATAAACGCGTCGGCGGTATCGGCGGAAGTGACGCCCGATTTTAACAGGGGACGCATGAAAGGGCGCATAACCTATAACATTACCGAAAACACAAGCGATGCGATGAGAAGGTTTTCCATCAACAGCGGGTACACGGTATATTCAATGACGCTGGATGGCGTGCCCATACCGTTTACCGACTTAAAAAACGACCAGTTAACCACCAAACATATAGAATTCGCCATTCCCCACGGGGGTGAGATGGAGCTGGTTATTGAATACGGCGGTTATCCCATGCTTTGGGGCCTTAGCACGCTAATCATGGGAGGCGATGAGATAAGCCGGGAAAATGTGGATTTAAGAACCGGTTCCCTTATACCCACGATGGGGATAAGCAACGCCGATGTCACGGCAGCAATAGTTCTGCCCGGTGACTTGGTTTTATTTGCCGCAAGGGGCGAAATTGCCGGCGTTTTGGATAATAATGACGGGACAAAGACATGGACGCTCACGCATCACAGTGATAATTTAAACATTTACGCGTCTGACTATGTATACCGTTTAGTGGAAGCAAATGATATTACGGTTGAGTTCTATCACCATGCCAAATTCACGGAATTGCTTGAGGAAAACAACATCGACCAGGTTTTAATCGACGTATTCAATTTCTGCACCGAGCGTTTCGGCCCATTGCATTATTTATTGGATGACCGGCTAAAGCTGATTCAAACCAGCGCGTTTAATATGGGCGGCGGCGCCGGTCACGGGGTAAGCAACATGGGCGAAACTACGTTTTCCATTTATTCGCTGACAGATCCGTGGAAAGGCGCGGCGGGCATGGAAATATTGGCGCATGAGATCATCCATCAATGGTGGGGGCTGAACAGGATGATTTGGGATGATGGCATCCATCCCGAATGGAGCTCCGAGGGCCTTACCGTTTACACAACCTACCGTTTGTATAAGGAAAAATACGGTGAGGAATACGCGCGGGTGAATTATGTCGAGGCATGGCAGCGGGCCGTCGATTCCATGAACCGTAACTTCTACCGCCGCAACCCCGAATATCTAAGCATCATGCCCGAGTCCTTCGCGGCACATATAAGGGTCAGCGAAACCCAGGTCGCGAAGTATTCCCTTATGCCGCTTAAAATCCTTAAAGCGGAGGAATTGGTTGGAGGCGAAGAAATCTTCGACGCGATTTTATTTGAATTAGCAAACTCCAACATTTACGAAATAATGACATATCAAGAATTTCTGGACGCCTGCGGGCTTACCGAGGAGGAGCTTAAACTTGATTAAAATATTCAAATACGAGCTTAAGCGGCTGATAATCAATAAATTCTTCTTAATACTTCTTGCCGTAACCTTGATATACAGCTTCATGACGCTGCGCGGAAATATAATCCTTGGGGTTGCGTACACTGCCCCGTTTTCAAGCTGGAGCTACGGCGCGTACCTTGCGGGTGTGCTGCCCCTGCTTCTGACCGCCATGCTCTTCTTCATTACGTTTATGTACTCTGCAAGCGAAAAACAGGTAAAACAGCTGACGTTCGCCACCCCAACGGACCCCGGGAAATACACCCTTGTCAAATGCGCTGCGATGGCGGCCGGATACGTTATAATCTCTCTGTCCGTAATCGCGCTCAGCCTGGTATTCTACGGTACGGTGTTCCGGTTTTACGGGTTCGGCGCTTTCCTCATACCAATTTTGCTGACGCTCCTACCGGCAATGCTGTTTATTATGGGTGTGGGTTTATTGGCGGGCGGCTTACAGCCTAATATAATATACGCGGTAATGGCGGCCACGTTAATAATCGGCTCATTACCGCTGCCCGCGTTTATTGACCTGTTCGGAAGCCGCTTTTTCAGCGAATATCCGCTTACGCTGCCTTTGGGCCCCGATGGCGAGCCGGCTTTTTCCGTACCCGTATCGTTTGTTCTGGGAAAAATATTATTTGGTCTCTCCGGCATTATGATGATATTCGCCGGTACAAGGAGTTTTTATGTAAAAAATCAGTAAAATTCCTTGGAAAATATTGTTTATTAATATTTACAAAATATTATTGACATATACCTTAATAATTCGTATAATAATTGTAATATAATTGTAACATTTGAGGTGAGTACGAATGATACGGGGTATGTATACCGCGCCACTCTTAATAGTCGCGCGCACGGCGATTGGTGAGGCCGCTTGCCCGCCCGGGCAGGAATCGAAGGTTCCGAGCAGGGCAGGTTGGAAGCAGCGCGCGCGGCCATCTGTCCGTGGCGCGGTATGTAAGGCGCTGACCGGTGTTTTGCTGGGATTCTTGATTGCTTGTACATATTACATTACGGAGCTGCAGGCGCAGTCAATCGCCGTTGTATCTGATGAATTCGCGGAAGCATACACAAACCCATGGCTCGGCGCGGGAATAGCCTTTTTCCTTGAAGAAGGCGAAGTTATTGACATTGAAGCGCAAGAGGACGGCTGGATTACATTCACTCATGAAGGCGAAACAGTGTACATACCCTTATCCTCGGTGGCTATAATACAAGCCGAGGGACTTATCAGCGCAAACGGCGCGTTTTTACTCACCGAGCCTACCCCCTTCTCCGCCGTATCGGCATCGGTGCCTATGGGTTCAATCCTCAACGTAATCGGTTATTACGGCGATTATTACGCCATTGATCTAGGCGGACAGTCCGCGTATATTTACAAAACCGACATACTGGGCGGGCTTTTGGAACATTTACAGGAATACGGGCCTACGCCTTTTGTCGTATATCTGGATGTGGAGCACGAAGCAAACGCCCTTACGATGAGGACGCATGATTACCTGACGGTTGTTGGAAGCACCAACGGCTTGAATATGCGGACTTTACCCAACGCAAGCTCCTCAATAATCAAAAGCATACCGAACGGCAACAAGCTTGAGGTTATCGAAATGGGTTCGGACTGGCATTACGTTACATACCACGGCGAATCCGGGTATGTAAGCTCACGGTTTACATATTTCAACGGTGAATCAAATTCCGCGCAGGACGCGCAGGAAGCAGTCCCCGCGCAAAACAGCCTGTCCGCGCAGATTATCAGCAACGCCAAGCAATATCTGGGCGCAAACTACAGATGGGGCGGAACCAGCGCCAACACGGGGTTTGACTGCTCCGGGTTCGTGTATACGGTGTATAAATCCGTCGGCATCACGTTAAACCGTTCGTCAAGGGACCAGATTAAAAACGGCACCATCATCGCACGGAGCGAACTTAAACCCGGCGATCTGGTATTCTTCGCTACATCAGGAGGCAGCAGGATATCCCACGTTGGCATCTATATCGGTAACGACGAGTTCATCCACTCGTCCAGCTCCAACAGGCGCGGCGTAGTAATCTCCAGCTTGAGCGAATCATATTATAACAGGACTTATGTAAACGCTTGCCGGGTTATATCGTAGGAAAATGGCAGCGTAAAAGGGGCGGACCTTGTGTTCCGCCCCTTTTACGTTGTTTGATTTATTCTGTCCTAAGCGCCACCACCGGATCCTTATTCGCCGCGATTTTGGAAGGAATAAGCCCGGCTATCAAGGTTAACGTCATGCTGATTACTACTAATATCACGCCGCCGGCAGGCGGCAGAACCGCAACCCCCGCGATACCGCTCAAGGCCTTAATAATCATATTCGCGGGAATGCATAGCATCAGTGTAACGCCGATACCCAGCATCCCCGCCACAAAGCCCACAGTCAGAGTCTCCGCGTTAAACACAAGCGAGATATCGCGTTTGGAAGCGCCTATGCTGCGCAGGATTCCGATTTCTTTTGTGCGCTCCAACACGGAGATGTAGGTGATTATCCCAATCATTATTGAAGATACAACAAGCGATATCGCGACAAAGGCTATCAATATATAGCTGATTGATCTTATGATATTGCTGACGCTGGACATCAAAAGCCCGACAAAATCCGTGTATTGGATTACCGATTCATCCTTTCCCTCGGCTTCCATCCGGGCATTGTACGCGCTGATGATATCAATAATCGAATCTTTTGAAGCGAAGTCTTTCGGAAATATGTTTATGCTGCCGGGATTATTCAAGTCGGACACGCCCAACAGGAGCAGGTTATCCTCGTACGTCGCCCTTGGCTGCGGGATGTAAGCTTGCATCATAGCCATAATCTCATCCTCGCCCATCGTCATAAAGCCGATAATCTGCTGCGGCGTTAATGAGGTCATATCAAACGCCTCGCGCGGGTCAGTATAGTCGTCGAAAGCTCTGCCCGTAAAGACATTTATCTCAGAATCAGCTTTTTGGTCACGCACTATTTGGCTGCTGTTTACGGCCGTTATCAAATGGGTCATTAAATCCGGCCTGTAGCCGACTGCGCTGGTCTGCGCGGGCAATGCGGAATTCTCGGCAGGACGCAGGACGCCGACCACCCTCACCTCTTGCGCGTTATCAACTACGTTTTTCATATACGCCTCGTTTTCGCCCATATTGACCCAAGTACCGTTTATATTCTCAAAAAAATCCGTATTTAAAACAAGCTTAAACGTAAGCGCCAGCAATTCGTCATAAGTAAACGAAACCTGCTCGCTTTCAACCTCGTTTCCTTCAACTATCACCCTCATTATATCCGTCAGCTTGCCCGGGTCCATCAAACCCAGCGCGTACAAGGAAAAATCATTTATCCTGCTGCGCCTGTCCGTGATGATAACAACCTCGTCAAAATGCCGCGGCATCCTGCCTGCCATAACGTCATACTGCGCCGCCAGAAGTTCGCCGTTTCCGTGCAGCTCGCTCCAAACCTCCACCTGCCCCATCATCCCGGCCTGCCCGGGCATACCCATCTGCGCGCCGGGGTTATCCATAATGTACCCGACTCCCATAATGTCAAAAAGCTGGTTCGGGTTCACCTGAACAACACCGTCCGATGTATCGGACTTAAATATATTCAGCGGAGTGCTGTACCCATACTTGATATCGTTAACCAAAGGCGCGATCCCGCTTTCCTCGCTTTCAAGAAAAGCCTTGAACGATTCCAGGTCGTTTGATTGCAGCTCACGCAGCATGGAGTTTATTACCCTTATCATAATATCGTCGGAATAAACCATGCCCGGTTCGCGCTCGCGGCTGCCGCTGAAATCGTGCATATCGCCCATAACCGTAAACATGGCGTTCATATTCATAGTCACTTGCTCAATCATAATAGGATAACTCGAAAGGGTATCCTGCTCAACACTTGAGATATAAGCCTGCATACCGCTGGACAGCGCCAGAATAAGGGCAATGCCGATAATGCCTATGCTGCCCGCGAAAGACGTCAGGAATGTCCGGGTCTTTTTCGTTAACAGGTTGTTAATGCTAAGCGAAAAAGCGGTAGAAAAGCTCATATGGGGCTTTTTTTGCTTTTTGGTGTCCTCCGTTATTTCACCGTCGGCCCTGCCGCCGGTATACGGGTCGGTATCGCTTATAACCTTACCGTCCAGCAGCCGCACAATCCTTGTCGAATATTTCTCCGCAATATCGGGATTATGCGTAACCATTATCACAAGCCGGTCATTCGCAATTTCTTTAAGGATATCTATAATCTGCACGCTTGTTTCCGAATCCAGCGCGCCCGTGGGTTCGTCCGCCAGCAGTATCTCCGGGTCATTTATAAGCGAACGCGCGATGGCGACGCGCTGCATCTGTCCGCCGGAAATCTGGTTGGGTTTTTTATAAAGCTGGTCGCCAAGCCCTACCCTCTCCAGCACCTCTATCGCGCGGCGCCTGCGTTCGGCTTTGGAAACGCCTGAAAGCGTAAGGGCCAGCTCCACGTTCGAGAGAACCGTCTGATGCGGGATAAGGTTATAGGTTTGGAACACAAAGCCTACCCTGCGGTTGCGGTATGTGTCCCAATCACTGTCGGTAAATTTCTCCGTGCCTTGCTGATTTACAGCCAAATTCCCTTCCGTATAGCGGTCAAGCCCGCCGATAATATTCAGCAGCGTAGTTTTCCCGCAGCCCGACGGCCCGAGTATTGAAACAAACTCATTCTTTCTGAATTGTATACTAACGCCTTTCAAGGCTTCAATAACAATTTCGCCCAGCCTATAATGCTTATGGATATCTTTTAATATTAGCATCCGGTTGATCCTTCCTTTTAAAATCGCTGATATGCATATTTAGCCTTTTACATCCTATCTTATACAATAGCAAAAGTCAATGAAATATACGAAAAAAGTAGTTGACTTTCCTGTCTAAATATGGTTTAATTTCTCTTGGCGAAAAGTTTAGTATCGGTAAACATGAAGTTTACTATTTAGTTTTAACGGAAGCGGCGGTATTATGGAACTGGGCGGCAAGATAAAGCAACTGCGCATAAAAATGAACCTGACACAGGAAGAGCTTGCCGGGCGGTGCGACTTGTCAAAAGGCTTCATCTCCCAGCTTGAGCGTGATAAGGTCAGCCCGTCCATCGCGACTTTGATGGATATATTGGATTGCCTTGGTTCAAACCTCAAAGACTTTTTCAACAGCGACGAAAACGAGCGGGTGGTATTTACCCGCGACGATATCTTTGAACGCAACAACGCTATTTTGGGGCATACCATCGACTGGCTGATACCAAACGCTCAGAAAAACGAAATGGAACCGATACTGCTGCGCCTTGACCCGGGCGGAAAGTCTGAAATCTACCCGCCTTACGAGAGCGAGGTATTCGGATATGTTTTAAGCGGCAGTATAACGCTGCATCTTGGCAAGGCAAAAAACAAGGTAAGAAAAGGCGAGAGTTTTTATTATAAGGCAAACGATCCGCACTATGTACAAAATAACGCAAAAACCGAAGCGGTGCTGCTGTGGGTTTCGTCGCCGCCAAGCTTCTAACCAAAGCTTCTAAATTGAGGGGTTGAATATATGCTTGAACCAAACGGAAGCCCTTTGATCGATTTCAAAGACGTGTCCAAGGT